>NZ_JBHZCS010000029.1:0-123049 GCF_042755705.1 Nocardia sp. NPDC059154
GCACCGGCACGGCGACACCGATGATCTAGACCTACCCATTGGCGAAGGCCGCCGACACCCACGAATTTGCGGCCAGTGGCGTCATGCGGTTCCGCGCCGAAATCACCTACTGGAACCGGCCGGCACGGACGCCAATTATGTCGGACCCCTATTCACCGTTACGGACGCACCCGAGCCTGCAAAGGAAAGCTCATGGAGACGGACCCACCAACGACGCCGATCCTGTTTCTCAGTGGCGCAGGGCTTCCGGCCTGGATCTGGGACGAAGTGCGGGCCTCCTTGCCCGTCGAGTCGGTCGTAGCGGCTTACCCGAAACGGGTCGACGCAACCCTGCGCGACTACGTCGACACCGCTCTGGCGCAGGCACCGAATGGCCTGTTCACGATCGTGGCTCACTCGATCGGCGGTGTCGTGGCCAGTGAGATCACAGCCACCGCACCGGAGCGCATCGACCGATTGCTCGGCATCGCAGCGACCTTTCCCGCCGCTGGAACCTCATTCCTGGCGGCATTGCCTGCGCCGCAGCGCGTTTTCACAGGGCTCATCATGCGGATTGTCGGAACACGGCCGCCGGAGAAGGCGATCCGCACAGTGTTGTGCGCTGGCCTCGAAGAGGACGACATCGCGCACGTCGTAGCAGAGTTCGAGCCGGAATCGCAGCACCTCTACCGGGATAGGGTGTCACGACGAACGTTTCCGACGCGCACCGGATATGTCGCGACAACCGCCGACCGACAGCTCCCCGAAATGCTGCAACGCAAGAATGCAGCCGAACTCGGCATCGGCTTTCACCGTGAGATTCCCACAGGGCACTTGCCGATGCTGCAGGAACCCGCTTCCCTGACGACGGTAGTCGAGGAGTTCATCGCCCTCCGGTGAGACCATTCCCGTCCTCGAGCGACTTGCCAACATCGACGGGCCCTCAATTCGGCATGTGCGGATACTGGCGAGCCTCGGATCGGCAACGGCCCGTTGATCTTCCGCCGTGCCACGCTGGCCGGTTCGGTCAGCGCGGCATGCGGCATGAGGGTGCGTTCGGCCAGCCTCGAATCACGACGGCCGGCTGATCTTCGACTGCCTGCGCAGCTCGAGCCGAACAGCGCGGGAACGCACGAGCGGAGGTCGAGAATCGATCGATTCTCGACCTCCGCTCGTACCCGTAACCAGGGATGCTCAGTCGATCTGGAGGTTCAGCGTGTACGAGGCGTCGTGCTCGGGCGAGGTAATGGTCAGGTAATAGGTGCCCGTGGCCGGGAGGTAGAGCTGGGTTCCGGTGGTGTCGACGGCCAGCTGCTGGCCGTCGGGTGAGGTGAGCGTGTAGACAGCGGTTCCTGAGGCGGAGGTGTAGTGCGAGGTGATGTCGGTGCTCAGCTGCTGACCGGCGCGGGCGTCGAAGTGCCAGGTGTCGGAGTATCCGCGGTTGATGTAACCGTCCACGGCGCCGTGGTCGGTGCCGAGCGCGAACTTGATCTCGGCATTGACCCCGCTGGCATTGGCGGCACCCGCGCCTGCCAAGGGGATGAAGAGCGCCGCCGCGATCGCAATCATGGCGACGGCCGCTTTACGGGTGGCCGTGGCAAAGGCAGTCATGAGGTTCCCCCCAATTCGATGTATCGGACAGCGCTCCGCCACGTCGGCGTCCGCTCGTTCGGCCGGATGTTCTTCCATCCGGCACTACCGTGTCTTTCGCGTCCGAGGCGAAAACCGTTGCGCCCCTATTCTCATGGGCACGCAGGCCATCGAACTCCAAACCTCACCCGCACTGGTGCACAAGACTTCTCGCGCCAGCCCCTTCGAACCGCCCGGGTCGCGGCAAGACAGGAGGTTCGGCGCGCAGCCTGTCATGAGCGGTGGCGTAGGGGAATGATGTTGCGCATGCAGGTATCTGATTACTTCACGCATACCGGCTGGGTCGCCATCTTCAGCGGCACCGACACTCAGATCGCACGCACGCGTGAGGTCGATGGCTGGGATCCGGCGACCGGAACCGCCGTTGTGTTGACCCTGAAACGGGTACGCGGCGGCCGGTCACGGACTACTCCGACTTTGTACGCCTCGAACAGGGGAGTCGAGTAGTTACTGCCCTGCCTGGTAATGGCTGGCACGCACGCGATCGAGTACACGGGCTGAATGATCCCGAACCACCGATCGAGCCCGTGCTGGCTTGGCTGGTCACGTCGACTGGCCAACTGGTACCGGTCACGATGGATACGGAAGGATGGATCGGCTTCGATCGCGACCCGAAGCGCTACTTTCCACCAGGTGCACACGAGGATTCATAACGAGCCGTGCGAAAGCAGTGCTCATCGGCAGTAGCGCGCGTTCGGCTGGCGCCAGATGTCCACGGCCCGTAGATCTTCCGTGGTGCCGCGCTGGCCGGTTCTGTCAGCGTGGTCAGCGGCATTGCAGAGCAGTCTCAGATGATCTCACCATCCGCGGCGAACACATGGTGACCGGCGAGAACCAATCAAGTTGGTGACAGTGGGCAGAGCTACGGTATTGGGGTGAATGCGGTTGAGACGGTTGCATATTGGCATGGTGGTGGCGCGGGTGTCATTGAGCGCCTCATATGTCATCCCCGGCTTTCGTTGGTCGCCGGTATCGACTCCCAGCGGCCGACGGTTCATGTCTGGGATTATCGGGAACTGGTGCATCGGGGGTCTATCGGCGCCGACTCCGCCACCTATGGCGACACAGCCGTCTGGACGTGGGAACGTTGTGATCTTCGCGCGGCTCGCTGACGATAACGCGATGTGTGTCCTTCGTCAGGCGCTCATTCTGGATGTCGACGGCTACGAGACGCCTATCTTCAGTGCGGACGGGCGGCATTTGGCGATCCGTGGCAATGCCTACGAGAATCGAGTGGATGTCTTCGAATTTCCCTCGCTGAAGCGCGTTTTGGGCACGGTACTCGGGGAACCCGGTCCAGCCGCGGCCGACGGATATATGGATGAGTGGTACGAGCAGTTCGATGCGTGGTCACGCCACAACCTCGCGTTCGGGACGCGGCCTGGCGTGCTGTGGATCGGTACGCCCGCTGGGAGTCTCATCGAGGTCGATGTGGACGAGGCAGCCGCCGTCGCCCACGACGTCCTGAACGACTCTCCGGTGACTACTCTGACCGCCACGACGACAGGTGAATTCGTCGTCGCATCCGGCGACGGCGAGCTCCGGCTGGTGCGCCCGGTCTCCGAACCGGCCGACGCTGTCGACGGTATTGCGCTGCGGGACAGCGTGACTGCTTTCCTGGACGCCACCTCCGAGGTTCCCGACGACAGCGACCTCGATGAGCAGCTCATCCGCACCGATGGAACGCGGACCTGGGAGCAGGACAACCTGGAGACGGTCACCAGTGCTTCCACCGCCGACCAGACCTGGCTGCAACTGCGAGCGCTCGGGAACACCGTACGCAATCAACAACAGTGACACCGAAGTCTCCTGGCGTTCTCCACATTCACCCGCCTCATCAACTTTGGATAACGTCCGATCATCGGCAGTTGCGGACGTTCCGCGGTTCTCGAATCGGCACGGCCAGTTGATCTTCCGTCGTCCCGCGCTAGCCGGTTCAGTCAGCGCCGTATGCGGCATTACCGCTCATTCTAGTTAAGTATGGCCAGTATCGAGAGGTCCGCGGCGCACCACCGGTGGTCTGACCCCGCTGACGGTTACCGAGATCGACGACGATTCGAGTTGGATAGTCGGGCAACGCGATCCGAGATCGAATCGACATCGGCTCGATCCGGCAGTGCTCGGCCAGCGCATCTACATCCGGCGTCGTGCTGGTCGTCGGTATCTTGTCCCATAGTCATGGTTTTGGGCGGCAAAGCATTTCGCCCTACCGCCCTGTCAGTCCACCAGATCACTCACACAAGATCTCGTCCACGCCCAGCGGTGACGATTTCAGTCACCGCATCTACTCCCTGTTCGAGCGACGTGCCTCCAGTGTCGGCCTTGATGGTCTTGACGAGTTCGATGGTCGTGAGCACCATCCACAGTAGAAATGCCGCGAGCGGGACGTACAGAGCGAGCAGGCCGTTGTACGCGAGGACTCCGCGCTTGAAGAACAGCAGCATGGCCGCAGGAAAGTACAGCAGGCCGGCCCAGATGTTCACGTAGCCGATCCAGCGCGGCAGCAGCCGATGTTCGCTGCGGTTGGTGAAGATCGCGCAGGCGATCGAGATACACCACACGGTAAACGGCGGGAAGGTGAACAAGAAGGCGAACCAGCCGAAGTCGTTGATGGAGCGGGTGATGTCGGGGTCCATCTCGCCGGGGCGGAAGGCCGCCCAGGAGAACACCAGAGGAGTCATCATCGCGTCCATAACCCCACAGCCGAGGCAGGCAAGCTGGATGTAGGTGTAGATCGGCAGGCCGGTTTCAGTTTTGCGGGTGCGCACAGCGATGACAGCACCGTAGGGCGCGAGCAGCGCGATCGCCAGGACGTCGATGACCATGCCGACCCGGATGCCTGTGAGGTTGTCGCGGTACCAGTCCACGACCTGCTGGCCGGTCCACGATGGGCTCGGCGCCGGCAACATGTGCGCAATCGGCAGGAATCCGATCATGAAGACGATAACGAAGATCGGGCCCGTCCACGCGCACATCAGCTGCGCTTTCCGAGACAAGACCCGCGACCCGAGTTGAGACAATGTTGTGCTCCCTTGCCGATACCAGTCGATCAGATCCTCGAAATGATAGAAGTCGACTGCTATCTACGCAAGGTTCGGTAGGCTGATGGCCATGACCGCCGAGCCCGATTCACGGGGCCGAGCCCGACGTCCCATCGGCCAGGCCCGGCAAGAACTCATCGAGGCCGCCCGTAAAACGTTCATCGAGGTCGGCTACCACGGGGCGTCGCTACGGCAGATCGCTACCCAGGCCAACACCACCCAGGCCATGCTGTACCGGTACTTTCCGAGCAAGGCGGAGCTTTTCGAACACTCCGTGCTACACCCCTTCGAGGAGTTCCTCGCCGAGCTGGTTCGAGACTGGCAAGGGGCGTCCACATCGACGCTGCCCACCCGTGAACTGATTGCCGGATTCACCCAGCAGCTCTACGACTTCACTCGAACCCATCGCGGAATTATGCTCACCCTCATCGCGGCGGATGCGCACGACGATGACAGCCTGGGCAACGTCAAAGCCTCGTTCATCGACACGATCAACAATGTGGTCACCCAGGCACTGGCCGAGCGAAAAGCTCGCGGCTGGGACGACATCGACGTGGAAGTCGCCGCACCCGCGACCATGGCCATGATCATCGCCAGCGCGCTACTCGACGACTGGTTGTTTCCCGACACCACGACCCGGCCGAACCGAGATCGCATTCTCGCCGAACTGACCCGCTACGAAGTCCGCGCGATTGTCGGAGAGCACCAGCCCGTCCACTACGACTGATCCTTCCGCGCCGGGCACCCGCGCCAGGCCGATAGCCGGGCAGATGTTGCCGCTACCGTCGCCAGAGTTGGTTGTGGAGCCGGCGCCGTACCCGGAACCGAGTTCGAGGACCCGCCGGCCGGGGGCGCCATGTTCACCGAGCCGACGCACTCTGCGCTTGTCGCGGTCGGTGACCAGCGCTTCCGCCTTGCCCCACCAGGCACCACTCCTGGATTAGAACTCCCGCACCCAATCCATCGATGCAGCCGAACAAGCCCGCCGCCTGCTGGCAATCCGGGCTGTTCGAGCCTGCGGTCTCGTACCACATAATCGGCAGTTGCGGACGTTCCGCCGGCGTCGAATCGGCACGGCCAGTTGATCTTCCGATGTCCCGCGCTGGCCGGTTCGGTCAGCGCGGTATGCGGCTACTTAAGACTGGTGTCAGGGCCGGGTCCCGGCCAGGATTCGGTCCATGAGAGTGTGTTCGCCAATCGTTTGTGCTTCGCTCCTCCTGGTCCGGCCGACCGGGGATGAAGCGTCCGAGTCCAGGTTGTCGCGTTTATCCAATACTGCGACTCGGCCAGCCTGGTTGCCTTGTGCCGTGTGCTCGGCGACCGCCTGCAAGTACTCGATTCTTACTGGCCGAGCTCTCCGACCGGCCGAACCTCGACACAGGAGACCCCTTGCCACCAAACCTAGCCTTGAAGGCAATGAACATCGCGCACCGCGGCCTGCTCCGGGCGAGCGGCGGGAAGTTGGGCAACTCCTTCAGCGGCATGCCGTCGCTGGAACTGACCACGGTCGGACGGAAGTCGGGACGATCGCACACGGTGATGCTTACCGCCCCGCTGGTCGATGGCGACACGATCGTCGTAGTGGCGTCCCGCGGTGGCGGTCCGGTCCACCCGGCGTGGTATCTGAATCTGCGAGACCGGCCCGAGGTCGACGTGTCGTTCCGCAGCGGCCCCCGTCGACGCATGACCGCCCGGATGGCGACTGTGGAGGAACGGGCCGAGCTATGGCCGAAAGTGATCGCGAGATATGACGGCTACGCCGCCTATCAGCAGCGCACCACTCGCGAAATTCCGCTGGTCCTGCTGACCCCACGGGACTGAACAGATTCAACGCAGACCGACCACGGGCCCTTACACACGAACCCGACGCGGCGGGCGCCCCTGGCATTGGCAGAACAACCGCACCTCGGCATGAGCGAGTACTCCCGGCGCACGCCGTGGACCGGTCGGTCTGGTCAGTGGCGCCGGAGCGGAGACCAAAAACGGTCGGCCCGTTGGTCTTCGGGGCCGACCGCCTGGTCGATTCGAACCGCGCGCCCACGCGGCAATTGAGTGCGTTAGCCAGAAGGTCCCACAACCCTGATCGGACCGATTGGCGCTTCGTCCGTTGCCGTCGGCCCTTGGGTGTGGTGAGGCGTGCGTCCGCTCACAGTCGTCTGAATCGCGTTGTCTCGCTGGACAGCTAGGACGACGATGATAGGGAACACACACTACGGCGCTGCTGGTTCCGCTGCTGAGGCGCTCGGGCGGATGGATCGAGTCGGGCCGGTTCGATAGGTGAGGACTTGGACGATGGTGTCCGGCGCAGGAGTACGTAGTGTCCGGAGAACTCTGCAATTTGCAGTGCCGTTTGCCGTCTTTTACGCGTCGTGGTGGATCGTGGAACCAGACCTGGGAGTGCTGACTGTCATTGCACTGCCGTTCAGCATCCTGGTTCTCCTGATATTTCCGGGACTTTCAGCGGGTGTGATCGGTGCCGGAGCGGTCATCGCTGAACATATATCGAGCGTTCGGGGTTGGGGTGCCGGATATGCGCCGCGTGTACAGTTGGCGGCGGCGTCGCTTCTGGGTGGGCTCGCCGGTGTGCTCGTACTGGCTGGAGCCGGGGAAATTCTTGCGGTTTTGTGGCACAACCGCGATCAGTGGTGGACCGTGATCTCCTGGCGCGTGGTCGTCTATCTGTTGTGCCCAACTGCGACAGCACTGGCTGTCGCCGCGATACCCGGACGCGCCGAGACGATCGCTCGGCGGCAGTAAGAGATGCCGGAGCTACTCCTGTTAGAGGCTCAGGTCAGGCAGTACATCGGCAGGCGTGACTGCGCGTCGATGCTCGAGCCAGAATCCGTACTCCCGTAGATAACCGTGTAGTCCGTTGTTCAGATACCAGCGATACGCTCGAAGCCCCCTTGCGTTCTCGCGCTCGTCTTCACGCTTGCTACTGGAGCATTTACGCTCGAATCGGCCGATCCACTCCGTCAGGCGTCCACGCTCGGCCCACCAATCACGGATCAGGACTAACGTCCAATGGTCGTCTCCATCGCAGGCATAGGCGCTGAAAGGGTCATAAGCCGCCGCTGTCAGCACCAGTTGCGTCTCGCGCAGGTTGTAAGGCTGGCGGTACACGACCTCGCTCCCGAACTCGTCTTCGTAGAGGATGTGATCGGGGGCAACCAGCCGACCGGTCCAGCACGAATCAGTATTCGCCCTGTAGAACGGACCGGGAACATTGCGCCAGTCTCGCTGTGCCCACTCACCTTTCAGGTACTCGCCAGGTGGACCCAACATCTCGTGTCTTCGGCGTAGGCGGTCGGCGACGTCTCCGAAGCAGCGATCGTCGGCAGCGGATCCCAGTACACGAAATTCACGGTATCGGTCGCAATCGGTCTCCGCAGCACACTCAACTCGGCATTTCTGTGCACTACCGGCGGTCGGGCAGCCGTCCGAGATGCCTGCGGCGCATTGATCTTCCGAGGTGCCGCGCTGGCCGGTTCGGTCAGCGCGGTATGCGGCATAGAGCGTTTACCGGCCCCTGTCCGGAATGGTTCGGGCCTTGAAGGACCTGGGATGCCTCGGAACAAGCGCCGCCGAATCACCGCAATGTGTTCGCGCAATGCCACACAATAGCGAAGCCAGTGGGCCTAACGCTCCACAACGCGAACACCCTGGTGGTGGTTGGGCCGCAGATCCGGGTCCAACCGGTCGGCACCCGTGCGGCGAGCGCGGTTCGATAGCACCAAGCCGCCGAGCGGCAGGCTGAAATGATTGCTCAAGCGCTGCGGTTTCGTGCGCCCAGGTGTCCCAATCATGGTAGGCGGCACCAACTTTGGCGCCGAATCTGTCGATCAGGGAATCGACTTAGGTTGCGGCGTGGGGCACCAAGGTCTCGTTTCAGCGAGCGTTGAGGCGTGCGAGCTTGTCGGGATTGCCGATGGCGCGGATCGCGACCACGTGGTTGTCATGGGACTCCAACGCGATCACGGCCATAACGGGGCCCGCGAGTGACACGACCACCCCTGGCTCGCCGTTCACCGATGCGACCCGGAAGTCGGCGCCCGCTCCGAACAGTGTTCTGGCGAGCGTGACGCCGACCAGCTCGGCGCCGACCAATGGTCCGACGGGGGCGCCGGCGACTCGCCCGCCGGAGTCGAATTCGCCGACCACGTCGTGAGCCAGTACCTCCATCAGTGCCGCCAGGTCGCCGGTGGTGCAGGCGTGTGCAAATCTCTCGGCGACCGCGCGCGCCTGTGCTGGTGAGACCTCGAACCGCGGCTCAGGGTTGTCGCGCAGCGCGGCTCGCGCACGACTGGCCAGTTTCCGGGCCGCGGCCGGTGAGCGGCCGACCACCCCAGCGATCTCCTCAAAGCTCACTCCGAAGACATCGTGGAGCACGAACGCGACGCGTTCGGCGGGGCTGAGGGCGTGCAGCGCCGCCAAAAGCGCCAGGCGCACGCTGTCATCGAGGGTGACCTGATCTGCGGGATCGAGATCGGTGCCAGCATGCTCGACGAGCGGCTCGGGCAGCCACGGCCCGACGTAGCGGGCCCGGGTGCGGTCGGCGCGCAGCCGGTCGAGGCAGACTCGGCCCGCAACGGTGACCAGCCAGCCCTCGATGTCGTCGATGCCCTCGCAGCCGTGGCGGGTGAGCTTGGCGAAGGTCTCTTGCACGGCGTCTTCGGCGTCGACGAGGGTACCGAGCATGCGGTAGGAGACGTCGAGCACCCGCCGCCGGTGCACGTGCCAAGCCTGCTCGATGATGTCGCTCATACATACCTCCGACGAATGAGCCTGGTGAAATGTGACCGTCACATACGACCGCGCCGGCACGTCCTTAGAGATATGACCCTTACTACCAAACCCGTTCGGCCTGACTGGCTCACCACGCAGGATTGGCCCCATCCGCTGTACGCGTTCGACTTCGACGGGCGCCGCGTCGTCTACACCGATACCGGCGGTGACCGTCCGGTCCTGCTCATGGTCCACGCCGGACTCTGGTCGCTGCTGTGGGCCGATCTGATCAGTCATCTCGAGGACCGGTACCGGTGCGTTACCCTCGATCTGCCTGGAACAGGACTCTCCGATCCCGGCGTGGCTACGCTGGCATCGGCCGCGCACACGATCACAGCATTCATCGACCATCTCGACCTCAACGCCGTGACACTGGTCGTACACGACCTCGGGGGCCTGGCCACACTCGCTGCTGTACACGATCGAATCGACCGCGTGGCCGCACTGGTGGCCATGAACACCTTCGGCTGGCGGCCCCGGGGCATGCTGTGGCTCGCACTGCGATTCTTCGGCTCGGAGCTGATGCGGGAGGTCGACGCATGGCCTGGGTTGGTCGCCTGGGCGAGTGCGACAAGGTTCGGTGTCGGCAGACGATGGAACCGCACCCGTAAGACTGCGTGGCGACGTGGTCTGCGCGACCGCGACCGCCGCCGGTTCTTGCACCGAATGTTTCGCGACGCGACCCGCGACCGCGCCACCGCCATATGCGCAGAAAGCACCGTCACCGCGCTGGCTGGCCGGCCGATGATGACGGTATTCGGGCGACTCGGCGACTACTTCTTCTTCGTTCGGCGTTGGCGGCGACTGTTCCCGCGCCTGACCAGGGCCACCGTGCCCTGGGGGCTGCACTTTCCGATGGCCGACAACCCGCAGCTCGTGGCCGATGCCATCGACCGCTGGCACCGCAGCCACGTGGCCTGTGCTCAACCGTGAATCCAGATCCCACTGCCACGTCCGGTCGGCTACCGACCCTCTGATTTCGCTGCACCTTCGATTTCGCTACTCGGCATGAGCCAACGTCGACGACTGCGCCAGCAGGGGACGCACTGAGATTGGGACGCCCCACCGGACCGACGGAGCTGCTAGGTCGAATGTTCGCGCAACGCGGGCTTGTGGGCCTAACGCTGCACAACGCGAACACTCTGACGGCGGTTGGGCCGCAGATCCGGGTCCACCCGGTCGGCACCCGCACGGCGAGCGCGGTTCGATGGCGGCGAGCCGCCGAGCGGCAGGCCACCATCGTGCGACGGTGGACCGCCCGCACAGCGGCAATTGAGTGTGCACTGGTTTCGACTGTCTGTCAGCTGCCGGTGGTAGAGATGGCCTCCGAAGTGGTGTCGAGTCTGGAATTGGTGATCGCGGTATGAATCGGAGCAGTTTGGTCGCGATCGCAGAGCGACTGGCCTCGAACGAGCCGATGCTCGCTACGGGAGTGCGAGCTGCGGTCGACGAAAACCAGGCATGGACGCGCCTTATCGATGGCCTGGAAGAGGCCAGGCTCATGGGCTACATCGATGAGACCGACCCGGAGATGGCGCGAGATGTGTTGGAGCCCTTGAAGTTCTGCCCTGCCTCGATGTCCTGGGATTGGTGGGAAGAGCACCGCGAGGACGAGGACGAGGACTAGGACGAGGACATCGAGCGATTCTTGGTCCTGGCAGGAGAACACAGCCAGGACCACCACGGCGTGCTCCTAGTCGAGCTCCCGTTGGGGGCGGACGGATATCTGCTCGGGTTCTTCCCCCGGCAACAGTGGAGGACTTGATTGCGGCCGGTGATCTCTTCTTGGTGCGCAGGGGATGGCAGGGCACCGACTGACCGGCCGACCCGAACGCTTCATCCGCGCGCTGAAATCGGCAGTAGCGGATGTTCAGCCGGCCTCGGATCGGCACGGCCAGTTGATCTTCCGATGCCCGGCGCTGGCCGGTTCGGTCAGCGTGGTATGCGGCAGAATAGTGCGTTCAGCACTGGCCGGTTCTCCGGTGGACTCGGCTACCAGCTGCTCGTCCTGTCGTGGTCGCCCATTACCGTTGTCGCAGTACCGGACCAGCACCCGGGGTAACGACACCTTCGTCCGCCTTCGCGTGGAGGTGCAGCGAACCGATCCGCTGTAAAGGGGAAGCGCGTGGATGACCTGCTGGAGATCGCCGCGGCTCTCCTGCCTGGTGTCCGCCTCGATCGCGCCGTCCTCGCGGCCAACGGCAACATCCATGACGTGCTGCTGATCCCCGATGTCGCCGCCGTCCGGGTCAGCAAGCGACCGTTGGCTGCTGCCGCGATGCCACAGCGGGTGGAAGTGCTTCGTTGGTTGGCCCGCGCGGGCCTGCCGTTTCGGGTTCCGGAGCCGTTGACCTCTGTCGCCATGTTCGGCGACCGGGCCGCTGTTGCTGTCTCGTGGATCGACGGCGAAGCTCTGCCTGAAGGTGTCGGCTCCGTCGCCCAGATCGCCGAGGTGCTGTCGGCTGTCCGCTCCGTGCCTCTCGACAGTGGTCTGTTGGCCGTGCTCGAAAGCCGAACTCAGGGCCGCCACTGGTCGGAGATCATCACCGCGGACATCGTTCCCCGCCTACCGGTCCGGTGGCAGCCCGAGGTCCTGCGTCGGCTCGACGCCGCCCTAACCCTGGAACCGGTCCCCGATGCCTTGGTGCACGGCGACCTCTGTGGCCCCAACGTCCACTGGTCGACCGACGGTAGGTTGCTCGGCATCCTCGACTGGGACCTGGCCATGCCCGGCGACCCTGCCCTCGACGTGGCGATGATGGCCTGGCACGGGTGGGACACCGTCCGCCGTGCCGTCCCCACCGAAATGTTTCACCGCGCCCGCATCTGGGACGACCTTCTCGGTGTCGGTCATCTCGTCGCGTGTATGAACGGCCGCCCCATGACCAACCCCGACAGTTTCGTCCAGGCCGTCGTGCCGTGGCTGGAGTCAGAAGCGAACCGCCACCCCGAACGCTTCGCGTAGCCGCACCGTACCTCGGTGCGGCTACCGCCCCGCCTGCCTGCACGGCTGACCATCCTCGAATACCGGACAGTTGAATACGGCCCTTCGCTGTTATCTGACGCCGTTACTGCCACTGCTGACTCGTTGACCGCACGAAGGCTCTTTGATCGCACGAAAATCGGCATGAGGGTGCGCTTTGTCGGCACCAGATGCCGTGACCCCGTTGATCTTCCACCTGACATCTCTGAGCGCGCCTGGGGCGATTGCGGGCGTCGTGGTCCAGTCCATGCACGAACGCACGAAGGACGAAATCGCCATTGGATGCTAGGACTTCGAGGTGGACTCTTCAGCTTCGAACGCGCCGGCGCTTATGCCGGGCCACGGCCCTTGCCTGCGCCAGGCGGCGATCCGACTGGCGCGGGCGGGCCAACTCGACGAATTGCGACGGCTGGCCGATGCTGGTGACGGGCAAGGGCGTCGGCAGTTGGCTGCCAGTCTGGTTCGAGCAGGCCATGTTGATGAGGTGGAAGCGCGGGCGGTCAACGGAGATCGGTATGCCCGTCGGGCGCTGGCGAATTGGATGGTGCGCCAAGGTCGAATCGAGGAGGCCATCAGTCAGATGCGAGTGCTGGCCGAGGGTGGGAATCCGGGTGCTTGCAAGCGGTTGGCTCGATTGCTCGCCGGACAGGGCCGAGTGGAAGAAGCCATCTCGGAGCTGCAACGGCTGCCTGAGCGGGACCGGTCGGCCAATGTGCCGGGCTGGCTGTCCAGCCAAGGGCGGTTCGATCTGCTACGACAGCTCGCGGCCTCCGGATACACCGATGCTACAAACGAACTCGAGTGGGCGGCCCTGAAGTTGTGGGGTGCCGCCCGCCTTGCCGCCGCCGTCGATCTGCTCACCGATATCGATCCGGAGTGCTCGCGCTACAACAACCTCGACACTGTCATGGTGAACATCGCGAGCACATGGCGTGTGCAGCGACTACACCTTCGGGATGAAGCCATCGAACTGCTGGGCGCTGTCGCTCACCCGACGCTCCGGCGGGTGCGAGCCGGGCTGCTGCTTGCACAAGGACGCTATGAAGAGGCCGCGGAACTCCGGTCGCTGACCGCCGACGGCGACTGCGCTGCCGAAGAGAAGTTGAATGCGGTGCTGCGCCGCGAACGACCTGTCTTGGAGCTACGAGCTTTCGAGCACTGCGCCGGCGACTTCCGTGCGGTCGCGTTCAGTCCGGACGGAGCCATGCTCGCGGTGTGCGATGGGAACAACCACACGATCGTCGTGTGGAATCTCGAGACCGGCAGGTCCCTGTACACCCTGCGCACGTCCGTCTGGATAGGCGCCATCGCGCTCAGTAACGACGGCACATTGTTGGCCGCAAACGGTTGGGGTCAAGGCGCGGTGTGGAACGCCGCCACCGGCGATCACCTACGAGATCTGGGCTCTCATATCCGCCGCGGCTGCGGCGTCGCGTTCATCGCCGACCGCACGCTCGTCGACGGGCGTACGTTGTGGGACGTCATCAAAGGCGACCCCAATTTCGCGGTGGGAAGACCGACACCGAGAGCCGAACCGGGCGGTCCTCCGGCGAACAAGCAGCCGATGAGCAGGCCGTCGACTGCGCCGGCCGGGTCGTGGCCGTCGCTCGAGGCCTGGACGATCAAACGCTGGCAATCAGCACCGAGACCGTGCACAGCGATTGGGCCCAGAGCCGGAATCCGACTGTCCAGCTGTGGAATCCAGTCACAGGTGAGCATCTCCGCGATCTCCACCTCGAAGGCCAACCACCTGTCCGAAGCCTCGCTGTCATTCCCGACGGTAGTCGCGTTGCCGTCGCCAGCGACTCCGGGGCGTGGTTGATCGACACCCTCGGGGAGCGCGTCCAACGCTTAGGAGATCGCGGGCACATGGATGCGGTCGCCTTCCATCCCGACGGCCACCTACTGGCGACTGCCCGGCACCATAACTGGTCCAGTGCCGGAGTGCGAGTTTGGAACCCGACAACAGGGTCCCAAATCGGGAAGCTGGACACACCCGCCAACGCGATCGCGTTCAGTCCTGACGGCGCCTTCCTGGCAACTGCGGATGAGGCCAGTGGGCTGGTCCGCCTCTGGGACACCACCGGCTGGCCTAACCAGGGGTAGGCCTGTCGAACTCCTGCCTTGCACACCACGTCGGTGCGTCGGGGGAAGCAAGCTGTCACTGCCGTGAAAGCAGTCGCACAACATCGCGTAATCGGCAGTTGCGGACGTTCCGTCAGCCTCGGATCGATACGGCCCGTTGACCTTTGCCCGCCTCGCGCTGGCTGGTTCGGTCAGCGCGCTATGCGACAGTTCCGGATGTTCTCCTCGCCGCGCTGCAGGGTCGCGATCATGACCGATGGCCGACCGACCGCCTGGTCGATCGCGATGGGGCACGACGCGCGCGGCGACCTGACCAGAGGGAGCGTAGGTGCCGAAATGGGTCCATGGCTCGGGGACGATCGGTTCAGACGAGCAGGACCCGGCGTCCGCGGGTGTGTCCGGCCTGGCTGTCGGCGTGCGCGGACGCGGCCTCGGTGAGGGGATATGACCGGTCGACCGGGATGTGGAGCTTCCCGCGCGCGATGAGGTCGAGGGTCGCGGCGAGAGCTTCGGGCATGCTGCCGCCGACACCGGCGAATCGGATACCGAGCATCGGCGCCTCGAGGTCGGCGATGGTGATCACTTTGTCCGGGTCTCCGGTCAGGTCGAGGAGTCCGCGGATGACGCCGGCACCGTTGAGGTCGAGGGCGGCGTCGACGGTGCCGAGCCGGCGTGCTCGCTCCTCCCAACCTGCGTCGTAGGTGATGGCGACGGCGCCCAGGCTTCGTACGTAGTCCTGGTTCGCGGCCCCGGCGGTGCCGATCACCTTGATTCCCCGGTCGCGGGCGATCTGCAACACCGCCGACCCGACTCCGCCCGCTGCGCCACTGACCAGCAGCGTCTGTCCCGGCTGGACGCCGACCAGACGGATGATCCGTATCGCGGTCTCGACCACCGACGGGTACCCCGCCGCTTCGGCGAAGCTCAATCCCTCGGGTATGCGCGCCCAGGAGGACAGGACGGCGAATTCGGCGTAAGTGTTCGAACCCCGGCCGAATACGGGCTCACCGACCTCGATCCCGACTACGCCGTCGCCGATCTCGTCCACCACGCCCGATGCGTCCTGTCCGACGCCGGCGGGCAGCGGGATCGGGTGGATCCGCCGGAACTGTCCCTCGCGGACCCGCCAATCATGCGGGTTCACTCCCGCCGCGCGCACGGCGATGCGTATCTGGCCGGGGCCGGCGTGGGGCTCGGCCACCTCTACCGGTTTCAGGACTTCCGGGCCGCCGTACTCGGCGAAGCGCATCGCTCTCATGTCTTCACATTAGGACTAACGGTTAGTCTTTTGCAACGGTTGTTATTTCGTAGCGGGTGGCGCTATAGTCGCCTACCTAACCGTTAGGAGTTCGAAACCGATGCATTTTTGCAGCTGATAGCATCAAGCGATGACCGTGCCGACCGGGCGTCGGGAGCGCAAGAAGGCCGCGACCCGCCAGAAGATCGCCGACACCGCGCTCGCACTGTTTCTGGAACGCGGATACGACGCGGTGGGCATCCGCGACGTGGCTGCCGAGGCCGACGTGGCCGTCACCACCGTCTTCTCTCACTTCGTCTCGAAAGAGGCCCTGGTCTTCGAGCAGGACGAGAACTTTGAGCAGCGCCTCACCCAGGCGGTCACCGGCAGGTCGGCGGACGAGCCACTGATCCCCGCGCTGCGGCACGAGATCCACGCGATGGTGCGGCACTGCGCGGCCGAGGGCGCCGCGCCGATCTGGCATCTGATCGACCGGACACCCGCCCTGCGCGAGTACGAGGAGTCGATGCGGCTGCGCCACGCGAAGTCGCTGGCGGCGGCCATCGCCGCGGATCTCGGCCAGCCGTCCACCAGCACGGCGAACCAGGCGATCGCGCGGTTCGTGATCGACGCATACTCCCTGGCCCGTGAGGCAGCCGATCCGCAGGCCGCGGTGGACGAAATCTTCCGGATGATCGAAGCGGCCTGGGAGGCCGCCCGACCCACCTGAGGTTCGTAACGCTGTTGCCATTGCAGCACTTGCCGCTGGGCCCCAACCCCGCGCTGGCCGGTTCGGTCAGCGCGGTATGCGGCAGTTGCGGACGTTCCGCTGGCGTCGGGTCGGCACGGCCAGTTGATCTTTCGGTGCCCGGCGCTGGCTGGTTCGGTCAGCGCGGTATGCGGCAGTAGCGGACGTCTGCCGGACATGCTCCGGCTGTTCGGCGCATCGGATTCGGATCCGGGTGGGTCTACGGTCGGCGCAGGTGACGGCGTTTCCGAGTCCGGGCTCGGCGTGTTCGGCATCGACGATCAGCCGGAAGCTGGCTGCGATCGGTTCGCTCTGCAACTATCACCGCCGTCACGGCGTCGACTGCGGTGAGCTACTGACCGAGATCAAGCCGGATGGGGTCCGGGACGCATGGCGGCCCCGTCCCCGGCGCATCCGGGGTCCGAAGGCGATAAGCGCCGACACGCGATCAAAGGGAGGTCTTCGGCCCGAGCTAGCCCACCCCGGAGCCGTCGTAATGTTGACAGTAACCGGTTTCTGGGTGCCAGTCGCCGCCGGAATATTGACACCAGAGCTGGCGCCACAGCAGCTGGGCCGAGCTGGAGCCAGTGTTCGCATTCGCGTCGAGAGTCTGCGTCGCTGAACCGGATGTGACCGATCCCGAGTCCGCCGAGCCCGTAGCTTTTGTCGTGGCCACCGGATCGAGGGTGAGCGGAGCGGCGGTGGCGACCCCGGTGCCGTACAGGATGGCTGCGACTGCACAGGCGGTCGCGATGGTGGGGAGCCGGTAGGCCAGAAGGGGTTTCAACTACGGACTCCTTGGGGGTGCAATGTTCCAAGGACTCTAAAATAGATTGATTTCAGAATGCTGCCCTGATTTCCATGGGCGGCCTAGGAGCCACGGACTGCACAGGCCGTCATATCTACGGCCAGACCGC
The DNA here is from genome assembly GCF_042755705.1 of Nocardia sp. NPDC059154. Classification (NCBI taxonomy): domain Bacteria; kingdom Bacillati; phylum Actinomycetota; class Actinomycetes; order Mycobacteriales; family Nocardiaceae; genus Nocardia; species Nocardia sp. NPDC059154. Next base: position 17,426 of record NZ_JBHZCS010000029.1, read on the forward strand.
CCCAGGTCTGCACCGGGTCGCCGTAGCTACGCCCAAGCCTTCGGGCACGGATACAACAGATTCCGGCACCGATGCACGCTGACAAGACCGAATACCTGCGCACCGCGGCCCGGCGACGGCACGAAAACACCCGCGCCGAGGCCATCGCGGCCCTCCACGGCCTCGACCAGGCCGGAGCGCGAATCACCTTCGAATCCGTCGCCGACCACGCCGGGATCTCACGCTCATGGCTCTACGACCAAACCGGTGATGACGAGTGGGAGGACGACAACTGGTGGGAGATACCGCTTTCGAATGTGCCCAACGTCTGCGACAGCATCGCTCGACGACTGGTTGCGGCACTGCGCCGGTCCGGGGTGGGGTCGACCGTGGAACTCACCGCGAATACGTGGGTGTACAGCGATCGCACGGTGTCCCTGTGGCGCATCGACATTCCGGTCACCTTCGACCGATAGTGTCGACTTCTCCGGGAGGCATCCGGTTGTCCGCCGAATGCTCGCTCATCGGCATGAGCGCGCACTTCCGGCGGCCGTACGGCGCTCTGCCCGTTGATCTTCCGATGCCCCGCGCTGGCCGGTTCGGTCAGCACGGTATGCGGCAAGAGCCGATGTTCGCTGGGTTCGGACGTAGGGTGAGGTCTCGTGGAGTCAGAGAGCAAGCTCGAGAACTTACGGTCAGTGCTCTCGTGCGTTTTCGAGAAGCTCGAAGCCGAGAGCCTCACCGAGCCCGACCGGGTCGAGCTGGTGGCGCGCGCCGAGGCGGTTCAAGACCAGATCGACGCGATCCAGGATGTCATCGCCGACGAGGAGCTCGTATGCACGCGGACTGCGCCCGTGCCGGAGCATTCGAGTGATCGACTGTTCTGAATTGCGGAACTTCGCGCAGAAGATCAACGTCCCGAGATGACCTCAGGACTTTGATCTTCCGAGGGGCCATGTAGTCGATTCGGACGGCGCTGGAAGCGGCATTAGCGGCTGTTCAGACGGCGAGTCGAGTTCGACGGTCGACCTCGTTCTCGAGTGCTACCCAGGTCTTGAAGAAGTCCCGCCTAATCCGCTTGCCGAAGTAGAAGCGGAACAGTACCTCGAACGGCCCGGTGACCCGCACGGTTTTGACGCAGCGGACGCGTCCGTCACCGAGATCCTCGAACAGGTTCTCGCCCACCAGTTTTCCACCGGGCAGCACACTCTGCGAACCCCACCGAGATAGCGGTTCCGCCATCGTGATGACCCAATCGGCCCCCGGCCCGCCCCGGGGCTTGGACCACCCGGTCGTTCCCGGTGCGAAAGCCCCATCCAGCCGGGCCGCCTGCTCGTGCGGATCCCACGCGGGTCGATTCTCGACATCGGTGGCCGTCGCCCACACGCAGGCCAGATCCCCGCGGATCACCGTTTCGGCCGAAATCTCGTACACCTCGAGCACTCCCATCATGTTGTCGCAACAACAATAAATGTTGTTGCGACAACATGCAACAGATGCGCTGGAATCGGCAATAGCGGACGTTCTGCACCGCAACAGGTTCCGGGCGCCGGCGCCCCGCGCCGGCCGGTTCTGTCAACGCGAAATGTGCCAATGCAGGACGTTGGGTGCCGAGTAGTCGACCGCCGGGCGACTGATTCCCGTGCACTGATGGACGCGCACCATTCGGCGGTCCGCCGCCTTACTGTCGGTGCTGTTGCTGCCCCACGTGTTGGTGTGTGCTAGATGGTTGCGCGATAGGCTTTGGAGGTGCCGGTCAGGGTGGATGGCACCGAAGCTGTGTCGGATATTCAGGTGTGGTTGTCGATCGTCGCGTGGGGCCACACCTCGGGGATTCGCGTTCCGGGGTATCGATGTGGTGCATGAGTCCCTCGAGCATCTGATCATCGATCCGGCCGAACGGAGCCGCACGGCGCTCGCTGCGGCGGTAGCCCGGTTTTCGCAGGCGTGGGCGGCGTCGGGGTGTCCTCCTGACCTGTCGGCGTACCTGCCCGACGCCGATACCGAGCGGCGTGCGGTGCTGGTGGAACTGATCAAGGTCGACCTCGAGAACCGGTGGGTTCGGCATCACTTTCCCAAGCGCCTCGCCGAGTATTGCGAGCAGTACGCCGAGCTGCGGAGCGGCCCACTTCCTGCGGACCTGGTCTACGAGGAATACCACGCCCTGCGTCGCGGCTCGCGGCCGGTTGCGGGGGAGGAGCCGACCGAACCCGGGGCTGCCGAGTCCGCGGCCGCGGGGATCGGCCGGGCTCCGGTCCAGTTGGATACCACCGGATATCGCAGCACGATGGTTGCTCGCCCGAGCGCGCAGGTCGCTCTGGGGGCCATCAATCCGGGTGACCGGGTCGGGGACTTCGACCTGCTGACGATGATCGGGGAGGGTGCGTTCGCTCGCGTGTATCTCGCGCGGCAGCGCTCGATGCAGCGGCTGGTCGCGGTCAAGATCTCGCACAACCACGGCACCGAGCCGGAGACCCTCGCCCAGTTGGACCACGAGTACATCGTGCGGATCTTCGACCAGCGACTGATCGCCGACGGCGAGCTCAAGCTGCTGTACATGCAGTACCTGCCGGGCGGCACGTTGCTCGATGTGCTGAATCGGCTGCGATCGACCCCGGTGCAGGCGCGCAGTGGGCGGGTGTTGCTCGATGCCGTGGACGGGGTTCTCGAGGACAAGGGCGAGGTTCGTGCCACCGATTCGGCGGTGCGGGCCCGGATCGCCGCGATGACGTGGCCGGAAACGGTTGCCTGGCTGGGCCGTCGACTCGCCGATGCGCTCGGGCATGCCGCCGGACGCGGGGTGCTGCATCGCGATATCAAACCGGCGAACGTGTTGCTGAGTGCCGACGGCATACCCAAGCTCGCCGATTTCAATGTCAGTTTCAGCCGGCAGATCCGGGGTACCAGCCCGCTGGCGTACTTCGGCGGATCGCTGGCCTACATGTCACCCGAACAGCTCGAAGCGTGTCATCCGGAGCTGCCGGCGACGGCTGCCGACCTCGACACGCGCAGCGACATCTACGCGTTGGCCGTCATGCTGTGGGCGCTGCTCACCGGACGCGTCCCGTTCGCCGACGAGGAGTTCGCCGGTATGTCGGAGACGTCGCTGGGTCGCATGCTCGAATTACGCCGTCGGCCCATCGATGCGCGGTATCTGTCCGAGGTTCCCTCCGATTGTCCTGCGGCGCTGCGGCAGGTGCTGTTGACCTGCCTGTCACCGGATCGCGAGTCCCGCTACGGCAGCGGATCGGAATTGGCTCTGCAGTTCGATCTGTGCCTCGACGAGCGGGCCCGTGACCTCGTCTATCCACCGGAGAACAGTTGGAGGGCACGGCTTTCGCGCCATCCCGTCCCGATCCTGTGGCTTATCGCGTTGGTCGGCGTCGGACCGGCGTTGGTCTACCTGTACGGGCAGAGCTTGCAGTTCGGCAGAGGGAGCCCGTCAGGGGCTGTCCACTCGGAGCTCATCCAAGCCTCGAACACTTTCCATCTGATCGCCTGGCCGCTGGCCATCGTGAGCTGGGTCTACCTGTGCCGGCATCTGATCGCGGTGCCACGCGGCCTGCGCAAGGGCAGACGCTACGACGAGGCGACGCTGGCCCGCGTCCGATCACGCACCCTGTTCTGGGCCGACTTCGACGTGATGTTCACCCTGGTGTTCTGGATGATCGGCGCGGGGGTGTGGGTGGCCCTGCTCGGCGAGATAGCCGCTCGTCCGCCGCGGCTGTTGGCCCATGCGGCGATGCTGGTGCTGGTGTGCGGCGCGATCGCGGTCTCCTACATGTTCTTCCTGCAGACGTTCTACATCGTCCGCTGCGTCTACCCGATCTACCTGCGCCATGGGCACACGACCGTTCGCGATGCCGCCCACCTCCGGGCACTGCACCGACGAAGCACGGTCTACCTCGGCATCGCCGCATCGGTGCCCCTGGTCGCCGTGCTGACCGGATTCCTCTACCTCGAGCCGGACGAGCGCGTCCGCATCACGAATTCGGTGCTGTGGTTGTGCGGGATCACCGGGCTCGCGTTCGTGGCCACCTATTGGCTGTTCCGAAAACTGGACGCGGACCTGCGAGCCCTCGAATGGGTCGTCGAGAAGCGATCGGGTGTCGAGATCGCATGAGCACTCCCAGCCGATGCTAGGAGGCTAGTCCGGCCATGCCGCGCTCGATCGCCGCGACGATCTGCGGGCGTAGCTCGGCCGTGGCGATGATCGAGTGCACCGAACCGACCTCGCGGGCGCGCGCGATGGTGTGGATCGCCTCGAACTCGGGGTTTAAGGAACATCGGTGCGAAAAGTAGCTCTAAATTAGAGCCGGATCCCGCAGAGATGGGTTGCCAAGCGATTCCGTCGCGCGAAGGTCTCGCCCACGCGAGCGACTCCGGAATTTATCCGCGGTAGCGCGCTGGACTGATAGCCAAACCGCTTAGCGTGACTTTTCGCAGATCTGTCCCTCGACCCCCGCAACAGCCGATACTAAGAGCCCGAGCAAGGCGCGACATTCGCAGTAGCGGACGTTCCGCCAGCCTCGGATGGGCACGGCCAGTTGATCTTCCGAGGCCCGGCGCTGGCCGGTTCGGTCCGCACGGTATGCGGCACGAGCGGACGTTCCGGTCAATCTTGAGGCGCTAGCGAAGTCGGCTCGCTGGATGGCGACGGCAGCAACGGCGAGGTGATCGCCGGCAGTGGCACGACTGGCGCATCTTCACCCTTGTCCGGATCCCACTTTGACAGCGCGAATATGAACCCGACCACCAATAGCATCACAACGATCGCCGACATGATTTGCCATCGCCCGCTGTACAGGTGCTGCTTCAGTGTTGCGGTTCCGCTAACTTGCCTCCCATCGGGTGCCGTGCAGGGAGCGGCGGTCTCAGTCCGGCGACGGATGGGATTCGAGCTCGGCGAGATACGTGGCGGCGGTGTTGGCTTCGGGCACGCGGAGGCGGCGATAGATGTCGACGGCGGTGCGCAGGTCGGTCACGGCCGAGGCAGTGTCGCCGAGGCTGGCCCGACTGCGGGCGGCGCCGTGCAGGGCGCGGGCCTGTTCGAGATGGCTTCCGATTTTTCGGGCTAACCCGAGCGCATCGGTAAAGGCTGTCAACGCTTCGATCGGTTCACCGGCGTCGAGCGAGGCCGTCCCGATCTCATTGAGCACGCGGGCTTCCCCAGGGCGGTTGCCGATCTCCCGCAACACGGCCAGGGCCTGCCGGGAAAGGTCTGCCGCCTGCACGTAGTCCCCGGTCAAACGGCGCACACCGGCGAGGTTGGTGAGGGCGTTGCCTTCTCCGAGGCGTTCGCCGCTCTCCCGGTAGAGGGTCAGGGCCTGCTGGTACAGGACGATGGACTGGTCGTAATCACCGGATGCCATGCGCACGGCGCCGAGGCTGGTGAGAGTGTTGCCTTCTCCTGGGCGGTTGCCGATCTCCCGAAATAGGGTCAGGGCCTGTTGGTGCAGGTCTGCGGCCTGTACGTAGTGCCCGGTCGCCATGCACACGCTGCCGAGGTCGGTTAAAGCGTGGGCTTCCCCGAGGCGGTTGTCGATCTCCTGAAACACGGCCAGGGCCTGCCTGGAAAGGTCTGCGGCCTGCGCGTAGTCTCCGGTCGCCCTGAGCGCGACGCCGAGGTTGGTGAGGGCGTTGCCTTCTCCGAGGCGTTCGCCGCTCTCCCGGTAGAGGGTCAGGGCCTGCCGATACAGGACGATTGACTGGTCGTAGTCACCGGTGAATTGGCGCACGATGGCGAGGTCGATGAGGGCGTTGCCTTCCCCGAGGCGGTTGTCGATCTCTCGGTAGAGGTCCAGGGCCTGCTCGTGCAGATCGATGGCCTGGCCGTAGTGCCCAGTCCTCCACAGCACGCCGCCGAGGTTGGTGAGGGCGTTGGCGTAGGCGAGCCGGTCACCGAGGCGTTCGGCCTCGTGTGCGGCGCGCCGGTGCAGGCGCCGGGCCAGCGGCCAGGGCCCTTCCCGCTGCAACAGTCCGGCCATCACGTCGGTCAATGCGACCATCCGGGCAGGATCGTGGCTAGTGGTGTACTCCAGGCAGGCCAGCAGGTTGGCGCGTTCGGCACGCATCCACGCCAACGCCAGATTCTCGTCCCCGAACTCCCGTACCCCGACACCGCCGGTCTCGACTGTCGGTGTCCTGGGGACGGGACGGGTGTGGCGTCCCAGCCACCGGTCGGCATTGGTGGCGCCGTGCTGGTAATAATCCAGTAGCCGAGCCACTGCCTTGTTGTTGGCCTCTGCCGGGTCGGTGACAGTGAGGGTATGGGCGTAGTCGCGCAGCAGGTCGTGCAGCCGATAGCGCCCCGGTATGGTCTCCTCGATCAGATGATCGGTGTAGAGCATGTCCAACTCGCGCCGGGCGGTCATGGCCGCGATATCGGCCAGCGCCGCCGCCGCACCAGTGTTGGTGTCGGGTCCAGGATGCAGGCCCAGGCGACGGAACAGTCGCTGCCGCTCGACTGGAAGGTCGCGGTACGACAGGTCGAACGCGGCCCGCACAGCCCGCTGCCCAGCCTCCAGTTCACTGAGGCGATCTGTCGCGCTGGTGAATTCGGCGGCCATTTGTTCGATGGTCCAGGCAGGGTGATGTGCCAAGCGCGCGGCCAGCAGCACGATCGCCAACGGCAGAAACCCGCACGACCGGGTAATCTGATCGACCGCCGCCCTCTCCATATCGGAGGCTGGTGTGCGGCGGGCAACGGTAATGAACAGCGCGGCGGCTGGATCGGGATCGAGGATATCTAACGGTACCGGCATCGCGTGATCCACCGCGACCAGACGGCGGCGGCTGGTGACCAGGGTCAGACATTCGAGTCCGGAGGGGATCAGGGGCGCGATCTGATCGGCGTCCACCGCGTCGTCGAGCACTATCAATACCCGCTTGTCGGTAAGCCGGTCGCGCCAAAGGTTGCGCAGCCCTTCCAGAGTGTCGGGCAGGAATTGGGGGTCGATCCCGAGGTCGGTGAGCAGACGGGCGAGCACGTCGGCGGGATTGGCGGGGGCCTGCCCCTGGGTGTGAGCATGCAGCTCGACGAAATAGCGGCCGTCGGGAAACAGTTCGGCCAGCTGGTGAGCGGCGTGGACGGCGAGAGTGGTCTTGCCGATGCCGGGCATTCCGTCGATGGTGTGGATCGACACGAGCCGCCCCTTACTCGCCGCTGCTACGATCCGCCTCAATTCGCTGTCACGGCCCAGGAATGTGCGCGGACCGACCGGAAGGGTACTGACCACAGTTGGGCGCGGAGGCGGGGTCGCTTGCTGCACAGTGACATTGGCGTCGCCGCCGACCTGGACCATCAGGTTGTGGTCCCCGCCGATGGTCGCCCGCTGTTCAATTCGGGGGACCGGATCGACGTGACGATCGGTGTCCTCGGAGGTGTCGTCGTCGCTCGGCTCGTCCGCAGGATCAGTCACGACGTGGGTACCGGGGCTGTTGCTTGACGTTGGCGTCGCGGCCAGCCTGCACAGTGGTGTTGCGGTTGCCTTTCACTTCGGCGGTCTGGGTGATCGCCGCGACGGTGCTCTGGTCTCCGACGCTCAACCGCGGGAGGAGGTCATCGCTCAGGAGTTGTTCGAGTCCCCCACGTAGATGAGGGTTTTCGTTCAGTAGCCGGTGCAGCCGTAGCCGCCACGCGCCAGTCAACGCTTCCTGTGTCGAGGTGTCGTCGCCAGCAGCGACCGCGTCGGAGCGCAGCTCGTCGAGGTCCTTGCCTACCTGGTCGGCCTGCTCGGGCCGGGCCTTGCGCCACCAGCGCACGACGGCCTCCTTGGCCGTGTTCCAGGTTTCGGTGGCCATCACCTTCACCAACGCGGTCCCGACCGCCATCACGATGGGATCCACCGATCCGCCTCCTTCAGGCTCCGCCACACGAGTCGAATAATCGTAGATCCAAGGCCCCCAGCGTGATACCCGAACCAACACCCGAACAGCAGCAGGGCATACAAGAACACGCCATCTGTCGCCGCGAGTCATCGGTGTCATTTGCCTAGGCGTTCGGAAACGATCGCTCGTTTACCAGATATGCCGGGTCGGTCAGGCATCATCGGAGCCTGCTATCCCGACCCCTCGCAGACTCGCTCATCGGCATCACCGTGCACTGACGACCTTGGTCAGCGGGCTCAGAGGGCCTCTGTCCGTTGATCTTCCACGCACCCATGCTGGCCGGTGCGATCGCCGTCGATCGGAGCCAGTGCTCGCTGAGCGGCCGTGTACTGTCGGCGCATGCAAGTGCGTCGTCGGAGGTTGGACCGCGCGGGCTGAGATGATCTGAGAGAGTTGAATTTCCACTGGCCCCGCCTGTCGGGGCGGGTACTGGTACGGGTGGATTCCTGATGGCGGGCCGAACTGTATTACGCCTGTTGGTCGATGAGCCGCAGGCCGTGCGTCAGGTCTGTTCCCGAATCCTGGATGTCACGTGGACGCCAGAATCGCACTCCTGGAAGGGATCTCCGGACATATATCGAGCGAACGCTGTCGAACTCGACCCTCACCGCGTGGTCGCCTCCGGCACTTCAGCCCGGATTGTCGGCGTGGGTGAGGGTTTCCCACATGGAGAACATGTCCAGCCCGGCTGGGCGTTGCTTGTCGGTGAGGTGCTCGGTGTCGGGGAGGTCCAGGTGCATTCGGTTGTGCAGGGCGTTGTAGGCGACTTCGGTGACCGGGCCGAGTTCGCGTTGTAACTGCCCTCCGCAGAGCCAGGTCGGCATCGGTTGGCCGAGTTGGTATTTCGAATGCAGTTCGAGGGCGGCGCGGAGACGGTCGGCTACTTGGGGGTAGAGGTCGTGTTGTTGGATGCGGCTGGTTTCGGCGATGTGGGCGATCGCTGACAGGCCGTATCCGGTGTGCGCGAAGTCGCGGCAGGTTTCCTGTGCGACGCCGTCGACCAGCGTCGATTGGCCCCACCAGTATTTGGTGATCTGATCCGGGGTTGAGGCGTGGGTGCGGACCGAGATCCGCGGTTGTGGACCGTCCGAGGTGAGGTAGATATAGGCGGGGACACGATCGAGGTACATCGTTGCCGCCGTGTCGTAGGCGTGGTGATCTTCGAGGAAGACGCCGATGCCCTGGGTGGCCTCGATCATCGACAATTCCCAGTTGCCGTTCGACGTGGAGCCGGTGATTACCTTGGGCAGGTATACGTTTCGCAGCAGGTCCTGGAATCGAGCCAGATCCGGCCAGCTGCCGGAATAGGTGTAGCGGACGATCTCGGCCGCGCGGGTCCACACCGAGGCCGCCCATCCACTCTGTAGCGGGGCGTTGCTGCCGGTGTGATCGGTGAGCGTCGCCGACCACGCATCCATGACCTGAATCGACTTCCGCGCATAGCGCTCGTCACCGGTCAGATACCACGCCAGTGCGCTGGTGTAGGCGGCGTCGGCGTCGCGCCGCTCATCACTGCACCCGTTGTCGGGGTGGTCGTAGGGTCCGCAATCAACTACTGCCCGCGGCTTCGCCACGTACCCGAGGCCCGCGTACTGGCTCGCCATCATCGCGTCGAAGGCCGCCTTCCACGGCTGCGCCTGCGCCCGCACCTGCCGCCGCACGAAATCCAGCTGCCCCCGCGACTCCAACACTCCCGGATGCACGAACCCCGCGGCGTCGGCGACAACGCTCGACGTCTCCGCCGGATGTGATGTCCCCGAGGGCGATCCGCATCCGAGGAGCGAGCCGACGATCGCAACGACAGTCAGCGCCAGCCGGAGGGACCGGACCTGACGATTGACACGAGACGACCTCACCTCATCCCCAATCAGGGCAGCATTCAACACAATTCGGCCGTTCGGGTCCCGGTGGGCACGCCTGGATCGACCACGAAGACAGTACACCCGGTCGCCTCCGACCCACGGTGAACGACCGAGCCCGGCCCTCGTGCCCCGCGGGTGACCCTCGGTCGCGATCGCCACCGGCTCGAACACTTCACCATGCCGCTCATCGGGAATCGCCGATCGCGCTTCTTGCCGCGTGTGCAAATATTTCGCAATGGCTGGTGGAACGCATATGTGGCCGGTGGTCGACCTGGCCGATCTGCTCGATGTCCTCGATCTGACCGAGGTCGGGGCGGGTCGGTTCCGTGCTCGCAATGTCACCTCGACGCTGCCGACGACGCTCGGGAGTCAGACGCTCGCGCAGGCCGTGGTTGCCGCGGAGCGGACGGTGCCGCACATGGCCGTGCAGTCGCTGCACGGTGTCTTTCCGCGCGGTGGGTATGCCGACCGGGACGTCGATGTGGCGGTCGAGGTGGTGCAGTCGGGGCGGGCGCTGGCGACGGTCCAGGTGTCGTTCTCCCAGGAGGGGCGCGAGCACGCGCGGGTGCTGTCGATGCTCAGCGCCGAGGAGCCGGACTTCCTCAGCCACGGTGCGCACCTGCCCGAGGGGCTGCCGGGGCCGGAGGAGTGCGAAGAGCTGCCGTGTGCGCTGTTGCCCTGGGAGGTACGGACATTCGGCGGAGCGGACGCGCTCGCGGCCGAACTGTCGGGACCGCCGGCCCTGGATGTGTGGATGCGCTGCGACAAGGCGCCGGATCTGCCCGGCCTTGGTCGCGCGTTGCTGGCGCACGGCAGCGAGGGCTTCCTGGGCCCGGTTGCGATGCGCCCGTACCCGAAATCCGAGATCGCGCGCCGCGGCGGCCGCGGCGCGGCCGCGATGCTCACCCAGACCGTCACCTTCCATCGGCCGTTCACGATGCACGACTGGCTGCTGCTGCACTGCGAGAGCCCCTTCGCCGGTGGCGGCCGGATGTACGGTCGCATCCAGATCTTCACCCAGGCCGGTGATCTGGTGGCGTCCGTCTCCGCCCAGGGCCTGATGCGCCGGGCCGGCTGACCAGCCGCGTCGAGCCTGCGGCCCCGACCTGGGCCCACCCTGCGTCACCGAGGTGAGGCCGCCGGGTTTGTAGCCTGGACGGGGTGGAAGCCATGGACTTCGGTGACGAGCCCGGTGCGGGGTGGGATTTCGCGGGTCCGGACGATGCCGGATGGCCGGGCGGCGCGATGATCGGTTATCGCGATATGGGCAGGGCCGGACTGGACCTCCGGGTTGCCGGGACGACGGCGGTCACCGTGGTGGTCGGCTTCGGTGCCGGCGCCGTCCTGGTCGACGATGTCGCCGGCCGGCGATCTCTCGACGGGTTCGCCGCAGGGCTTGCCCTCTCGGCCATGCGAGTACGCAGCGAACGAGCCGCGTGTATCGAGATTCGCCTGTCGCCGACACAGGCGTACTCCCTGTTGGGTGTTCCCCCAATCGATTTGGGCTGCGGCGCTGTCGCGCTGGAGGATCTCTGGGGACCGCGGGTTCGGGTACTGCGCGAGCAGCTCGCCTCCGCCCCGGCATGGGGCGAGCGCTTCGCACTGACGAAATCGTTTCTGGCACAGTGCGACACCCCGAATCGGTCGCCGGACCCGGAGGTGCTGGAGGCCTGGTTTCGAATCGAGTCCGCGCACGGCCGGTTGCGGATCGGCGAACTCGCCCGATCGCTCGGCTGGAGTCACAAGCGGCTGGGGTCGAGGTTCGAGTCCCAGATCGGACTCACTCCCAAGCGGGCGGCGATGCTGGCCCGATTCCGGTATGCCGTCGACAAACTGATGGCGGGCCGGCCCGCCGCCGACGTTGCCGCCGAGTGCGGGTACACCGATCAGGCTCACCTGTGCCGGGATGTGTCGATCTTCGCGAACGACACCCCGAGGGCTCTCACCGCACACTATCTGCCCGCCATCGCCCGGCACCGGTACCGGGCCTGGGGAGAATTTTTCCAATACCGGGCCGGGTAGCCCGGCCGATAGTGGTGGCCACCGACATCGACAACGAGAGGACACGGGTCGTGACCACCACCCTCGATTCCACGCAGCTGCAGGCCGCCCTGGATGCCGTCCACCGTGCGGGCATGCCGGGAATCTTCGCCGAAGTCCGCGCCGGTGACCAGATCTGGTGTGGCGCAGCCGGAGTCGCCGACGTCGCAACCGGCCGACCCGTCACCAGCGATATGCGCCACCGCGTCGGCAGCATCACCAAGACGTTCACCGCCGCCGCCGTACTACGGCAGGTCGACAACGGTGCGATCGAGCTCGACGCACCGATCGGCCGCTACCTACCCCGTCTTGTTCCCGGGGATCGGGGCGCGGCGATCACGGTACGGATGTTGCTCAACCACACCAGCGGCCTCGCCGAATACCTGCCCCATGCCTACCCGTCACTCGCGGCCTTTCCGGACCTGGCGAGGACGACGCCGGACAGCCTGGACGACAACCGATTCACCCGCTTCCACCCGACCGAGCTGATCGAGATGGGTGTCTCGGCGCCCGCCACCGGAGCCGCGGGTGGCACCCCCGGGATCTACTCGAACACCAATTACCTTCTGCTGTGCGAACTTCTGCAGTCGGTGACCGGCGCCTCGGCCGAGAAGTGCATCACCGCAGACATCATCGAGCGTGCCGGGCTGCGGGACACCGAACTCCCGGCCGGACCGCACATCGACGGGCCTCACTCCCTGCACTACGAATCGTGGTTCGGCATGATCGAACCGCCGCGCGACTATAGCGTTTTCGACATGTCGTGGGTCGGACCGGCGGCGTCACTGATCTCCACCGTCACGGACCTGAACCACTTCTTCGGCCTACTGCTGGCCGGTGAAATCATCAGCCGACCAGCCCTGGCGGAGATGCAGCGCACCGTTCCGGTCATCTCGTTCGAGGGAAAGACCCTCGACTACGGTCTCGGCCTCCAAACGCTGCCGGCCCCCGGCCCCGCCACCTTCTGGGGCCACGACGGCTCCGTCTGGGGTGGCGGCGCTATCTCCATGACCAGTGTCGACGGCACCCGCCAACTGTCCGCCGCCGTGAACCTCCAACGCTGGAACCGTCCCGCCATCGCGCCGCAGCCCCATCCCATCGACGCTGCCCTGCAAGCCTTTATCCACCAGGCGCTCGCGTAGCAGCGTGTCCCGCAGCGACAGAATCCGCCTGACTTGGTGAGCGAGCACATTTCTAGACCAGTGTCTGGAATGTGGTCCATTTCATATGGTAGCGTCACCCGCGCACAGATCGAGGTTGATCACACGGCCGTGGGGAGGGGGTCGGCGCGCGGCGTCCGACTTGCCCTCGAGGGTTGAAAGACCGGTCGTACGAGGAGGTTCGATGTCGGCGGCTGAGATGCCGGTGCGGCCGGATGCCGAGGGGATGACCGTGGCGCGGGTAGTGCGCCGGAACTTCGCCGAGACCGTGCTGTCGAGCCTGGCCACGCTGGGGCGCGCGTTGCGGATCGGCGCCGGCGCGATCCGCATCGGTGTCATCGATGTCGTCCGGCTGCGCTTCCAAGTACACGAAACGCTCACGCAGGCTTGGTTCTTGATCCGGGTGACCGCCATTCCGAGCGTGCTGATGGCGATTCCGTTCGGGGTCATCGTCTCCGCGCAGGTCGGCAATATCGTCTCGCAGCTGGGCGCCGACTCGATGATCGGCGCGGCCGGTGGGCTCGGGGTGATCAAGCAGGGTGCGCCGATGGCCACCGCGATGCTGCTCGGTGGTGCGGGTGCGGCCGCGATCGCGGCCGATCTCGGGGCGCGGACCATTCGCGAGGAGGTCGATGCCATGCGGGTCATGGGCGTGGATCCCATTCAGCGCCTGGTCGTTCCGCGCATCGCCGCGATGATGCTGGTCGCCCCGCTGCTCAATGTGCTGATCGTGTGCATCGGCATCGCCTCGGGATTCGCCGTGGCGGTGGCCGCGCTCGATGTCACTCCGGGCAGCTACTGGCAGTCGTTCGGCGCCTTCACCACGCCCATCGACATCTGGGTGTCGCTGGCCAAGGCCCTGATCTTCGGGCTGCTGGTGGTGGTGATCGCCTGTCAGCGCGGGCTCGAGGCCAAGGGCGGCCCGCGCGGTGTCGCCGACGGGGTGAATGCCGCGGTCGTGATGTCGGTGGCGGCGGTCGCGGTGCTGAACACCGTGATCACACAGGTGGTCACCATGTTCTTCCCGGTGAGGATGGCGTGATGGCGGCGTCCTACCTCCCGGCCGGATTGCGGTGGGCCCGCCGCGGTCTCGCGCATCCGCTGCGCCCGATCGAATCCCTCGGCTTCGCACTGGGCTTCGGCTGGCAGGTGCTCGCGTCGCTGCCGTACACGCTGGTCCACTACCGGCGCGAGACGATCGCGGTGATCACCGACATGACCTGGGGACGCGGCTCGGTGATCATCGGCGGCGGTGTGGTGCCGCTGATGCTGCTGCTGGGCGCGGCGATGGGCGCGTCCATCGGCATCGAGGCCTTCAGCGCCCTGAATCTGCTATCCCTCGGCCAGCTCAGCGGCCTCATCTCGGCGTTTGGGGTGACGCGCGAGCTCGCGCCGATCGCCGCGGGCGTCGGCTTCGCGGCGCAGGCCGGGTGCCGGATGACCGCGGAGATCGGCTCGATGCGCATCTCCGAGGAGATCGACGCGCTCGAATCGCTCGGCATCCGGTCGGTGCCGTTCGTGGTGACCACCCGGGTCGTCGCCGGAATCGTCGCCGTCGCACCGGCATTCGTCGTCGCCCTGATACTCAGCTACTTCTCGTGCGAGGTGATCGTGACCACCGTCCACAGCACGCCCTCGGGCACCTACAACCATTACTTCGATCAGTTCGTGGCCGGCTGGGACGTGATCGCCGCGACCATCAAGGTCATGCTGTTCGCGGTGGCGGTCGTGCTGATCCACTGCTATCAAGGGTTTTTCGCCACTGGCGGGCCCGAGGGCGTCGGGATCGGCTCGGGGCGCGCGATCCGGGCGAGCCTGGTGTCGATCATCGCCCTCGACATGGTCGCCACCATCGTGCTGTGGGGATTCCGCTCGCCCATCTCCTTCACCGGGTGACGCCATGCCACCTTATGCACTGCCCGGAACCGAAGTCGGCCCGCGCCGGGCGCGGATATTCGGCGTGTGCGCGCTCGTGCTCGCCGTGTGCACCGGCGTTGGGTGGCGAGCGTGGCCGGAGCCGGCATCGGCCGGCACCATGCACCTGGCGTTGGTGGTGAACCAGGTCGGCGCGGGCGTCGGGCCAGGGACCGACGTGCGGCTCGACGGCGTGCGCGTCGGATCGGTCGGCGCCATCGACGTCGCCGGGCGTGGTCGCCAGCGAATCATGCTGAGCCTGACCGGTTCTCAGCTGTTCGGCCTCACCGACGCGGTGACCGTCGACTACGCGCCGGGCAACCTGTTCGGTATCAGCGCTCTGGACCTGCACTCGGCGAGGGGCGGCACGGTGCTCACCGACGGTATGAACGTCGATCTGACCGGGGCGGCCGATCGGGTCCGGGACGCGACGCTGGCGACCCTGCTGAAGTTCACCGGCAAGCTGACCGGGACTGTGCTCACACCGCAACTGACCGAGCTGCTGCGCACCGCCGCACACGATCTCAGCGCGTTCACCCCGCTGTTGCAGGCGATCGGCGCCACCGCCCGGGCGTTCGCCGAAACCCAGCAGCTGCCACCGTCGCTGCTGTTCGACCGATTCGGTTCGGCACTGGCGGGACTGCCGCCCATGCTGACCGGCGGGCTGGCGGTCCTGGAGGCGAGCTATGTGAACAAGCAGCTCGTCTCCCCGGAACAGCTGGCCCGATTCGGCGCCATGTTCTCCGGAATCCGCACCGATCTGCTGCCCACGGCCACGACCCTGCTCGGCACCTCGCAGCGCTACTTCTTCGGCCTGTTGCCCATCGGCACAACGATTCTCGACCAGGTGTCCGCGTCGATCAGCACGCCGGACCGCACCGCGAGCGAGCTCACCGAACTGCTCACCCGGCTCGGCGCGGCGTTCCACGACACACCGGACGGACCGGTGCTGAACGCATCCGTGGAACTGACGGGCGTGCCCGGCTTGGCGACGCCGCTCGCGGCGGTCCTCGGCTCGCACCCGGTGACGGGAGGCCGCTGATGTCCACCCGTGCCCTGCTGCTGCGCGTGGCCCTCGCAACAGCGCTGATGGGTGTGGTGCTGGCGGGCGTGTTCCGCGTCGTCGAACGACCCGTCAGCGGCGAAACCGACTCCTACACAGCACTGTTCACCGACGCGAACGGTCTGCGCCCCGGTGACGACGTGCGCCTCTACGGCGTTCAGGTCGGCAAGGTCGGCGACGTCGGCCTGGACGGCACGCTGGCGCGGGTGCGGTTCACCGTCACCCGCGCCCACCCGCTGTTCGCCAACAGCAAGATCGCCATCCGGTACCAGAACCTCACCGGATTCCGCTATCTCGACATCGAACAGCCGGATCAGCCCGGCGCACACCGGAATCCGGCAATGGTCTTCGACACCGCCGAGACCGTCCCCGCCTTCGACATCACGACCCTGTTCAAGGGTCTGCAACCGGTGCTGGCGCAACTGTCACCGGAGGATCTGAACCAGTTCGGCGCCGGCATGCTCGCCGTCATCCAGGGTGACGGGACCGGGCTCGGACCGGCGCTGGGGGCCATCGAGAAACTGAGCCACTACGCCTCGGACCGGCAGGCGGTGCTCTCGACCCTGGTGGCCAACCTGTCGCAGATCTCCGATCACCTCGGCGGCAAATCGGGCAATGCGATGAAACTGCTGACGAATCTCACCGACCTGTTCGTCACCATCAGCGACAAGCTGCCCGGTCTGGTCAGCTTCTCCGACCAGATTCCCCCGGTGCTGCAACCACTTCGGAGCATGCTGACGGTGCTGGGTGTCACCGGCGCCCCCGATCGCGACCTCGACGCCGCGCTGAAACAGGCGTTCCCGGATCCTCGGGAGGCGGTAGCGGTCTTCGACCGCCTGCCCGGCCTGATCCAGGCGATGACGGCGGCCGTCCCGGCGACCGGCCCGGATGCCGCCATGACCTGCTCACACGGCGCTGCCCCCGCGCCCGAACCCCTGCGCATGCTGATCGCCGGACAAAGGATCGTCCTATGCCACAGGTGATTTCGTGGCGGCGGCGCACCCCGCGCGACCCGCACCGCACGCCGGTGGGAGAGTCCGCCCGCGACCTGCGGTGGGGGATCGCCGGCATCTGCGCGGCGGTCGTGCTGGTGATCGCGATCAGCGCCGTCTACATCTCCGGGACCTCCCCGGAGCGAACCTATACGGCGGAGATGACCCAGGCCGGTGCCGTCCGGCCCGGCGACGATGTCCGTATCGCGGGCATTCCGGTCGGCAAGGTGAAATCGCTGACCCTGCTGGCGGATCGGGTCCGCATGGAGTTCACCGTCTCGGAGCGGGCGTTCCTCGGCGACCAGACCACCCTCGACATCCGCATGCTCACGGTCGTCGGCGGCTATTACGTCGCGGTCGAACCCGCCGGGGGCAAGCCACTCGGGTCATCGGTGATTCCGCCTGATCGAGTCATCGTGCCCTACAACCTCACTCAGGCTTTCCAGGACGCGATACAACCGGTCCAGCGGATCGACGGCGACGTCCTGCGGCAGGATCTCGCCGCCGTGGCACAGTCGATCGGCGCGAACCCGGACTCGGTCCGCGCCGCCGTCCGTGCGGCCGGGGATCTGGTGGGGGTTCTGGACAAGCAGAACGCCGCCATCTCCCGCACCCTGTCGCTCGCCGACGAGTATCTGACCGCGCTGAACCAGAATTCGGATGTCGTGGCGCGGCTGTTGACCACGCTGGGCACCCTCGAGACGATCGTCCAGAACAACAAGGTGCAGGTGGCTCAGGCGCTGCGGGATCTGGCGGCGGTGCTGCGCGATCTGACCCCGCTGGGCCGGGCGTGGGACCAGTCGCTGAAACAGCGTGCGCAACCGCTCGCCGACGCGATCCCGAAGCTGTCCGAACTCGGCGGCCGGCTGGGCGCACTGGTGGATTCCCTGCGCGGCTTCGAACAACGTCTGCTTCCGCTGCTGCCCGCCACCGGCGGCGTGAGCGTCGACCAGTCCGCCGCCACGCTCGCGGTCGCGGCGGTGTGCGTACCCGTTCCGGGAGGGGGATGTTGATGATGAAGAGAATCCTGGCCTCGCGCGGGCTGATGTCGGCCACGGTGGTCGTCACCCTCGTGCTGGCCGCCGTCATCGGCCTGAAATTGAGCCGACCGCATCCGCAGCTGCGTGGCTACTGCGCCGACATGCCCGACAGCATCGGCCTCTACCAGGGCAGCACGGTCACCATCATGGGCGTGCCGGTCGGCCGGGTCACCGACATCCAGCCCGACGGCACCTCGGCGCGGGTGCGATTCGAGATACGGGCGGATCGCACGCTGCCAGCGGAGGTCGGGGCGGTCACGGTCAGCGACACCCTGGTCGCCGATCGGAAGCTGGCGCTCATCGGCGCCGAACCGGCGGGCCCCGGCTGGGACGCAGACCACTGCATCACCAAAACCCTCACACCCAAGAGCCTTTCGGAGACATTCGCGGCGCTCGCGGGTCTGGTCGACAAGCTCGACGGCACTCGGGACCCGAGTCAGCGCACCGCCCTCGCCGACGGGCTGGCCGCTCTGGACAACGCCACCGCCGGCACCGGCGAACAGATCAACGCCACCCTCCTCGCACTGTCCCGGGCGCTGCAGGCGCCCGATGCGGCGATCGGCCATCTCGGCAAGCTGCTGGACGCGCTCACCGAACTCGCGCATCGCGCCCGCGGCGGATGGAATCGGGTGCAGGACACCGTGACCGGGTTGCCGCAGACCTTCGGTGATATCGACACGATCGCGTTCCCGCCCATCATCGATCTCGTCGCCGCGCTGGCGGAGGTCCTGCCGCAGGCCAACGACGCGCTCATGATGCTGGGTTCGCCCGCGCTGCGCGCACTGGACTCGATCCCCGACCTGCCGCACCTGATCGCGTCCGGGGTCGGCTCGCTGGCGGACGTGATCCGGATGGCGCCCGCGGTGGCGAACGGGTTCGCGAGCGCTGTCGACCCGGTCTCCGGCAAGCCGACCATCGGCTACGCGCCGCCGAAACTCGTGCTCGCGCAACAGGACACGGATCAGATCTGCTCCGCCGTGCGGACACTCACCGGGCAGGGGTGCCAGAACTCCGGTGGTGTGGTGACGGTGCCCGCCCTGCCCGTGCTGCTCGCTGCGGCGGGCGCGCGATGACGGCCGGGCGCGCAAGCAGGGCCTCACGCCGCGTGGCGCGGTTGGTGGTCGCAGCTCTCACCGTGGCTTCCGCCGCCGGATGCGGCTTCCAGCCCGCGGACCTGCCCGTCCCCGGCGCCGGAGTGGGTGGCCCGACCTATGCGCTGCGGGTCGAATTCGCCAATGTGCTCAATCTTCCCCAGGGCGCCAAGGTGATCGCCGACGGCGTCCGGGTCGGACAGCTGACCCGGGTGACGCTCGTCGACCCGGTGGCCGCTGCTGCGGACCGGCCCGCCCGGCGGGGATACGCCATCGCGGACATCGCGATCCGGACCTCGGTGCGACTGCCGGTGGGCACCACCGCGGAACTGCGGCAGGACACCCCGCTCGGCGATGTGCACATCGCGCTCACCGAACCGGCCACGCCGGCCGGGGGTGAGCTGGCGGCGGGCGCGACGATCCCGCTCGCGAACACCACACAATCGGCCTCCATCGAGGACATTCTCGCGGGGCTGTCCACATTCGTGGGCAGCGGTGCGGTGTCGGATATGCAGAGCATCGTCCGCCAGGCGAACGCGATACTCCCCAGGGATCCGGCGGACACGGCGCGCATCGCCGGAATCCTGGGCTCGGATCTGTCGGATCTGGGTGATCACCTGGGTTCGATCGACGCGGTGCTCGACGGCCTGCAGGCGACGGTGGACGACGGATTGCAGAAGAACACACCCGTGTTCGACGATCTGCTCACCCCATACGGCGTGCAGCACACCACCGACGCGGTGAACGCGGAGATCGGCGTGATCTTCGTGCTCACCTCGCTGGACCCGCTCGCACCCGCGGCGAAATGGCTTGCGCCGCTGCTGCAATCGCTCGATGGCAGTGTGCGGGCGGTGGTGCCCGTGCTCTTCGGTGCGCACCCGCTCGACACCGATTCCCCGTCCACTATGAAGCGGCTGGTGGATCTCATCCAGAACCGGATCATTCCCTTCGTCGACCGAGGCCCGAAGATCGACATGGTCCAGGTCGCCGTCGACCCCGCCGTTGGTTCCGCGATGTCACCCGGTGAGCAGACCGGCCGGATTCTCGACACCCTCCGGATGATCGGTGTGGTCCGATGAATCTGCGTGCGACGGTGTCGCTCTCGGCGATCGCCACGGTGCTGGTCCTCGGTGTCGGCTACATGTCGGTGGGCGTCCTGCACCTGGATCCGCGGCGGTCGTTCATCGTCGCCGAGATGCATCTGTCCGATTCGGGTGGTGTGGGTCCGAATACGCCGGTCCTGCTGTCGGGCATCCAGGTGGGGCGCGCCGAGTCGGTCCGCAAGCAGCCTGCCGGTGTGCTGGTTCGGCTGCGCATCGACGACCGGTACCGCATCCCCGTGGCCAGCGATGTGCGCATCGAACAGCTGTCGGCGCTGGGTGAGCCCTACATCGAATTCGCGCCCGGCACCGCCGCCGGGCCGTATCTCCAGAACGGCCAGATCATCGCGGCCGACCGGATCAGGACGCCGTTGACGATCACGGCTCTGTCCACTCGGGTGGTGGAACTACTGAATCAGGTTCATCCCGAGTCGATTTCGCGCCTGGTCGGCACCTTCGACACTGCGCTGGCCGGAACGGACGCGGCCGTGCAGACCCTGCAGCGATCGACGACTCTGCTCGCCGCCGCGCTGCTCGGCCGCACCGCCGCCCTGCGGCAGCTGTTCGCCGACATACAGGCCATCGGCGGCAATATGGAGTGGCTCGGTCCCTCGCTCGCCGATGCCGGGCCCAAGTTCGGCGAATTCGGCATCACCCTGAACCAGATCGTCGCCTCGGGCTCACTGCTGGCCGAAAGCCGGCCGGTCCCCGACTACTTCACCGGCGACGGGCTCGTCCCGTTCCTCACCGATCTGAACGCGCTGCTGGACAAGATCGGTCCCGCCATCGCGCCGCTGGCGCCGGTGCTCGAACCGATGCGTGACGTGGTCGGTCGCGCACCCGCCATCGATATCAGCGCGCTGATCGACCAGGCCCTGCAGGGCGTCGGCGAGGACGGCGCAGTGCATCTCCGGATCGCCATCAAATGAACGCAGACACCGTCGGGCATCGCCGCGCGGGCGGAAGGACACAACCATGA
The DNA here is from genome assembly GCF_042755705.1 of Nocardia sp. NPDC059154. Classification (NCBI taxonomy): domain Bacteria; kingdom Bacillati; phylum Actinomycetota; class Actinomycetes; order Mycobacteriales; family Nocardiaceae; genus Nocardia; species Nocardia sp. NPDC059154. Next base: position 38,536 of record NZ_JBHZCS010000029.1, read on the forward strand.
GCGCACTCACCGATGAAGCACCCACCTCGGCCGAAACGGAAAGCAGTTCACCAGTTTCCGGCGATCGCGCGGCTGCGCCGCGCACGGTGTCGCTACGATTGTCGACGGTGCTGGTCAGCGCCGGTATCGCGCTGCTGACCGCCGTGGCGGTGACCTTCGCATCGCTGTACTGGTCGGCCAGGTCGACGCTCGCCGACCGTGACGGGAAGGCCGCGGACGACCGGCACGCCGAACAGATCGCGACGGACTACTCGCTGGGCGCCTCCACCATCGACTATCACGACGTGAAGGGCTGGATCGGCCGCCTGCAATCCGGCACGACGCCGCAACTCTCGGCCAAATTCGACGCCACCGCACCGCAACTCGAACAGATTCTGCTGCCGCTGCAGTGGACCTCCAAGGCAGCGCCCCTGTCCGCCACCGTGATCTCCGAATCCGGCGGAATCTACAAGGTCAACGCCTACCTCACGGTGACGTCCACGAGCGCGCAGACTCCCGATGGCGCTCAGACCACCGTCACGTATTCGCTGACCGTCGACCGCAATTCGGGATGGAAGATCACCGACGTGGGCGGCCTGCAGAACGCTTTGCCGTCGAAGTAGTGGGGGAGCCCGGCTCATTCGGAGCCGGGCCGACCTCTCTGAAGGATCTCGGCGGAGGCGAGTCACGCCTGGTCAGGGTCCCGGGCCCTGATGACCTACTTCCCCGGATGCGCGATCAGTACGCGAGGAAGAGGATCTCGTCGCGGGAATAGTCGTGATCGGGGTGCCGCTCGGCGAGGTGGGCCTGGGTCTTCTCGACCAGGTCGTCGTCGTTCTCGCCGCGAATGTATTCGCCGCAGGGGCAGCTCAGGCGGGTCTTCATCATCTACTCCCAATGTGATTGCGGGGGACAGCTTCTCGTCCGATCCGCGCCGATCGAGTATGCACCGGGCGATCCGCACGACGATACGGTGGGCCCGGCTATTCGTACCGGACCCGCCAGTGCTTGATGCCGTTGATCCACCCCGACCGCAGCCGCTCGGGCGCGGCGACCTCGGACAGGTCCGGCATCGCGTCGGCGATGGCATTGAACATGAGATCGATCTCCAGCCGGGCGAGATTCGCGCCGACACAGTAGTGCGCGCCGGTGCCGCCGAAGGCCAGGTGCGGATTGGGGTCGCGGAGAATGTCGAATCGGAACGGGTCGTCGAAGGCGTCCTCGTCGAAATTGGCGGAGCTGTAGAACAATCCGAGCCGCTGGCCCCGCCGGATCGGCTGCCCGCCCAGTTCGGTGTCGGCGGTGGCGGTGCGCTGGAATGCGGTCACCGGCGTCGCCCAGCGCACGATCTCGTCGGGAGCGGTGCGCGGGCGCTGCCGCCGGTAGAGCTTCCACTGCTCGGGGTGGTCGATGAATGCCTTCATCCCGTGGGTGATGGCATTGCGGGTGGTCTCGTTGCCCGCCACCGCCAGAAGGATGACGAAGAAACCGAATTCGTCCGAGCCCAGGGCTTCCCCGTCGAGATCGGCGTGCACGAGCCGGCTGACGATATCGTCGAGCGGATCGGCGCGACGCTGCTCGGCCATGGTCCAGGCGTAGCCGAGGATCTCCATCGACGCGATGGTCGACGAGGTCGTGCTGGTGTTGTCCCCGTATTCGGGGTCGTCGTAATTGAGCATCTGATTGGACCAGTCGAACAGTTTGCGCCGATCCTCCTGTGGCACGCCCAGCAATTCGGCGATCGCCTGCAACGGCAGCTCACACGCCACCTGCTCGACGAAGTCGCCACCGCCGGTCTCCCGTGCCGCGCGCACGATTGCGGCCGCCCGCTCGGCCAGTGCGCCGCGCAATCCCTCGATCGCGCGCGGGCTGAAGCCCTTCGAGATGATGCGCCGGATCTTGGTGTGCTTGGGCGGATCCATGTTCAACAGCAGCGCGCCGGTGAGTTCGATCTGCTCGGGCGTGATCTCGCCGGGCAAGCGGATCACCGCGCCCTTGGACCGGGCGGAGAACAGCTCAGCGTTGCGCGAGATCTCCTTGATGTCCTCGTGTTTGGTGACCACCCAGTAGCCGCCGTCGCGGAATCCGCCGGACTGGGCATCGGTCTGCGGGTTCCACCACACCGGGGCGGTGCGGCGCAGCCGGGCGAATTCTTCGACGGGGTTGCGGGTCTCCCACAGCGCCGGATCGGTGAAATCGAATCCGGGGGGAATGGACGGCGCGGACACAGCTGCCTCCTGACGGGCCGACATCATTGTGGACCGGGACGGACTCAGCGCCGGCGGCGCCGGTAGCGGACGCGGCACGGCTGCTGCAACTGCACCACCATCTTGGAGTGGTCGTTGCGATAGGTCTCCGACGGCTGCGCCAGCTCGAACTCCCAGTCCCGCAACAGGATCGAGAAGATCGCCTTGAGCTGCATGAGCGCGAACGGTGCGCCCACACAGCGGTGGCGGCCCGCACCGAAGGGAATCCAGGTCCAGCGATTGACCAGATCCTCCTGCCGCGGATCCAGGTAGCGGCCCGGGTCGAAGGTGTCGGGGTCCGGGAAGTCCTCCGGTATCCGGTTGGAGATGGCGGGCGTGGCGGCCACCATGTCGCCCGCCTCGATCCGATGCCCGCACACCTCGAACCGGGCACGGGCGATACGCATGAGGATGATCAGCGGCGGGTGCAGGCGCAGCGCCTCCTTGAGCGCGGCCTCCAGATTCGGAATCTGGCGCAGCGCATGGTGACTGACCTCCGCGCCGTCGGCGTACAGCTCGTCGAGCTCGGTCACCACCGTGGCCAGCGTGTCCGGGTGACGCAGCAGTTCGATGATGGTCCAGGCCGCCGTGCCGGAGGTGGTGTGGTGCCCGGCGAACATCATGGAGATGAAGATGCCGGTGATCTCGCTGGCCGAGAAACGCGGCACGCCGTGCTCGTCCTTCACCGAGATCAGGACGTCGAGCATGTCGCGATCGTCCTTACCGGTCGGCGGATTCGCCTCGCGCTGATCCATGATCGCCTGCACGAGCTCGACCAGTGCGGCGCGGGCCTCGTCGCGGCGGCGGAAGCTCTCGATCGGCGCGTAGGGGTCGACGTAGGCCAGCGCGTCGGTGCCCTGCTCGAGTTCGTGATAGAGATGCGCGAACCGGGAGTCCAGCTGCTCCCGGAATTTAGGGCCGATCAGGCAGGCCGAGGATGTGTAAATGGTCAACTCGGCGAAGAATTCGAGCAGATCGATCTCGCCCTCATCGGTCCAGCGGGCCAGCATGCGATCCACCTCGCGGGCAATGGTGGCCGCGTGCCCGCGCATGTGGTCGGCGCGCAGCGCCTGATTGTGCAGCATCTCCTTGCGGCGTTCGGGCGGCGCGTCGAAGACCACGCCCTCGCCGAAGATCGGCTTCATGAACGGGTAGGCCGCACCCTGATCGAGATCCTCGTCGCTGGCGCGGAAGAAGAACTCGTTGGCCTCGGCGCCCGACAGCAGGATCACATCGCGCCCCGCGAGTTCGAAGGCTCCGACATCGCCACATTCGGCGCGCACCCGCCGCATCAGCGCGATGGGATCGGTGCGGAACTCCTCCAGGTGTCCGTGCTCATCCGCGCCCCCGGACACTCGCTGCGGCTTGACCAGCGTCATTGCAAATCCCTCCACGTATAACCTTGTCCAGACACGTGATGGACATGTGTCTGGACGGTACTATGATCGGCGGCGTGCGACAAGGTCCGCGGCCGGTTTCGGACGTTGAATCGGATCCGCGGCCGCGCTGTCCGGGCCTGTGTTTCGCTGCCCGTCGATCACTCGGCCGCGGGATCTGCCAGCAGTCGGCGCGCCGACATTTCCAGCAGGTCGGCGACCTGCTCGTAGGAGAGCAGGCCCATCCCGGCCTGGAGCAGCGCGCCCGCGTAGAGCAGCTCCAGCATCGAAACCCGTTCGGGGTCATCGGATCCCAGTGCTTCGGCGAGCCGGCCGCGAATCTCGCGGCCGATGCGCACCCGCAGATGCCGGACATCGGGATCGTCGCCCAGCAGTGCATTGCTGACCGCACCGGCGAGAGCCGGGTCATTGGCCACCAGCAGGGATACCTGACGCAGCACCGCGACCACCCGGGTGGCCGGGTCCCCTGCGTCCGTGTCCAGCTTCGGAGCCGCGACCAGTCGCCGCCAGAACACCTCCGAGATCAGGTGCTCCTTGGACGAGAAGTACGTGTAGGCGGTGGCGGTGCCGACTCCCGCGGCCGCGGCGACCAGCCGAATCGTCGTGCCGGAGAAGCCTTCCCGGGACAACACCTCGACTGCCGCCGTGGTGAGGCGGTCGACGGTGTCGGCCTGCTTCTCGGTGAGTCGCCGTCGGGTTGCCTCGATACCGGTGGATGCGAGTTCGGACATGTGTCTGGATGATACTTACGCCACGAAGTCTGGACTAGTGTCTGTATCAGCTTCCAGGTCTGTGATAGCGTCGCTGGACCTGCGAAAGGGTCGGCATGCAGATCACCGACGCGATGATGGACGGTCAGCTGCGTGCGACCGGTGTGTGGTTGCGGCGCATGGGGTCTCGACACAGTGAACGGCGGCTTCGCGTCGCCGGGGCTCTGGTCGCCGGGCTGCTGTGGCTCGCGCGGGCCCGTCGCCCGAAGACCCTGCGGGTCGAGGAGTTCGGAATCGATCGCGGCGACGGAACGCGGCTGCGCGTGGTCGTCTACTCGCCGCCGGCGCCCACCACCGCCGCGGCCGGACTGCTCTGGCTGCACGGGGGCGGATACTTCCTCGGGCGACCGGAACAGGACCTGCGGATCTACCGGCGATTGGCCGAGCGGACCGGCTGCGTGGTGGTCGCGCCCGACTATCGGCTCAGCGTCGCCCACCCGTATCCCGCGGCCCTCGACGACTGCTACACCGCGTTGATCTGGATGCGCGACAATGCGATTCGGCTCGGCATCCGCGAGGATCAACTGGCGGTCGCGGGGGAGAGCGCGGGCGGGGGACTGACCGCCGCGCTCACCCTGCTCGCGCGGGACCGTGGCGAGGTGAACATCGCCTTCCAGATGCCGATCTATCCCATGCTGGACGACCGGCAGTCCACCGAATCGGCCCGCGACAATGACGCGCCGCTGCTCGATTCGGTCACGCTGGCGTCGGCGTGGCAGCTGTATCTGCGGGATCTGCATGGGACGCAGCGGGTTCCGGTGTACGCGGCGCCCGCGCGGGCCGGTGATCTGCGAGGTCTGCCGCCGACCTTCACCTATGTCGGGGGCCTCGAGCCGTTCCGGGACGAGACGATCGCCTACGTGAACGGCCTGCGATCCTGCGGCGTGCCGGTGGAATTCGAGGTCCATCCCGGCTGCTGGCACGGCTTCGACCGGCTCGTTCCCCGCGCCGAGGTGAGCCGGCGGGCGTTTCGATCGCGGGAACGGTGGCTGCGGCATGCGCTGGACACCTATGTCGCGCCACAACCCGGAGCGGACCGGGACCGGGCCTGAGGGCATCCCGCCCCCTTCCGGAGAAACGAATACACGACTCTCTGTGCGCAGTGGGAGGGCAGCAGGCATGGTCAAGCCGCCGCTATCGATGAAACCGACGGGATGGTTCCAGGTGGCCTGGTCGCCCGAGATCGCCGTCGGGGGCGTGCACCGGATGACGTACTTCGGCCGCGATCTGATCGCCTGGCGTTCCGCGGCGGGCACGGTGACCGTGATGGACGCCTACTGCGAGCATCTCGGTGCGCACCTCGGATTCGGCGGCCGCGTCGACGGTGAGCGCATCGTCTGCCCCTTCCACGGCTGGGAATGGGACCGCGAGGGCCGCAATGTGTGCATCCCCTACGAAAGCAGGCCCAATCGGGGACGGCGCATGCGCACGTATCCGGTCACCGAGCGCAACGAATCCATCTACATCTGGCACGATATCGACGGTCGCGCACCGTATTTCGATGTGCCCGACGTCTTCGCGGGATTCGGCGACGCCGGCAGCGCGGCCGACTACTACCCGGCCCATCCGCAGGGCACCCTCTACCGGGAGCGGCTCGAACTGCATCCGCAGTACGTGCTCGAGAACGGCGTCGACTTCGCGCATTTCAAGTTCGTGCACAAGGTTCCGTTCGTTCCCAAGTTCACCCGCCACGACTTCGACGGCCCGGTGTCCTATGTCGACTTCACCGTCACCTTCGGTGACGCCACCGGGATGACCGCCGACGATATGGCCAGCGGTGTCGAGGCGATCAATGCCGGACTCGGCGTCGCGGTGACCAAGAGCTGGGGCATGATCGACAATCGCACCATCTCCGCGGTCACTCCGGTCGACGACCGCACCTGCGATGTCCGCTTCACCGTGTGGGCCGGACGCCCGCCCGGTGACGACAGCGCCACCGCGCCGCCGTGGGCCGAACGGGTGATGCGGGCGGTGATCGACCAGTTCCTGGCCGACGTGCATATCTGGTCACACCAGCGCTATTCGGATCCACCCGCGCTGGCCCGCTCCGAATACGACGGATTCATGGCCCTGCGCACCTGGGCCGCCCAGTTCTATCCGCAATCCTGATCACACGAAAGGCGATGCCGCCCATGGTATCTGTGTTCCCCCGGCGGCCGATCCGGGTCTTCCAGGTGGCGACCGGCAATGTCGGCACCGAGATGATCAAGCGAATCGGCACCCATCCCGACCTCGAACTGATCGGATTGCACTGCTACACACCGGAAAAGATCGGCCGCGATGCCGGTGAGCTGGCCGGGCTCCCGCCCATCGGCATCCTCGCGACGGGCTCGGTCGACGACATCATCGCCGCGCGGCCGGATGTGGTGACCTTCCACGGTGTGTTTCCCGACGAGGACCTCTATGTCCGGGTCCTCGAGGCCGGAATCGACATTGTCACCACCGCGGATTGGATCACCGGTCACCACCGCGACCGCAATCATCCGCACCCGTCGGGCAAACCGACGTCCCGGGTGCTCGAGCAAGCCTGCCGGCACGGCGGATCGACGTTCTACGGCACCGGCATGAATCCCGGGCTGACCCAGATCCTGGGCGTGGTGCACAGCTGCGATGTCGCCGAGCTCGAGAACGTGACGGTGATCGAGTCGGTGGACGTCTCCTGTCACCACTCGGTCGGCTCGTGGCAGATGGTCGGATACGGCCGCCCCGCAGACGATCCCGCGATCCCGGCCATGCTGGAACGAGGCACCCGGGTATTCGCCGACGGCGTCCACCTGATGGCGGACTGCTTCGGTCTGGAACTCGACGAGGTCACCTTCGGCTACGAACTCGGCGCCTGCACCAAGGACATCGACCTGGGCTGGTATCAGCTGCCGAAAGGTTCACTGGGAGCCAACTACATCAAGTACCAGGGCCTGGTCGCCGGAGTGCCGAAGGTCGAGGTCCACGTCGAATGGCAGATGACCCCGCACACCGAGCCACACTGGAACGTCCAGGGCTGCTACATCACGAAAATAACCGGCGACCCCTGCATCACGAGCAAACATCGCGTCCTCCCCAAGCCCGGCACCGACTTCACCAACCCCGCCGCCTTCGCATCGGTCGGCATGACAGTCACCGGCCTCCCCGCCCTCAACGCCATCCCCGCCGTCGTCTCCGCCCCACCGGGCATCATCACCAGTGCCGACCTCCCCCTCCGCGCCTTCGCCGGCCGCTTCAAGCAGTAGCGGGCCATCCCGACAGCGATGTGTGACGGCGAGATCCCTCGCGTGGTGCCAGGTGCGCCCCCGGGCTCACGTAGTATCGCGCGGGGGGTACTCCGCTCCTCGAAACCCGTTGTGGTGGCGGGTGATCGGGACCTGACAGGGGGTTCGCATGGGCAAGGACTGGGTGCGCGAGGCGGAATCGCTGACTGCTGAGACGCTCGAGGGCAGGGCCGCGGAGGTGGATCGCGGCGGGCTGATTCCGCCCGCTAACTTCGACGCGCTCGCGGAGCGGGGGTTCTACGGGTTTCCATTGTCGGAAGGCATGTCACCGGGAATCCTGATCGACACCGTGGCGACCATCATCAGCGGTTGCCTGGCAACGGGATTCGTGTGGGCGCAGCATCTGGGTGCGCTGCGCTCGGTCGTGGCCACGGGCAACCAGGAACTACGGGAACGGTACCTCGCCGAGATGATGAGAGGTACCTACCGCTGCGGTGTCTCCTACGCGGGAGCCCGGACCGATCCGACACTGTTCGCCGAACGGGTCGACGGCGGATACGTGCTCACCGGCACGGCGCCCTTCGTGACCGGGTGGGGCTACGTCGATGCGATTGCCACCGCCGCGTGCGTGCGCGACGGCGCGACCGAATCCGTGGTGACGCTACTGATACCGGTGCGTGAAGCGGAGAACATCCGCGCCGAACGGCTCTCGCTGATCGCCGCGGACGCCAGCGCCACGGTGAGCCTGACCTTCGACGGCGCCTTCGTGGGCGACGCGCGGGTGATCGATATGAAGGCCGCCGTCGACGGGCCGGAAGGCGGTGTCGCGCTCAGTGATTGGGTCAATGGGGGACTGGTCCTGGGCGTGCTGATGCGGTGTGTGCGCTATCTGGAGGACTTCGGCGCCGAGGCGGAGCCGCACGCGAGGCAGCTCGCGAGTCTGCGGGAACGCTACGGCCGGGTGATCGGTGACGTCGCGGCCACCCACGCGCTGCGCGCGGAGATCGCGCACGCGGCGGTGAATGCCGCCGCGGCCGGCGTCGTGTGCGCCGGCAGTCGGTCAGCGCTCGCCGACACGACCGCGGATAGACTCGTACGACAGGCGACCTTCGCCCTGGTCTGCACGACTCGAGATCCCATCAAATCCGCTCTACTGCAGGCACTCCAGCCCAGCCCGCAGCCGGTCGGCGGCTGACCGGAGCACGTCACGGCCATCGGCGACGACGAGGACAATGGTCATCCCGGGTCGGTGATCGGGTGGGCGGCCGCGACCTCGCGATATAGGGCGACCGGTCCGTCCGAAGGGTTCGCGGTCACGCGATGGAGGCCATGTGGGCGGGAATCGGGGTGGATCAGCGGGTGAGGATTCGCCGGATCCAGCTGTCGCGGGCGGTGTCCTGATGGCCCGGGCACCACTGGTCGGCCGGTACGGCAGCGCGGACCTGGGCGACGTGGGCGCCGCAGCCGGACCAGGTGGTCTTGCCGCAGGTCCGGCATCGGGCGGGATGGCACATGGGTCGTTTCTCCGGGGTGGTCAGGCGGGGGATTCGCCGGATTCGATGGCGGCGGCGAATTCGCAGAACGCCTCGTAGGCGCGGGCGCCGTGGATGGTGGCGGGGCCGCCGTGCATGAGGAAGGTGACGCCGATGGCCTCGGCGGCCTCCTGCCTGGTCGCACCGGCGCGCGCCGCGGCCTGACCGTGGGAGGCGATGCAGCCGTCGCAGCCCTCGGCCACCCCGATGGCCAGCGCGATCAGCTCCTTGGTCTTGCGATCCAGCGCGCCCGGCGCGAAGGCCGCCTTGCTGAGCTCGCCGAAACCCTTGTACACCTCGGGAATCGCGCGCCGCAGCTCCCGGTGCAGCGGGGACAGCTCGTTCAGGACGGCCTTGCCGTGCGGCGAGGCGTGGGCGACGTCGGTCGGTGCGGACATGGCTACTCCTTCGGTTGCTTCGGCGAAGCGCGGCATCGTCCGATTCGGCCGCGTCGCGGATACCCCTTGGGGTATGAACCCAAGCTAGCATACCCCCAGGGGTATGTGCCGCGATGTGCCTCACATCTGCCGTCCCGAGCGAGGTGCCCCGACTCGCCCGGCTCGGGATCGGTTCCGAAGCCGGGCGCTGACGGTCAGTTCAGCCCGAGGACCACAGCGTTGCCGTCGTGATCGCCGGTGGAGGCGGTGGCGGTGTTGTACGTGTTGCCCAGCGGCACCGTCCCGAGATCGGTCCCGCCCTTGGCGAGCACCGCGGTGCGGACATTGTCGCGGGCCTGGGTGAAGGACACGTAGGCATGGGTCACCACTTCGAACTTCTCGCGACTGAAAGCCGCCGACCACACGAATCCGCCGCCGGGCAGCGGGGCCGGGCCGAAAACCCTGCCGTGGTCATTGGTTTCGATCGCGATCGCGTCGGAGAAGGCCGAATCACTGCCGTCCGGCGGCTGCTGCGCATAGAACTGACCATTGATGCGCCCCTGATATCCCGTGCTGTGCAGCCACCGCACCGGGAACCCCGCCGCCGAAAGCTGGTTCGTCAGCTTCGAAGTGGCGGCATCGGCCGTGGTGGAGGTCCGATCGACCAGCAGCACATCGATGGGCTCGAACAACGACTTGCCCTGATACTGCTGCCCCAGCCAGTCCGCGACATCCCCATTGGACTGCAACATCCATACCCCGATCGACCCGTACGCCGTCGAGACACTCGTCCCCGCCACCGGCGGCGTCCCCGTCGAACTCTGGGACGTCCCGGTGGGCAGATCGGACGATCCGGTCGGCAGCGCGGCGGCTCCCGGCGCCATCACGACAACCGCCGCCGCAGCCACCGCCAACGAAATCGACCGAACCCGAATGACAGAGCGAGACAACATATTCACCTTTCACCGACAATCCACCGGTCTTAGCAGAGAAAGACCGAACAGAAGACCGTTACGCCCGAGGAAGCCTCGGACCGATGGGTCCCGAGCGGCCGGTCAGTGGAGCGGGGCCGACCAGCGGAGGCGGGTGCCCGTGTCGTCGGGGTTGGGGAGGATGGTGAAGGTGCCGCCCAGTTCCTGGGCTCTGCGGGCGAGGTTGGAGAGGCCGCTGGGGGTGATGTTGTCGGGGATGCCGGTGCCGTCGTCGGAGACGGTGATGGTGAGGTCGTCGGCGACGTCGAGGGTGACGGCGAGGGAGTGCGCGTTGGCGTGGCGGACGGCGTTGGAAACCGCCTCTCGGACAACGGCTTCGGCGTGGTCGGCCAGGACGGGGGTGACGACGGAGAGGGGGCCGGAGGTGCGCAGTGAGGTCCGCAGGTCGATGTCGGCGGTGTGCTGGGCGATGACCTGTTCGAGGCGTTGACGCAGGCCGGGGGTTTGGCCGTTGCCGCCGTGCAGGTCGAAGATCGAGGTGCGGATTTCCTGCACCACGTCCTGCAGGTCGTTGACGACATCCGTGAGGCGGCGGCGGATTTCGGGGGCGCGGGTGCGGGCGATGGTGCCCTGCAGGCTCAGGCCCGCGGCGAAGAGACGCTGGATGACGTGGTCGTGCAGGTCGCGGGCAATGCGGTCACGGTCGGTGAGGACGTCGAGTTCGCGCACCCGCTGCTGGGCCTCGGCCAGCTGGATGGCCAGGGCCGCCTGCTCGGTGAAAGCTGCTGCCAATTCCAGGATTTCGTCCGAGAACGGGGGAGCGGAGATGGGGCGGACGATGACCAGCACGCCGAAGGTGGCGCCCTGGGCGTGCAGCGGGAGGATCAGGGTCGGGCCGGGATCCGACAGCGGCTTGCCGAGATCGATGCCGGCCGCGTCGTCGAAGCTCAGCGGGGTGCCCTCGGTGAACACGCGCCCGATGGCGGTGCCGGTGGTGCGGGCGACCGGGCTGCTGGGCCCATCGCCGGGCCCGGACCAGCGTGCGATCCGCAGCTCCCGTGCCTCCTCCGCCGGCATATCCGGATCGTCGTCGACGGCCAGGAAGGCGCGTTCGGCCTGCGTCAGCGTGCGCACATGCTCGACCACGTGCGCGAGCACGTCATCGGCGGCGGTCCCGGCCAGGAACGCGGTGGCGGTGTCGCGGGTCGCCTCGATCCACGCCTGCCGGGTGCGGGCCGACTCGTACAGCCGCGCATTGTCGATGGCGATACCGGCCGCCGCGGCCAGCGCCTGGACGATCACCTCGTCGTCCTCGTTGAAGGGCAGCCCGTTCTTCTTCTCGGTCAGATACAGGTTGCCGAAGATCTCGTCCCGAATCCGCACCGGCACCCCGAGGAAGGTGTGCATAGGTGGGTGATTGGCCGGAAACCCCACGGACGCAGGATGACTGGCGATGTCGTCGAGCCGGATCGGCTCGGGTTGATGGAACAGCAGGCCCAGCACGCCGCGCCCGGCCGGGAGGTCGCCGATGGATTCGGCGGTCACGTCATCGATGCCCTCGTGCACGAACTGGGTGAGATGCGCGTCCACGCCGCGCACGCCCAGCGCGCCGTAGCGGGCCTCGACCAGGCTGGTGGCGGTGCGCACGATGGTGCGCAGCGTCTGGTCCAGATCCAGTCCGGCGGTCACCGACAGCATGGCCTCGACGAGGCCGTCCATCCGGTCGCGGGCGTCGATGATCTGATCGACCCGATCCTTGACCTCGGTCAGCAGTTCGCGCAGTCGCAACTGCGACAACGTGCTTCGCACCGAGTACGAGTCGTCGGAGGGGGCAGTCATCTGGAGGCGTCCTGGGTCGGGAGTAGGTGAATCTGGGGTACCGCTCACCCACAGTGTATTTGGGCCGTCGGAGGTTTCCGCCTGCGGCGCGGCGGGCACGGCGAAGGCCCTGATCGGCTCATCCGGCCGCCGTTGCCGGATGGTGCAGCGTGTCAAGTGCTGTTGCGAGCAGCCGATGTGCCTCGGCGGCAATGGCGTTCAGCGCCGGTTGCGCGAGTGTGCCGGCCTGCACCTCCGGATCGGCCGCCTCGACCACGACCCCGGTGTCGTCGCCGCGCAGCACGACCCGGCACGGTAGTAGTAGGCCCGCCTGCCGGTCGGCGGCGAGGGCTCGAGCGGTCAGCCGGGCATGGCAGACCTCCAGGACGAGGTAGTCATCGAGGTGCTCACCCGTTCTCTCCCGCAGGATCGCGCGCAGGTCGATCTCGGCGACGACACCGAAACCCTGGCGGCGCAACGACTCCCGGGTGCGCTCGACCGCGTCGGCGAAGCTTCCGTCCATGTGCGTGGTGATCGCGGGCGCGGGCGCGACCGGCACCCGGATCTCGGTGATCAGCTGTCGCGGGTCGCTGACCTCGTCGGGTCCGATCAGATACGCCTCGGTGGGGGGTCCGATCGGTTTGCATCCCGACTGCCGCACCCACTCGCCGAGCGCCCGATAGGCGGCGTCGAGTCCCTGGTAGCCGCCGCGATGGCAGGTGCGCGCCACCAGCGTCGGCGGTATCACGACCAGTTGCGCCCCGGACGCGGGCCCGAGATTCGGCGCGGGCTCGATGGGCAGCCCGAAATCGACCCGGATGGTGTCCTCGACGGGGAGTTCGTGATGAAAGGTCAGAGTGGGAGCGCCGGAAGCGGTCAATCCGGCCCGCGCTGCCACTTCCGTCATGCGTTCCACTCCGGCGGCTATGGTGTCGCTGAGCCGGTCCGGCCGGATCTGGAGGGGGATCCGCATCACCGTCTGCGCCGCTGTCTCGCACAGGTCGATTCGATAGGTCATCACGTCTCTCCTTGTCGAGGGTGTTCCCTCAGACTCCGGCGCGTGCCGGCCGGGCCACAGAGGCGAAAGTCCTGTCGGCATGGGTAGAACCGCCGTTCGCGCCGGGGACAGGACCTAAGGCCCTGTCGGGCGCGGGAATTCGATGGTCACATGGAGGCTGGTACACGCAGTGAACCGATGACGGGAGATGGCGGCATGACAGGTTTCCGGTCCGACGAGGTCGCGCGCGGCATGGTGAACCTCTCCCGGGCCGAATCCCTGCGCCTGCTTTCCGGTGTGCCGTTCGGCCGCGTCGTCTTCACCCGCGATGCGCTGCCGGCGATCCGGCCGGTGAACCACATCCTCGACGGTGACACCGTCATCGTCCGCACCCAGCTGACCTCCCGGCTCACCTCGACGGTGCGCGCCGACTCCGACGTGGTGGTCGCCTACGAGGCCGACGACATCGATCGGACGACCCGGCTGGGCTGGTCGGTGGTGGTGACCGGCATCGCGCGGACCATCACCGCCCCGGACCTGGTGGCCCGCTACGATGCGCTGGTGAAGCCTTGGGCGGATGGGAACATGGACACCATCGTGGCCATCGAGCCGACGCTGGTGACCGGTATCCGGCTGGTCGATCGGGAATCGATCGGGGCCGAGCCGCTCCGGTGAGCGACGCTCCGGCTACCATCCACGCTGCCGCGTCTCGGATATTGTGCCGATCCGACGACGCCGTCCGACCCCACCGTTCCCGAGAGGACCACCATCATGTGTCAACCGACCCCTTGCGACTGCGGCAAGATCACCTGGGCCGGCTGCGGCGAGCACATCGACCAGGTCAAGGTCAGCGTCCCCGCCGAGCAGTGGTGCGACGGCGAGCACGAGACCGCCGGCAAATAGCCGCCGATCGCCTCCCGCGACCATCGGCCCGCGGCGGGGCGGTCTTTGGGCCCCTGGTCCCATGACCATCGGCCGCAGTGTCGGCACCCCGGTGATTCATACCGTGAGGGTGGGCGGCGCTCCGCCGCCCGGTAACCGCACCGCCGGGAGATGGCAATGGCTGAGCAGGAATACGACGATCCGCACCGACTGGTCTCCGCGGGAGTGGTCGTCGGCGTGGACGGGTCGTCGGGATCGGACATCGCGCTGCGCTGGGCAGCCGACCTGGCGGCGCGCCGGGGACGCATGCTGCAGGTCGTCCACGGGCTGGACCTGGTGGGCACCAGTGCCGTGATGGGCCCGTATGCGGTCGTGACACCCGAGGTGATCGACGCTGCACAGGCCAAGGGCCGGGAGGTGGTTCGGCATGCGGTCGAGACCGCACAGTCCGCGCACCCCGATCTGCAGGTGACGGCGCACCTGTTCAACGACTCCGCCGCGGGATTGCTGATCGACTTCAGCGCCCGCGCCTACGCCGTCGTGCTCGGCGCCACCGGGACCACCGGAACCTTCGCGCATCTGGGCTCGACGCTGCTGTCGGTCACCTCGCACGCGGCGGGCACCGTGTTCGTGGTGCGCCCGGATCACCAGGTGGACAACATCGTTCGTGATTCCGGTCCGGTGGTGGTCGGCGTCGATTGCGGCCCGGTGAGCGAGCCCGCCATCGCCGCCGCATTCGCCGAGGCGTCGGAGCGGGGCGCGGACCTGGTGGCCGTGCACGTCTGGAGTGACTGGAGCGCGGGGGTATTCGCCGGCGATCATCCGACTCCGATGCTCGACGACGTCGAAGCCGTCGAAGAGTCGGTCCTGGCCGAGCGGCTCGCCGGGTGGCAGGAGAAGTACCCCGACGTGACCGTGATCCGCCGCGTCCACTTCTCCGCTCCGGCGGCGCACCTGCAGGATTGGTCCAAGCACGCGCAGCTGGTCGTGGTCGGCAACCGTGGCCGTGGGGGATTCCTGGGCTTGCTGCTCGGGTCGACCGCGCACTCGCTGGTGCAGCACGCCCACTGCCCGGTCATGGTCGTCCACGCGGCCGACTGACGCCCGCACCGCCGATAACCCTCGGCCGGCCCGCACCCTCGTGAAACCCGTTCGGCCACCGTCATTCCGCGGTACCGGGCAACTGTGTGGGCCGTCCGTGTCGGCTATGAGAATCCGGCCTCAAACATTGCGGCGCAATGTGTTTCGGCGGAGATGGTTTGTAGCGCCGGCGACTGTGAAGCGTCTCAGGAGTGGCTGTGCAACATGCTGTCGCTGGGTAATCAGACCTCGCCGGCGTGCAGTTGATCCGGAATCGTTCGGTTCTTGCTGGTCCGGGCTGAATCGCGGGGTTGGCGGGGCGTTCTTGACAGGCAAGTAGTCACTTGCCTATGGTCGGGTGGTGGGCGATATTTTCAAGGCCCTCGCCGATCCCACGCGGCGGATCATTCTCGATGAATTGGCCGAGCGGGACGGGCAGACGCTGTTCGAGATTTGTGCTCGGCTCAGTGGGCGGCATCAGCTGAGTTTGACGCGGCAGGCCGTGTCGCAGCATTTGGCCGTGCTGGAGGAGGCCGGGCTGGTCGAGACGCGGAAGCAGGGCAGGTACAAGTTCCACCACCTCGATACGACTCCGCTGGCCGCCATTCAGGAACGGTGGCCGGTGCACAGGAAAGGGTAAGGGCCGTGCGGATTTACATCACCAGCGTGTTCGTGGACGACCAGCAGAAGGCGCTCGACTTCTACACCGGGGTACTGGGCTTCACCAAGAAGCATGATGTGCCGCTGGGCCCGGGGGCCCGCTGGCTGACGGTGGTGTCGCCGGAGGACCCGGAGGGCGCGGAATTGCTGCTCGAACCGGATGAGCATCCTGCGGTCAAGCCGTACAAGGACGCGCTCGTCGATGACGGCATTCCGGCCGCCTCGTTCCAGGTGACGGATGTGCGGGCCGAATTCGAGCGGCTGAGCGGTCTCGGGGTGACGTTCACGCAGCAGCCGCTGGAGGCGGGACCCGTCACCACCGCCGTATTCGACGACACTTGCGGGAATCTGATCCAGATCGTCACCCCGGCCTGACGCGTCCGCTCAGACGCGGGCGCGCTCACGGGCGAGGGAGCGGTCGCGCTGCTCCTCGAAACGCGGGATCTGCACCTGGTGGAGATTGTCGAGGTAACGCGCCAGCCGCTCCCGCGCCTGTTCACCCTGGGGCCCGAAGTCGGTGCGGCCGAAGACATTCCAGTGCCGCAGTACCGGCATCAGCACGTCCTCGTAGTGCTGGCGCAGATCGTAGATCCCGTGCTTGGCCATGAGGACGCCGTGGCGGCGGAAGTTGGGCATGCCGGTGCCGGGCATGCGGAAGTTCTCGACGATCAGGTCGATGGCCGCCATGGCCTGGTCGGGCACGAGGTCCAGGGCCGCGCCGCACAGGGTGCGATAGAAGATCATGTGCAGGTTCTCGTCCAGGGCCAGCCGCTGCATGATGCGGTCGGCGACCGGGTCCGCGCAGACCTCGGCGGTATTGCGGTGGCTGATCCGGGTGGCCAGCTCCTGGAAGCTGACATAGGCCACCGAGTAGAGGAAACCGGCGTGCGCGGCCGCAGTGCCCGGATCGACGGGCGCGGCGAAACCATTGGTCATATGGGTCATCCGATCGTTCTCCAGCGCAACCGGATCGACGCCGCGGGTGACCACCAGATAGTCGCGCAGGACCACGCTGTGCCGGTTCTCCTCCGCGGTCCAGCGGCCCACCCACGTGCCCCACGCCCCGTCGCGGGAGAAGTTCTCCGCGATCTCGCGGTGATAGGAGGGCAGATTGTCCTCGGTGAGCAGATTGGTGATGAGCGCGGCCTTCGCCACCTCGGAGAGCCCGGATTGGTCCGGATCCCAATCGATTCCACCGAGCTGCGCGAAATTTCGACCGTCGTCCCAGGGCACGTAATCGTGCGGATGCCAATCCTTGAACACCGACAGATGCCGGTCCAGCGCCTGCCCGGCGACCGGCTCCAGTTCCACGAGAATCTCCCGCTGCGTCAGCTCACGCGCCACGAGTCCTGTCCGCCTTCCTGTCCGATGAGTGGAGGCCATGCGGCCACCGCCCACCGTTCCGGGCCGCGCCCGAGCGCGACAGAGCCGAAAGTCCCGACCGGACCGGGACTTCGATCTTGGAATCCGGGACCCACCGAAAGGTGCGCCTGGCCACCTGATCCCGGGACCTTCGGCCCTGTTTGCGCCGCAGTGCCCGGTGCTGACATGGACGCGTCGACATCAGGGTCGATCACCACCAGGAGGTCGTGCAGCGTGTACGCGGACGAGGTCGCCACCATGCCGGAATCGTTCGTCGAGGTGGTCGTGGACGGCACGGCCTCCACCCAGGAGATGGACCGGGCTCGCGCTGAGCTCACGGAGGTACTGCGCCGCCACGGCGTGGCCGGCAGCGCGCGCCTGCGGCTCACCCAAGGTGCCCGCGTCGACGGCACGTCGGTCGCGCAGGTCAACCTGTGCGTCGCCGGGAATCCGGTGCGTTGCCAGATCGACGGCCCCGGCACTCTCGTTGTCCGCTTCGCCGCCGAACGCCTCGGCCGCGCGCTGAATCGCCAACTGGCGCAAGCACCCCCGCGCTGGGCGCCCGACCCGGCCCGCGCGCCACTGGTCACAGTCGGCGCGGAACGCCCCATCGTCCGCCGCAAGCACTGCGTGCCACACCGGTGCGACCCGGCGGCCGCCGTCGCGACCATGGACGCCCTGGACTACGACGCCCACCTCTTCACCGACCTCGACACCGGCGAGGACGCCATCGTATATTGGGCCGGGCCCCTGGGCGTCCGGATGGCCCGCCAGCGCCGGGCATGCCCGCCTCGCGATTTCGAGCATCTCCCGCTGACCATGAACCCCCACCCGACCCGCATCCTCACCGAGTCGGCCGCCGCCCTCCGCCTGTGCGGCTACGGCCTGCCCTTCCTCTTCTTCACCGACGCCGAGGATGGCCGCGGCCGCCTGCTCTACCGCCGCTACGACGGCGACCTCGGCCTTGTGGTCGCGACGTCCGCTCTGCCGGTCTCGTAGCGGCGGCCCGCACCGGGTCGGGCCATCGATCACAGCGTCCTCTCAGCGCTGTTCCGCTAAACCTCGAGTACGGACTCGTAGGCTCACCGCCGACGTCACGACAGGAGAGTGCGGATCATCATGGGACCCACGACCATCAATGGGCTGCCGGCCCACGTTCTGTTCGTTCACGCTGTGGTCGTGCTGGTGCCGGTGACCGCATTACTCGTCGTGGCCGCGGTGCTGTGGCCCTCGGCGCGGCGCCGGATCGGCGTGCTGTTGCCGGTGGTCGCCTTCCTCACCCTGGTGTTCGTGCCGTTGACCACCCACTCCGGTGAATGGCTCGAACACCGCACGCCGCGAGATCCGCTGTTGCGCATCCACACTCACCTCGGTGACGATCTGCTCGTCTGGTCGGCGGCGACGTTCGTGTTCGCCACCGTGTGGTGGGCGATGCACAGTGAGCGCGCGCGGGACCTCCTGCGGCGGCGGGTGCCGCGGGTCGACGCTGTCTCCGGTCGCCGGGCGATCGCGGCCATGGTCGCGGTGGCTGCCCTCGCCGTGTCCATCGGATCCGTCGTGCAGGTCTATCGCATCGGGGACAGCGGGGCGAAGGCCGCCTGGCACGATCGAACCGCCTCCCAGGCCAGGTGATCCCCGGTGGCCCGGCATGTCAGGGGGCGACGCGGCCGAAGAGGACGGACTCCATGAGGCGGATCACCCACCGGCGCGGGTAGATTCGCTCGTCGTCGCCGAAGACGCGGCCGTAGTCGACAACCAGCCCGAGGGCGGCGTGCACGAGAATCTGCCCCTCGGCGCGACTGAGCTCGGGGCGGACCCGAGCCAGCAGGGTCGCCCACTCGGCGACGACCAGGCGTTGCACGACACGCAGTGTCGCGAGTTCGTCGTCGGGGACGTGGCCGAATTCGGCGAAGTAGACGAAGATCAGTTCGCGTTCGTCGAACGCTCCGGCCACGTACATGTCGACGAGTTTGGCCAGAGCGTCGGCGGGACCGGAGGATTCGGCCAGGGTCGGGCCGATGACCGCCGACATGCGGTCGGCGGCCCGGCGGAACGCGGCATTGAGCAGGTCGCTCTTGCCGCGGTAGTAGCGGTAGACCGCCGAGGGCGAGGGCAGGCCCGCCGCGGTGGCGATGTCCTCGACGCTGACATTCGGGTAGCCGCGCTCGTAGAACAGCCGGATCGCCCGATGCAGCAGCAGTTCGTGCTTGAGTATCGGCGGCACCTCCACCGCGCGCGGCGCGGCCGCCGGGAGTCCGGGCGCGGGCAGATCGGCCTCGACCAGCGCCCAGCAGGACGAATTCAGCAGGGCGGCCGTGGCTTTCGCGCCGAGGGCGATGCGGTGATCGCCCAGGCCGCTCGCGGTGCTGAAGACGCCCACCGCCCGGACCCGCCGCTCGTGATCGGACAGCTCGGGCCGCACCTCACCCATCAGACCGCCGAGCGCGGTGAGAGCAGTCGCGAAATGCCCGTCCACCGTGCGCTTGTCGGCGTCGTCGAGGTAGCGGAAATCCCAGCGCGCCAGCCCGACCGTGGTCCGGTTGGCGATGGTGCCCGCGATGATCCCGTCGATGGCGTGCCTGAGCCGCCGCCGGGCGGGCCAGGCCCCGGCCTCCGGCGGCAGGCGCACCGCGGCCACGGTCAGTGCGCCCAGCCGCAGCAGTTCGCTCGCGAACAGTGCGTACTTGCTCGGGTAGTGCCGGTACAGCGCCGTGGAGGTGATCCCGAGCCGGGCCGCGATATCCTCCATGCTCACCCGGTGATACCCGAGTGCGGCGAACTCGGCCGCGGACACCGCGGCGATCTGGGCCCGCCGGTTCTTGGGGCGTCGCCGCACCGCCCGCGCTCCCGGGTCGGAGGCGGGCGTGGTGGCGCGGTTCACGACTGCGGCTGTTGTGCCAGCGGCGAATTCACCTTGTTCACCAGCCACCGGTCGCCGGACCGCTCCAGCCGCATGACCATGGACAGCTGCCCGGGCGCGGGCTTGCCCTGGGTGCCGAGGCTGGTGATGGTCTGCCCGATCACCACGATGGCCTGGGCGGAATCGCGGTCGGCAGTGCGGACCGCGCACTGCACGTCGGTGGCCTTGGAAACCACCTGGCCCTGGGTGAGCACGTCCCGCAGATCCTTGCTGGTGGAATCGAATTGCTTGCGCCAGTCACCGGTCGCGCCGTCCAGGACAGCGGTGAAGTAGGCGTCGAGGTTCTTGGCGTCGTAGGTGGCCAGCAGCGGCGCGTACTTGCAGGCCGCGGCCCGGGCCTGCTCCTGGGCGGTGAGCAGATCGCGGTGGTGCGCGTCCTGCTGGTGGAAGACGATGCTCGAGCCGATCGACCCCGCGAGCGCGAGCACGACGGCGGCCCGGGCCACGATGCGGCCGCGCTTGCCCGGTGCGGGTACGGAGACTCGCGGCAGCCGCGACTTCTTCAGGCGCGCGGCGGCTTTCGGAGCGTCGACGGGCTCCTGCGTCGCCTCGGTCTCCGCAGGCCCGGCCTGCTCTGCTTCTACGGTGGCCTTGTCCGCAGCATCGCTGACGGTCTCGGTATCCGGTTCGATGGTCGCAGCGCTCGTTTGCGCGGCGTCGGTGCTCATTTCGACGTTCTCGGCGCTCGCCCGGTCGGCTTCCGCAGCCGTATTGTGCTGAATCATGTTCTCGCTCATGGGAAGTCTCCTATCGGGGGACAGGCTGGGACATTTCGTTGCCGGTGGCCCCCGGCGGCTTGGTCACCCCGTTGTCGGGCACGTCGGGCCGTGGCGCGTCGGCCGAGCCGCGGATCTGTAGTGCCGGATTCGAGGTGACGCAGTAGTTGTAGAGCCGGACCCGGGTATCGGCCTGGACATCGGTCGGCACCACCGGGATGGTGTCGTAGTCGCAACTCGGCCGGGGCCAGGGGTCGACCAGGGTGTTGTACGCGCCGTCGTGCGCGGGGATCCCGAGCGCCTCGGTGCCCACCCGCAGGGCGGGGAACAGCGCGGCGATGGCCGGAGCGCGCAGCTTGGCGGCCTTGGTGACGGCCACGAAGTTGGTCACCAGATTGGTGATCGGGTCCTGGGTCTGGGTGATGAACCCGCTGAGGGTGGCCAGCTGTCCCGGCCCGTGCTGGAGCAGTGTGCGCAATTCCTGGTCGGCGGAGGCGAACTGGTCGAACAGCACGCTGCCCGCCTTGGTCAGCGTGCCCAGGTCGGGCTGGGCGTGCTGGGTGGTGCCCGCGATGACCTCGAGGTTCTCGATGAGCTGGCGGGTCTGGGGGAGCAGGTCGTCGAGCCCGTTCATGGCCCGGCTGATGCCGGAGATCATGTTGCGCAGCCGATCCG
The DNA here is from genome assembly GCF_042755705.1 of Nocardia sp. NPDC059154. Lineage (NCBI taxonomy): Bacteria > Bacillati > Actinomycetota > Actinomycetes > Mycobacteriales > Nocardiaceae > Nocardia > Nocardia sp. NPDC059154. The sequence continues at coordinate 60,085 of NZ_JBHZCS010000029.1, forward strand.
GGCCGCCGGTCAGCGCCTTGTCGAGCTCGTCGATGATGGCGTCGAGCCGGTCCGGGTTCATGCCGCCGATCAGATCGCTGAGATTGGTGAACACCGACTGGATCGGCGCGGGCACGCTGGTGCGCGCCCGCTCGACCAGCGAGCCGTCGTGCAGATAGGGCCCGGTGTCGGAGTCGGGCCGGAAATCCAGGTACTGCTCGCCGGCCGCCGAGAGTCGCCCGACCGCGACGGTGCCGCCGATGGGAAGCTTGGCGCTGTCGTCGATCTCGGCGACCGCGGTCACACCGTCCCCGGCGACGTGCACGTCGGTGACCTTGCCGATCCGGCTGCCCCGGAAGGTGGCGTCATTGCCGGGCAGCAGCCCGCCCGAGGAAGCCAGCTCGACGGTCACCTTGTAGGTGTGCGGAATCGGGTTGAACCGCAGCACATATCCGCCGATATACCCCGACCCGAGCACCAGCACGACGACGAGCCCGATGTTCGCGAGGGCGATGCGATGCCGCACCACCCACTGCCACAGTGGCGGATTCATCGATCCCCTCCCTGCTGCGCCGGGCCGGGCTGCGCGTCGGGCTGCCCGGGTGGGCTGGTGAGCCGGCCGAACACCTTCTCCAGCACCTGCGCCAGGCTGCCGATGAACTGCCCGGCGTCGCCGAGTTCGGGCCAGCGGCTGCCGCTGGGGTCGGTGAGCGCGCCGACGCTCAGATACGACACGGTCGCCGCGACCGCCAGCGCGGGTCCGCGCAGGCTGGCCATGAGCGACGGGTAGATGGTGTGCAGCCCGTCCAGCGCCCCGGTCAGCTGATCGCTCTGCGCGAATCCGGACATGAGCGCCTGAATGCTGTTGAACAGGCTCACGAAATCCCCGCCGCTGGTGTCGGCGAAGTCGCCGAGCGCGTCGGTGGTGGTGGCCACCTTCGACAGCAGGTCCACGATCTGCTGATTGTTCTCGGTCAGCAGGGCGATCAGCGCGGGAAAGGTGTCGGCGGCGGCGCCGAGTTGCGCCTTGCGCCGGGCCAATTCGCCCGAGAGCGAGTTCATCCCGCCCAGCACCTGGTCGATATCCCCGGTGCGGGCATTGAGCGCTGCGATGGCGGCGGTCATCTCGGTGATCAGATGGGACAGCTCCGGCGCCCGGCCCGCGAACATGGAGTTCATCTCACCGGTGATCTTGGCGGCCTGATTGATGCCGCCGCCGTTGAGCAGCAGCGAGATCGACATCATGAGCTGCTCCACCGACGCGCCCGCCGCGGTGTGATCGGTGCCGATGGTGTCGCCGTCGCGCAGCGGATCCCCGGCCTCCTGCGCGGAGGGCAGCGTCATGGCCACGAACATGTCACCGAGCGGGGTCGCCTGCCGCAGCTCGACCGTGGTGCCCTTCGGGAGCCGGATGTCGTCGCGGATGAGCATCTGCACGTCGCCGATGAAGTTCGTGCTCTTGATCCTGGTGACCACGCCGATATCGGTGCCGCCGATCTTGACGTGCGCGTGGTCGGGCAGATTCAGCGCATCGGCGAAGGCCGCGTGAATCGTGTACCCGGGCGCGCCCAGGCCGGGCTTGGGCATGGGGAGCGTGTCCACCGTGACCGCGCACCCGGTGGTGGCGAGCAGGGTGGCGGCGGTGAGCAGTCCGCCGAGAGCTGTTGTGCGTAGTCTCATTTCAGGTTCGCGATTCCCAGTAGTGCGGCGGTGAGGCCGAAGTCGGGGCCGAAGTCCTGGACCTTGCCGGTGCGGCAGCCATCGAGGCGCATCTGGATGCGCTCGCAGAAGGTCGACAGGATCTCGCCGTCGAGCAGCGACTTGTCGAGCAGGCCGTGCAACCGCAGTGCCTGATCCTCCTTGCTGGTGGCCTTGGCGATGTTCTGGAACAGCAGCGGCCCGACGTCCACGATCTCGGTGAGGCCGCGGGCATTGGCGCGCATCTGATCGGTGATGGCCACGAAGCGGGTGAGCGCCCCGGCCAGCTGATCCCTGTTCTGCCCCACCAGGGTCGAGGTATTGGTGACGAAGTCGTCGAGCTGCCGCAGCACCGCGTCGATGCCGGGAGCCTGGTCGCCCATGAGGTTCACCAGCTCGGTGAGCCGCCCGCTGAAGTCCCGCACCGTCTGATCGTTGGCGGCGATGACCTGGGTGATGTCATTGAGTTCGATGATGGTGTTGGAGATCTGGTCCTTGTTGGCGAAGGTCACCTCGAAGGCCGAGGACAGCTGGTCGAGGGTTTCGCGCAGCTTGTCGCCATTGCCGTTGAGCAGCGGGAACAGCACCCGGCTGGCCATCGGGCCGGTGGTGTTGTCGCCCTTCAGCGCCTCGCCGAGCTGGGAGAAGGTCGCGAGGATGCGATCCAGTTCGACCGGAACCCTGGTGCGCTGCAACGGAATGTAGGCGCCATCGGTCAGGGTGGGGCCGTCGCCGGTGTAGGCCGGGGCCAGCTCCACGTGACGATTCGTGATCAGCTGCGGATTCACCAGTGCCGCAATCGCGTCGGCGGGAATCTTGACATCCCGGTCCAGCGACATGGTGACCTGGACGTAACTGCCCTTGGGCGTGACGGTTTCGACGGTCCCGACCGGAACCCCGAGCACCGCAACGTCATTGCCCGCGTACAGGCCCGCCACGTTCTCGAAGTCCGCGGTGACCTTCATCTGCCCGCCGAGATACTCCTTCGACAGCGAGGACACCGAATCGGGCAGCATGCCGCACGCCGAGGCGAGCAGGAGCGCGCCGCAGGCCGCGGCCAGCTTCATTCGTCCGCGAAGTGTCATCACTTGCACCCCTGCACGGCCTGCGCGAAGCACAGTCAGTTGTCCGGGAACAGCCACGGCGCGTACACATTTCCGTACGGGCCGTCGCCGAGCACATTGTTGAACTGCCGCAAGGTCACCGGCATGATCTGGTACAGCCGGTCGAGGTTGCCCTTGTTCTTCTCCAGGCCCTCCGACATGGTGTTCAGGTCGGTGATGAGCGGGCCGAGCTGGTTGTTGTTCTCCAACCCCATCTGCTGCAACAGCTTCGACAGCGACGCCACATTGTCCAGCAGCTGCTTCAGCAGCGTCTGGCGCTGCTGCACCGCGCTGCCGATGGCCTCCCCGCGGGTGAGCAGCAACAGCACGCTGTTCTGGTTGTCGGCGGTCAGCTGCGAGACGGTGTCCATGCTCTTCAGCAGGGTGTCCACCTCGTCGCGGCGGTCATTGATCACCTTCGCCAGCGCGCCCACACTGTCGAGTGCCTGCACGGTCAGCTCGGGGGAATTGCCCATCTGCTGATCCACCAGATCCAGCGCCTGCCGCAGCTTCTGCGGATCCAGCTTCTCGAGGCGCTCGAAGCTGTTCTTGTACTGCGGATCCTGGATGACCTTGCCCAGGTTGTAGGGCACCGAGGTGTGGTCGAGCTTGATCCGGTCGCCGGGCAGGGCCCGGCCGGCGCCGGGCGTCAGATCCACGTGCAACCGGCCCAGGATCGTCGACATCTTGATGGCCGCGCGCGCCTCGTCGCCGAGTCGGATGTCGCGGTGCACCCGCATGTCCACCACCACCTTGCCGTTGTCGAGCTCGACCGCGCTGACCTGACCGACCTCGATGCCCGACACGTCCACGGTCGCGCCCGGCCGCAACCCGGCGGCCTGGGCGAACTCGGCGTGAATCGTCTTGTCGCCCAGCTGCGCCTGCTCGATCAGGGTGGAGCCGACCAGCAGCAGCGCCACGAACGCCGAGGCGAGCAGACCCAGCCGCAGATAGCGGTTGCGCAGGAAGCCGGGATAGCGGATCGAGGGCCGGCGCAGCGCCGGAACGCGTGGCCTCCTCATCGGCACACCTCCGAATGGGATTGGCCGCCGATCTGATCGAACAGACCGGGCGGGAGCAGCACGCCCCACAGCGAGACGTCGAGGCTGCACAGGTAGGCATTGCCGTACGCGCCGTAGCTGCTGAAACGCGCGACGCCATTGAGCATGTCGGGCAGTTCGACGGCCGCCTTGTCCAGTGAGGCGCCGTTGAGCAGCAGCAGGGCGACACCGGCGGAGGCGTCGGTCTGGGCCTCGGCCGCGCCGGGCTTCACCTGGGCGAGCACGTTCACCAGCGAATTCGTCGCCGTCGCAACGCGTTCCACCGACGACTTCAGCGTGGAGCCCTGCGTGTACAGCGCCTCGGTGAGTGCCCGCGCCTGGGTGATCAGCGTTTCCAGCTCGTTGCTGCGGTGGGCCAGCCCGGAGATGACGCTGCTGAGATTGCCGACCACCTGTCCGAGAATCTCGTCGCGCTGGCCGAACGTACTGGCCAGCTGTGCGGACTGGGTCACCAGCGCGCTCAGCGAGACGCCATTGCCCTGCAGGGCCTGAATCAGGGTCTCCGACAGCGAATTCACCTGATCCGGTTGCAGCACGCTGAACAGCGGCTCGAAACCGGACAGCAGCGAGGAGACATCGAAGGAGGGTTCGGTGCGCTCGATCGGGATCTGCCCGCCCGGCGCCATCGGCTCACCGGCGTCCTTGCCGGGCATCAGCGCGATATAGCGCTGCCCGATGAGGTTCTGGTACCGCACCAGCGCCTTGGTCGTGGTGGTCGGATGCTGGTCGTCCTCGATGCGGAAGCCGACCCGGGCGCGGTAGCCGTCGGTGAACTCGATCTTGTCGACCCGGCCGACGCGCACCCCCGCCATGCGGATGTCGTCGCCGATCCGCAGCCCGAGGACATCGGAGAACACGGCGGAGTAGTCGTGTGTGCGGCCGGGCACCGAGCGCTGCAGCGTGGACCACATGGTGTAGGTCAGCACGATCGCCACCACGGCGAAAAGGCTGAATCCCGCCAGGGCTTTTCCGGATTTCACGAGGCGCCTCCGGTCTCGGCGGGAACCAGGGATCCACCGGCCAGAATGGGTGTGAGCAGCAGGACCTGTGCGGCATTGGGCCTTCCGCCGACCAGGGCGGCGATGGCGTCGGTGCCGCGCAGCCCGGCGGGCTGGGCCGCGGCCGGATTCGTCTCGGTGGCCGCGGCCGGTGCGGTGAGCCCCGGGATCGCCGGTAGACCGGGAATCGCGGGCAGGCCCGGCATCGCGGGCAGGCCGGGTGCCGCCGGCTGGGTGGCCTCGACGGGCGCGGGCCCCGCGGCCTCGAGTCGCTTGGGTATGAGCTGCCGCGGAAACTCCTGTGCGGGAGCGGTTTCCGGCACGGTCGCACCGCCGCAGCGGGGCCCGGCGAGGTCACCGTAGTGCGGGCAGTCCGCCGCGCTGTATTGCTGGAACGGCGTGAAGGTCACGTCCATCCGCCAGACCATCTGCTTCTTCGGGCCGAAGGTGAACGTGCCCTGCAGACGCTGCAGCGCCGTATCGAGATTGGCGATGGCGGTCGGAATCGCCTGCGGGTCCTGGGCCAGGCTGCCGAACAGCTGGTCGAGGCCCGACACCAGGAACTTGCCGGAGTCGGGATTGCGGGCGAAGAGCCCGTTCACCGTGTCCACGGCGGTGCCGCCGCTGGTGAGCAGGTCCATGAGCGCCGCGCGCTGCTCGGTGAGGGTGCGCGCGGTGGTCACCGACTTCGCCAGTGTCCCCACCAGATCCGGGGCCGACTCGCTCAGGGCGGTGGCCGCGCGACCGAGATTGCCCAGCAGATCCCCGATGCCCTCGATGCCGCGCACCTCGGTGATCCAGTGATCGAGCCGCTCCACGGTGGAACCGGGCACGCGCGCCGACGGATCCAGCGCCGCGGACAGCGTGGACAGCACGCGGCCCAGCTTCTCCGGCTGAATGTTGGTCAGCACCGTGCGCAGCACATTGAGCGTGGTCTGCAGCTGCACGGTCGCGCTGCTGGCGTCCTCGGGAATGGTCGCGCCCGCCCGCAGGGTGTCCCCGGTGGGCGTGGTGTCGACCAGCTCGACGGCGGTCACCCCGAACAGGTTGTCGGGAATGACCCGCGCCGCCACGGTCGCCGGAATCATGCCCGCCACTTGCGGTTTCAGCGCCAGCGCGGCCCGCTGCCGCTCACCCTTGGCCACCACCGACACCTCCTCGACGCGGCCGACGACCATGCCGCGGAATTTCACGTCGGCGTGGTCGGGCAGCCCGTCGCCGGTGCTGGTGAGTTCGGCGGTGACCGCCACCTTGGCCTCGAAGCGGCCGTTGTAACGCATCGCCAGCAGATACAGCAGCAGCGATACGGTGGCGATCAGGGCGAGTCCGGCCAGCGTGAGCTGCCGGGCCGTGGGACCCCGCCCGCTGGGATCGAGAATCATCGAAACACCTATCCCGAGATGCGGAAGCCGGGGTCGATACCCCAGATCGCAAGGGTCAGAAAGAGATTGACGAAGACCATGACGACGATGACCATCTTGATGGCCTGCCCGGCCGCCACCCCGACGCCCTCCGGCCCGCCGGTGGCGACGAAGCCGTAGTAGCACTGGATGAACGTCGAGATCATCACGAAGACCATGACCTTGAGCAGCGACCAGAACACGTCCGGTCCCAGCAGGAACTGGAAGAAGTAGTGGTCGTAGGTGCCGGCGGTGGTGCCGCCCAGGAACAGCACCGACAGCTTGGTCGCCAGGTACGCCACCGCCAGGCCCACGCTGTAGAGCGGGATGATGGTCAGCGTGGAGGCGATCATGCGGGTGCTGATCAGATACGGAAGCGGCCGGATGGCAAGGGATTCCAGCGCGTCGATCTCCTCGGAGATGCGCATGGCGCCCAGCTGCGCGGTGAACCGGCACCCGGCCTGAATGGCGAACGCCAGGGTGGCGATGACCGGCGCGATCTCGCGGGTGGTGGCGAAACCGGAGATGGCGCCGGTGAGCGGCGACATGGTGAGCAGGTTCAGCGCCGTGAACGACTCCATGCCGACGGTGATGCCGCCGAAGCCGCACAGCGCCACCACCACGCCGATGGTGCCGCCGCCCACCACCAGGGAGCCGTTGCCCCAGCCGATGTCCGCGGTCAGGCGCAGCACCTCCTGGCGATAGTGCCTGAGCGCGAACGGAATCGCGAGCACGGCCTGGAAGAAGGTGATGACCTGGTGGCCGAGGCGCTGATTGGCCCGCACCGGAACGGACACCACATTCGTGGCCATCCGCACGGGTTTGAGCGCCGGGGGAGTGTAGGTCGTGCCCACCTCACACCACCTTCGACGGCAGTAGCGTGTTGTAGAGCTGGGTGAGCACGATATTGGTGGCGAACAGCATGAGCGCCGAGCTCACCACCGCCGAGTTCACCGCATTGGCCACCCCGCCGGGGCCGCCGTGCGCGTGCAGGCCGATATCGCAGGCGATCACGGCGGTCAGCAGGCCGAAGACGGCCGCCTTCAGCACCGCGATGACCAGATCATCGGCCACCGCGAAGGACGCGAACGAGCCGATGAACGAGCCCGGCGTCCCCGACTGGGCGTAGACGTTGAACATGTAGGCGGTGGCGAAGCCGACGAAGACGATGAACCCGCACAGCAGCATGCTCACCAGCACCGCGGCCGCGATGCGCGGCGCGACCAGCCGCCGGACCGGGTCCACGCCCATGACCATCATGGCGTCGATCTCCTCGCGAATGGTCCGCGAGCCCAGGTCGGCGGTGATGGCCGACCCGACCGCGCCCGCGATCATCAGCGAGGTGACCAGCGGTGCGCCCTGGCGGATGATGCCGAGCCCGGCCACCGCGCCGATGAACGTGGTTGCGCCGACCTGGTTGACCAGCGCGCCCAGCTGAATCGACACCACCACCGAGATCGGAATGGCCACCAGCACCGTCGGCGCGGCCGACACGCTGGTCATGAACGCACACTGTTTGATGAACTCCTGATACGGGAACCGCCGGCGCAGGATCGACACCACCAGCTGCCGCAGCGCGTCGCGGCCCAGATCGACCTGTCGCCCAAGGGTTTCCAGCGAACGCTGCGGATGCCGCCGCCACAGCCCACGCACGCTCTCACCGATCAGCTCGAGCTCGGTGGATTCGGCATCCGCTGCGGCGGAAGGGTTTTCGAGTGTCGTCATCAGGCCCTGTCCTCGAGATAGCGCTGCAACAGGACCAGTAGATACCCGGCCACCGAGAGGCCAGCGGCCATGGTGCACAGCACGGCCACCCACAGCCCGAAACGCAGCACGGGATTGACTTCCGTACGCCCACCGAGGATCTTGATGCCGATCACCAGGATGTCGATGAGCCAGACCAGGGCCATCATCTACGTCATGCACACGTTCGAGAAGGTGAGCACGGGCCAGCACACGATGGATCCCAGGAACGAGATGATCACGTCGATGCCGTGCAGCTGCTTCAGATGCGAGGTGTGGGTCAGGGTCCAGATCACCCCGACCAGCCCGTAGGGGATGCCGAGAATGATGAGGGTCCCCAGGAACTCCGACACCTTCATCTCGTAGCTGAGTAGCCGATCCAATCGTTTCAGCATGTCGCGTATGTCCTTTCACTTCCCTGTCGGCCTCGGGCGCGGTGCGTGCCTCATTGCCGGTGCCGCGCTGTCCCCGCTGCCGGTGCGCCCCCGGGCCGCTTCGCGAGAGCTGCCCGCGGCAGCATATGTTACTAACAATTCTCAGATGTGGAAGCGGTTCAGATGATCTTTTCCGGTAAATATGCACTGTAGTAACGCAAGTATCAGCTCATTACTGCTGCGGATGAGGTTCTAAGTTATTTCAGATTCCTGCATCGAATGACTGCCCGGGAACGAGAATGATCAGTAACATAGCAGCCGTGCCGGGGTGCTCGGCGCAGGTTCGACGAGGAGTGTCCGATGCAGGCAGGGGTCGGGTACGCCGTGACCGCCACGGAGAGAGGGAACCCATATGACGACCGGGGCAGCGCAGCCGTCCGGCTGGAATGATGATGAGGCACAGTCGAATCCGGATCCGACAGGGGACCGGGGCAGACCCCGGGTCCGGCGGATCTCGGTGACGTCCGCACCGGCGACCGGGGGCGCGGCGACCCTGACCCTGGAGCAGACGCGCATCCACATCCCGGGCGTGCACCGCCCGGACACCAAGCGGCCGCCGAAACTCGAAGACGCGATGGACTTCTGGCAGTTCTCGGGGGCCGCCGCGAATGTCGCCATGCAGATGGCGCGACCCGGCGTCGGCCACGGGGTGGCCGACAGCAGGGTGGAATCCGGCGCGCTCATGGTGCATCCCTGGAAGCGGTTGCGCACCACGGCCTCCTATCTGGCGGTGGCCATCCTGGGCACGCCCGAGGAGAAGATCGCCTTCCGGGAGGCGGTCAATGTGGCGCACCGCCAGGTGAAGTCGGAACCCGGTGCCGCGGTGAAGTACAACGCCTTCGACCGCGACCTGCAGATGTGGGTCGCGGCCTGCCTCTACATCGGGTTCGAGGACTCCTACCAGCTGCTCAACGGCCGGATGAGTCCCGAACAGGCGGAGGCGTTCTACTCCACCGCCGCGCCGCTGGGCACCACGCTGCAGGTGACCGAGGAGATGTGGCCGGGGACCCGCGCCGAGTTCGACGAATACTGGGTCGAGGCGTGCCGTCAGGTGGCCGCCGACGACAGGATCCGCCGCTTCATCGAGGACCTACTGCACCTCCGCATGATCCACTGGTATTTCCGGGTCGTCTTCGGTGGACTGCTGCGCTTCCTGACCGTCGGCTACCTGCCGCCGTACTTCCGCGAGCAACTCGGTGTGCAGTGGACGGCCGCCGACCAACGCCGCTTCGAGCACCTGTTCCTGTTCGTCGGCTTCGTCAACCGCTTCATCCCGAAGTTCCTGCGCACCATGGGCACCCGCACCATGATGGCCGACGTGCGCCGGCGCATACACCGGCACAAGGCGCTGATCTGACCGCCGGTCCGATCGGTTCGATTGCACCCCCTGTGGCTGGGTCCAGCGGTCGATCACGCCCTGCATGGTGCGGGCCGAGATGGCCAAAAGCCGGACGACGTCGGCGATTTCGGTACCCACCTCGCACAGTGCCGCCGCCTCGGCGGGGCAGTCCATCGCGAAGCAGCGGGTGTACAGCGCGCGCAGCATCCGGTCCGTGTCGCCGGAGATCCGGTTCAGCTCCAGCCAATACGCCGGCATGGTCCGCGGTGACCGTACGAGCGCCAGGCCCTGGGAGGTCGCCCAGGCGGCGTGCGCAGCCGTTCGTGGGTCACGCACTCACCGGCTGGGACAGGTCGCAGACGGTGGTTCCGCCCACGGTGACGGTGGCGAAGTGGGACTTCACCCACTCGGTGATCTGGGCGGACGAAGAGTTCGAACCGCCCATGCCGAAGCCCGCCAGGAAGTACCGGACCTGACCGGCTGACACATAGTGCTGGAACTGCTCGAGCGTGGGAGAGGTGTCGCCGCCGGTGAAGCCACCGATGGCCATGACCGACCGGCCGGATTGCAGGGCGAGCGTAGCTGCGGAGCCCGCGCCCACGGTAGCGGCGGACCAGCGACTCTCGGTGTGCTCGAGCAGGGTGACAAGTTCGGCATTGTTCGAGAAGTCGGCACCGGGGCCACGGCCGCCCGGCGAGGTCGGCGTGCCGCCGTCGCTCGAAAATCCCTCGGGCCGTTGGTCGGACGTGCCCTCCGGCTGCGAGTCGGACGCACCGCCCGGTTGCCGGCCGGGGGTATCGCCGCCCGATTCTGGACTGCTGCCGGGGTTGCCCGAAGGCATCGGTCCGAACGCCTGACTGGTGGGTCCGGAGTTCGGATTGCCGCCGCTGTGGGACTGGCCCGCGGTGGCGACGGCCCAGGCTCCCGTACCGCCGAGCCCGAACAGCAGGCCTGCGGTCGCGAGGGCGACTGCGAAGCGGCGGGACTGTCGCGAGACCGCGATCAAGCCGATGGCGACCAGGATCGAGCCGGCCAGGACCGTCCAGCGCAGCCACGGCAGCCAGGCGGGCGTCCGGTCCAGCAGGGCGAATGACCAGGCGCCGGTCACGACGGCCATGGTCACGAGGGTCAGCCGCGCGGCGGGATGCGCTGCACGGGACCACAATTCACGCACCGCCAGGGCAACCAGCGCGCCGATGGCCGGGGCCAGGGCGACGGTGTAGTAGGGGTGCACGGTGCCGCTCATGTAGGAGAAGGTCAGGCCAGTGACCACGAGCCAGCCGCCCCACACGACGAAGGCCGCCCGCGTGCGGTCCGTGCGCGGGGCGCGGCGGGTCAGCCAGAGTCCGGCGACGAGTCCGATGAGCGCGGCGGGCAGCAGCCACGAGATCTCGCTGCCCATCTGGGAATTGAAGACCCGGGTGATGCCGGGTGACCCACTGAAACCGGGGAAGCCGTGCAGGCCTTCGGGTAGCTCGGCCTCGCCCCCGCCGCCGGAGCCCGGATTGCCGTGGCCGCCGAAGATCCGGCCCAGGCCGTTGTAGTCGACCGCCAGCTGCCAGAGGCTGTTGGTGGTGGAACCGCCGATATACGGCCGCGAATCCGCCGGCCACAGCTCCACCAGCGCGATGTACCAGCCCGCCGAGACCACCACGGCGACGCCGGCCAGGATCAGGCTCCAGATCCGCTGGCGCAGTGGCGCGTTGGCCGCGATCAGATACGCCAGGGCGAGTCCGGGTAGGATGAGGAACGCCTGCATCATCTTGGTGAGGAAGCCGAAACCGACTGCGACACCGGCCGATACCAGCCAGAGCGTCGGCGCGGAGAGCAGACGGTCCCCGGTGGCCGTGATCGCGCGGACCGTGCAGTAGGCGGCCGCGACCAGCAGCAGGACCAACAGCGCGTCCGGATTGTTGAATCGGAAGATCAGCACGGCCACCGGGGTCAGCGCGGCGATCGCCCCGGCCACCAGCCCCGCGCCCGGCCCGCTGAGCCGGCGCACGGTCGCGACCAGCAGCCCGGTCGAGGCGACACCCATCAGCGCCTGCGGCACCAGGACCGACCACTGGGAGAAGCCGAGCAGTCTGCCGGACAACCCCAGCACCCACAGCGCCGCCGGCGGCTTGTCCACGGTGATGGCATTGCCCGCGTCGAACGACCCGAACAGCAACGCCTTCCAGCTCTGCGACCCGGCCTGCGCGGCCGCCGAGTAGTACTCGTTGGCCCACCCCGAGTTCGTGAGGTCCCACAGATACAGCACCGTGGTCACGGCCAGCAGACCGAGCAGACCTGGCCGTGCCCACCGCGGTTGCTCCGGAGGCCCGAAAAACGCTCGCCCGAACCAGTTCTCACGATCCGATCCGCTGCGCTCGGTCAGCCGGTGCGCCCCGGCCACCCCCGGCCGCTGCGTCGTCGATGTCATCTCCACGTCCCTTCATTCACCGCGATGCCGTTGCTCCGGCGCGGTTCTCGCAGCCGATCCTGATCGACCGCCCTCGGGGGAATGTGGCGCGAACCTGGGAACCAGCTGGCAATGCCGCGTGAGCACCCTGCGCCTCCGCTGTGCCCGGAGTCCTGGCCGCAGCCGGAGCGGTGGTTCTCGAGTTGGCCAGAGGTTGGGCGGATACGGTCGGGGCGGTTCGGCGGTTGCGGGGCGGTGGAAGGAGTTCGGGTTGGTCAGGGAGCCGGAGGATGCGGGATGGGCGGACCGGCGTGGTGGTGCGGGGATCCGCGGGGGAGGGGCGGGGCTGTGTTTAGGTGGGTGGCGTGAGTGATCTGCCGGCCCGCGCGGCGACCGGAGGGGGTGGTGCGGCGCGGTGGGCGCGGGGTCTGCGGCGGTGGACCCTGCGGACGCGGCTGCTGGTGGCGGTCGTGGCGATCGCGGTGGTGGGGCTGACGGCGTTCGGGGTGCTGAGCGTGGCGGCGCTGGGTCGGTCGGAACTGGCGCGGATCGATGGGCAGTTGAATTCGGTGGCGGTGGATATGGCCGCCCAGAGCCATCCGCCTCCGCCGCCGCCGCGGCCAACCTCGACGGTCCAGGGATTGCCGTCGACGTTCCAGATCCAGTTCTTCGACAGCGCGGGGCAGCCGGTCGGGCAGATCGGGGTCGGCGCGAACGATCTGGCCCTGCCCGCGATGGACAGGTCTGCGGTCCAGGCGCGCGGGAGCAAGATTTTCGAGGTCGACGACGCGCACGGGACACCGTGGCGGGTGCGCACGGTCGCGCAACCGCCCAACGAAGACCAGCCGGACGGCGGGACGGCGGCGGTCGTCATGCCGCTGGACGGCTATTACGCGACGGCCCGTGAGCTGCGGACCATCGAACTGATCGCGGGCGCGGGACTCATCCTGGTGCTGGGCGGCGTGGCGGCCTGGCTGGTGCGCGTCGGATTGCTGCCGCTGTCGCGGATCGAGCACACGGCCGAGGCGATCGCGGCCGGTGATCTGGATCGCCGAGTCGAACACGCGGACACCCATACCGAGGTCGGGCGCCTGGGGACCGCGTTCAATGTGATGCTCGAGCGGTTGTCCACCACCATGCGCCGGCTCGAGGAATCCGAGTCGCGCATGCGGCTCTTCGTCGCCGACGCCTCGCACGAACTGCGCACTCCGCTGACCTCGATCCGCGGGTACGCCGAGCTGTACCGAATGGGCGGCGGCGCGGACCCGGCCCAGGTCGCCACCATGATGCGGCGCATCGAGGACGAGGCCGCACGCATGGGGGTTCTCGTCGACGATCTGCTCCTACTCGCGCGGCTCGATGAACAGCGCCCGCTGGATCTGACCGACGTGAATCTGTCCACCGTCGCCGACGAGGTGGTGCGGGACGCGCAGGTACGGAAGCCGGAACGCGTTGTGCGGCTTCGTCTTCCGGACGAACCCGTCCACCTCGTCGGCGACGAGCACCGGCTCCGTCAGGTGCTGACCAACCTGGTCGGCAACGCGCTCGTGCACACCCCCGCCGCGGCGGAGATCGATGTCCGGATCCGGTGGGGCGTGGTGACCGCCGAGACCGCGGGCGGACGGGCGGAGTTGCCCCGGACCGGGACGGCCGATGTCGAGCCGCGCGGCACCGGGGTGGTCGCGGCGGCCGGGGCGGAACTGCCCGCGGGCGCTGCGGCCGTGATCGCCGAGGTGTCGGACACCGGGCCCGGCATCCCGCTGGAGAAGGCCGAGCACGTGTTCGACCGCTTCTACCGGGTGGACGAATCCCGTTCGCGCGCCGGTGGTTCCGGCCTCGGCCTGGCGATCGTCGCGGCCGCGCTGACCGCGCACGGCGCACGGATCCAGCTGCTCACGGGTGCGGGCTCCGGCACCACGTTCCGGATCGTGTTCCCGATATCGGACACGCCCGGCGCCATCGGCCGGGGTTCACAGGAAACGCCCAGCTGACGCCGAGCTGGAGCGGTGGTGGCCGCAACCAGGATGACCGGTATGAATCGGTGCGGGACGCGGGTGCGCATAGGGTGGCGAGGGTGAGCGATCGCGCCCCGGCGGGGGCGGCGACCGTGCTGGTCGTCGACGATGAGCCCTACATTCTGGACCTGCTCTGTTCCGCGCTGCGGCTGAGCGGGTTCGAGGTGTGCTCGGCCGACACCGGGCGCGGCGCGCTGGAGGCGGCGACCCGGCGGCGACCCGATGTCATGGTCCTCGATGTCATGCTGCCGGACCTGGACGGATTCACCGTCGCCCGGCGGCTGCGCGCGGCCGGCAGCGAGGTGCCGGTGCTCTTCCTGACCGCCCGCGACGCCGTCGAGGACCGCATCGCCGGACTCAGCGCCGGCGGCGACGACTATGTGAGCAAGCCCTTCAGCCTCGAAGAGGTGGTCCTGCGGTTGCACGCGATCCTGCGCCGGACCCGGCCCGGCGACGAGGACGGACCCGGCCGGCTGCGCTTCACCGACCTGGAACTCGACGCCGGCACCCACCTGGTGTTCCGCGCCGGTGAACAGATCTGGCTGTCTGCCACCGAATTCAAGCTGCTGCACTACCTGATGCTCAATGCGGGCAAGGTGGTGAGCAAGCGCCAGATCCTCGATCGCGTCTGGCAGGCCGAGGAGGGCCGCGCCGACCGGGTGGTGGAGACCTTCGTCAGCCAGCTGCGCCGCAAGATCGACACCGGCCACCCGCCGCTCATCCACACCGTGCGCGGTGTCGGCTACACCCTCCGCGAATCCTCCTAGCGCGGACTCCGGCGATCACACCCGATCGAGGAAACCGTTGCCGTAGTCGATGTTCCGGGCATCACGCAGATCCGTGTCCGGGGTGAATCGCACCGTGTCGGTGCGATCCCACAGTTCCATTCCGGCTATGGCGGACTGGCAGTCGCGAATGCAGCGGCGGACGCCATTGCGGATTCTCGGCGGCAGCCGCAGCGCATCCATTTCTGCCGTAATTGCCTGGGCCGCGGCCTGATTGTCGGCGATCCGGATGTCTATCGCACGGCGGACTTCCGTGACCGCCTGCGGCAGTTCCATTCCCAGATGATGCTGCAGAGTCGTCACCAGATTGATGGTGTCCTCGGAATCGGTTTCGATTGCCAGCGAATGCAGATCATTGATCAGGCACATGATATCGGCGGTGGTGGCGATTATCTCCTGATACGCGGGACCGTAATACAGGGCATCGGGAATTTCGGTGTGCTCGATCACCTCCGCCAAATCCACGGTCGGCAAAACCGTGCACGCGTCCCGGCGCAGTCGCGGATATTCTTCCGGACTCGGCGACTTGCCCGCCTGACGAAATGCATTCTCGCGCGCGTGACCGACCAACCACAATTCCAGATTCAATGCGAATCGGCGCGCCCAGGCCTCGGAATTGCGCGGGAAGGTGCGGGTGCAGAGATTGGACAGAGCTGCGATGACGGGTGGCACCGGACCCGCGACCCCGCGCTCGTGCACCACCTGCAATGCGGCGTGCCGGAGGCGGTCGTAGTCGTCGAGCCGGCCCGTGGTGATGGCCAGATCCTGCAGATCGTCGAACACGAAGAATACGGTGATCCATTCGGCGACCAGGAGCATGTCCGCGAAAGACGAGGTGGGGCACCAATACGCCGAAAAACGCGCGTAGCCGAGCGATTCGAACTTGCGGGCCGCCGCCCGGTCCTGGAGCAATCCGAAACGCTGTGCCCAGATCTGAACTCTTTCCTGCGCTCGGTCGCTCATCGAATGCCGCTGTGGCAGGAACGGAAGCGGGATCTCCAGGTGCCGCAAGTCGTGTTCGTTCATCGGTAACACCTGGGTTCACTCGGGTGGAGGCGGGATCCCTCCGGCGCTCAGCGTAACCGACATTTCGGGCAGATATTCGCGGATTCGCAAGATCCGCAGAGCGGCAACCAATTTCGCCGGGACCGCGGACGGCCGCGCAACCACTGCCGGAGGTACGGTGAAGGGGTTCCCGTCTGGTCCGCAAACCCCTGCGAGTCATCGTGTACGAGGAATCCACCGCCGCGGTCCGCAAGCACGCCCTGATGTCGTTGTGGCAGTTGATCAGGGTCGTCGACGAGGACCCCGACGGCATGATCAGTGGGTCGCCCTACACCACGGCCGGCGTGGTCGGACGGCTGTGGCAAACACCCCGAGTGCTGCCCGCGACGTCGGCGCGGCTGGGGCTGAATGCGTTGGCGCGCACCCAGAACGGCGACGGCAGCTGGGGGAGTCCGCACGCCCCGGGGCGGTATCGGGTGCTGCCCACGCTGGCGGTGGTGTGCGCGCTGCGGGGGCTCGCCGCGGACGGGCCGATCGATCGTGAGTGGGTGCGCGGCGCGGCGCGGCGCGGGAGCGAGTTCCTCTTCGCGGATCCGGAAGTCTTTCTTCCAGAACGACTGCCCAGTCTCGAGGCGATCGAGTGCACGATTCCGGCACTGCTGGAACGACTCGCGAAGGTGTCCGATGCCGACGATCACTACCGCTCGCCCCTGCGCGTGGCCCGAATGTTCCAGCAGGCCAATGCCGAACACTGGGCACGCCTGCGGGCCCGCGCCGCGGCCGGTGATCGTGCCGCCTGGCGCGATGTCCCCCTCGAACTGCTCGAGGCCCCGCCTCGGGGCTGGACGGTCGACCCGCACGCCCATGACGGTGCGGTCGCGTGCTCGCCGGTGCTGACCGCGACGGCCCTCGGGTGGCGCGGCGCCGAATTCGCCGGAGCCGAGCGGTATCTCTGCCGCGAGGGCATCCGCCGACAGGGCCTGTGGCCGGTGCTCGCGCCCGCGGTCAATTTCGAACGAGCGACGGCGGCAGCACTTTTCGCACGCCTCGGCTTCCCGTTGCCGCCCGGATTCACCGCATCGCTGACCACCTCTCTGCGGTCGGCCCTCGGCGCGGAGGGCATGGCGTTCGCCCCCGGCCTGCCCCCGGACGCGGACGACACGGCGAAGGCCGTCTTCACCTTGAACTCCTGGGACGATCCGGTGGATCCCCGCTGCCTGCTGCGTTTTTCCGGCGCGGCATCGCCACTGGTCACCGCCCATCTCCTCGAGGCACTGACCACGGTGGCGAGGCGGGCGGGATGCGATTCGTACCGTGACAGACAGGTCGCCGCGGTGCGCCTGCTCGTCGAAACGCAAGAACTGGACGGTCATTGGGACGACCGAACGGTCGCCTCTCCGTATCCGCCGACCGCCGCCGCGGCCATGGCGCTGGTTCGCGCGATCGAATCGGAGTTCTCCGCCGATGCCTTGCTGGCGGTAGCCCGGGCGATCGCTTGGTTGCTCGCGACCCAGCGGCCGGGCGGATCCTGGGGCGTATGGCATCCCACCACGGAGGAGACGGCCTGCGCGGTGCACGCGCTGTGCGTCTGTGCGAACCCGTCGGCCGAGCGTTCGGTGGCCCGTGCATTGCGCCGGTCTCACATTTTCCTTGCCGATTGCTATGACGCCGCGACGGCCGATTCGACGCGAACTCCATTGTGGCACTACAAAGATCTCGGATCGCCGCTTAGAATCGAGCGTCTGTATACATTGACCGCCCTGCTCATGAGCGGTTCACCGCTGCGGTGAGGCCATGGTGGGGACCTTGGTCACCAACCACGGACGGAACTCGTTCGAAACGTGGTTGCTGAGGGATATGTGGTGGGAAGATTACCGACGTGGAGCAAGCCGTTTTCGGCGCTGTCGAGATCTCGTCGTCCTCGACCCTTTCGCCACGTCAGGCGTTCGAGCAGTGGGAAGCCCTGATGGCGGATGCGGTCGCACCGTCGGTGATCGAGCCATTGCGCACAGGTCACTGGCACGGACAAGTCGCCACAACTCAATTCGACGGATTCGCGGTGTCGCGCATGCAGGCCAGTGCGCAACGGGCATTGCGGACAAAAAAGATGGTGGCGCAGTCGACCGGTGAGTTCTTACTGGTGAATATCGTGCTCGAAGGAACGAATTGGACCGAGCAGCATGGCCAGACGGCCGAATGCAAGCCCGGCACCATCTCGTTCTTCGACAGCGGCGTGCCGCTGGAGAGCCGCACCACCGACAATTGCCTGTCGACGCTGGTACGCGCCCCGCTGCAGCTGGTGCTCGAGCACTCCGGCCTCACCCGCGACCAGCTACCCACCGCCACCGCCGTCCCCGCCACGGGGGCGCTGGGCGTGGTCGCCGGCTTCTTCCGCAATCTGGCCGAGCTACCGCCCGACGACATCGCGCGTGCGGTCACCGTCTTCGGCAGCGACGCCGCCGGCATGATGGCGTCGGCGTTGCTGCTGGCGAACGGCGAAAGTTCGTCCGGCCCATCGGATTCGCTCTACACGCGGCAGCAGGTGCTGGCCTACATCCGCAAGAACTTCACGAACTCGGACCTCACGGTCGACGAGATCGCGCATGCCTGCCTGATCTCGCGGCGCACGCTGTACCGGGTCTGCGAGGGCTTCGGCGAGCCGGGCGGGATCGTCCGCCGCACCCGGATCGCCCATGCCCGCCGCCTCATCCGCGCCGACCCCTCCCGATCCCTGGCCGCCGTCGCCGCCGCGTCCGGTTTCGCGACGGACCGCCACTTCTACCGGGCGTTCCGCGAGGAAACCGGGCTCACCCCGGGCCAATTCCGCGACCAGCTCGGGCCCCGCAACCGCACGCGCTGAGCCAGAACAGGATTGGGGAGCCGTCACCGGACCTGCGCTCGAATCCCGGTTCCTGATCAGGGACGGGGTCGGGTGAGGGTGAAGGTGTCGACCGGGGTGGGTTCGCTGCGGGGACCCACCAGGGCGTAGTAGGTGGCGGTGATGGTCGTATGTCCGCCGGGACTGCCGGGGTCGACGTCGAAGCAGCAGAAGCCGTAGGGATTGGTCATATCCCGGAAGGCGGACCAGGGCGCGGGCTCGGGGACCGTGGTGGGCAGGCGTTTCCCCAGCAGCGGGCCGACCTCGCCGAGACCGGTGATGACATTGCAGTGCGGGTCGGGCGAGAGCATGCCGGTGCTGGGGGCCGAGGTGCCGCCACCGCCGATCACCAGGTGCACGGTGCCCTTCGAGGTGTCGTACGGGCCGTGGCCGGTGTCGGTGGGGACCGGGGTGAGTGCGCCCGGCCCGCTGGTGCCGCGCACGGGATAGGTGCGTTCGTAGTGGTGTTCGTGCCCGCAGAGCACCAGGTCGACCTGGTATCGATCGAAGAGGGGCAGCCAGCTCTCGCGGATGCCGAGATCGGCGCCGTTGAAGTCGGAGATGGCGGTTGAGAAGGCGGTCTGGTGCATCACCACGATGACCCAGTCGATCTCGCGATCGGCGCGGGCGCTGCGCAATTGCTCCTCGAGCCAGCGTTGCTGGGCGCCCGAGGAATAGCCGCGCACATAGGTGTCGCCGCCGTCCTGATAGCAGACGTCGTCATTGGCCAGGGCGATGATGCGTGCGCCGGCGACGGTGAAGGCGTACCAGAGGCCGGTGAACTGCTCCTCGGCGCCGGAATCGGGGACGGTGAAATAGGTTCGGAAGGCGTCGTATCCGATCGGGCCGTTGCCGAGCTCGTTCTCGTGATTGCCGGGCGCGGGCATCCACGGCCGATTCCGTGCGGAGCGGCCATTGCTGGTGAACCAGTCGTTCCAGGTCCGCACCCGGTCCTGCGCCAGGGCGGCGTAGCAGAGATCGCCGTTGACGAGGTTGAACAGGGGTTCCATCCGCTCCACCGCATCGGTGATGTCACCGGCCACCTGGGTGCCGAGATTGTCGCTCTGTGCGACGAGCAGTCCCTTCAGTAGTGGATTGGGCGGGGCGGCAACGGTTTTGCCGACAGTTGGCGTGCCCTGGTCGCCGAAACTGGTGAACCGGAACTTCGCACGGCCCGCCGGGGCGGTGCGCAGGGTACCCAGCTCCGGTGTCGCGCCGTCGTGTGCGGCGGCATAGATATAGGTGGTGTCGGGTGTGAGCCCGGTCAGCCGGGCGTGGTGTACCTGAACCTCGATGCCGGACTTGGCATCCCGGTAGGTGCGGGTCCGCGCTGCCACACTGGTGCCGAGCCCGCCCTCCGGCGTGCCGTACCGCACCCGCGGTGCGGTGACCGACACCGTCGTATGCCACGACACCACCGCCTCCCGCGCCGCGTCCGCACCATACTGCAGATGCACCCCGCAGACCGCGGGAGCCTCCGAATCCGTTGGCTTCCGCCATAATTCGGCCGCTCCGCTCCCGCCCTCGGAGCGCAACGCCACCGTGCCCGTGGCTCGGCGCCGGTGCGGTCATCGCGGCACTGTCGGAGCACGGAGCCGGGCCCTTGTCGCCGGAGTCGATGCCCGCACGGGCTGGTTACTCGGGCATCCCCGACGTGCCCGCGTTGATCGGTGACTGCGCCTCCGGGCGGGAGCTGGCCGCCATCGGATTCGGCGACGATGTGGCGATCGCGGTCGAGATCGACAGCAGCGCAGTGGTTCCCATGCGGATCGGCGACAGCTTCGCCGACGCCGCGGCCTGACCCTTACCCGTCGTGGTGAGATTCCGTGCGGCCGAAGAGAATGCCACGCCGACGGATCAGAGTTGGTAGCTGTCGATATCGAGGTCGGCCGGGGTCTCGCCGCCGGCGCGGGTGAAGGCCGTCAAGGCGCGGATCAGTCCGGAGCGGTCGGCTTTGGGCATCTGCTCCACGACGGCGGCGAGCTCGCGGCGGCGGTGCGCGGTCACCGCGTCGACGACTTCGCGTCCGTGCCCGGTCAATTCGATGATGAGCTCGCGGCGGGAGTCCGGATTCGGTTTGCGGTCCACCAGTCCCGCGCCGACGAGCCGGTCCACCATGCGGGCCGCGGTCGAGGGCTGCACATCCAGTGCGGTGGCCAGCGTGACGACCTTCGACGGCCCCCGGGTCGAGAGGATCATCAGGGTGCGGAACTGCGGGATGGTGATGGAGTCGTCGACCAGTGCCAGCGAGCGCGCCGAGAGCGCAACGAGCAATCGCGACGCGCCCAGCAGGGCATCGGTGATCTCGTCCACCGACTCCGCGGCCACCGCGTCCTTTGCCGCCACCACTACCTCCGCACGTTCTGCCGCTGCCTGATTGCTCTTATCCTGCCGGTTGCTCCGTGCGCGTGTGCAGCGGCATGGGCTTCGTGATGGAATCGAACTCACGCACATAGCAACTGTTGCATACTGCTTGTGTCGGGTAGGGTCTCCGAATCGTGGGAAATCGTGTTGCACTCCGTCTGCGAACCGACGGGTGCCGGTGGGGAATGGTCACGGTGATCGGCGTGGTCGCGGGGTATGCGTCGGTGCTGCTGGCCAATCCCCGCCACTTCTATACCGATGACACCGAATCGCAGTACGCCCCGATGTGGGTGATGCTGGGACGGCATCTGCACGACGGGCGCTTCCCGGCGCTGGTGCCGTGGGAATGGATGTCGGGCAACTACTCCATGGAGGAGGCGGGCCTCTACAACCCGCCGCAGCTGTTGGTCGACTGGTTCGCGCCCACGGTGGACAATCTTGCGCTCTACGTGACTATCGTGAAGCTGATCTTCTCGATCATCGCGGCGCTCGGCGTGTTCCGGGTGTGCCTCGCCTACGGGGCGCGCGGATCGTGGGCTGCGCTGGCGGCCATCGCCTTTCCGCTGTCGGGCTGGTTCCTGTTCTTCGACGAAGCCAGCTGGGCGACCTCGCTGACCGGTACCGCGTGGATGCTGCACGCGTGGGCCTCCGCCATCCGGTACACCCGCACGCCGGCGGACGAGCGGCGCTGGACCACCGGGCCGATACCGGTTTTCGTGTACCTCTACCTCGCCATCTCGGTCCAATATGTCTTTCCCGCAGTCGAATCCGCGCTGATGATCGGCGCGGTGGCGGTCGGCGAGGTGGTGCGGCAGCGCACCTGGCGGCCCGCGCTGCGGCTGCTGGCGGTGGCGGCCTGCGCGGGGGCGGTGGGGCTCGAGACGTATCTGCCGGGGATGCTGTCCTCACCGGTAACCTGGCGTGGCAACGAACGCATTCTGTCCGAGGACTTCCTGACCGTGCCGTGGTCGGAGTCGCTGAATGCCAGCCTGCCCAGTACGGTTCCGGCGTTCACCGGCTGGTGGGGATACGTGCAGCCGATCCCGATGGTCTACATCGCCTGGTTCCTGATTCCGTTGCTGGCCTTCATCGATTGGGGTGCGGTGCGGCGGTCGGCGCGCGAGTACACCGGACCGGTGTTGTTCGCGGTCATCTTCCTGATGTGGACCGCCGGACCCGGGCGGATCGGCCCGCTGCGCTGGCCCGCGCGGGTCCTGCCCATGCTGGCGGTCGGCTCGCTGGTGCTGGTGTGCCTGTGGCTGAGCCGCCACGGACGTTTCGGGGTCCGGCGCCGTGGCGTGGCGGCGGCGGTGCTGCTCGGACTGCTGTTCATCCGATCGTTCTGTGCCGCACGGCATCTGGTGGTCCGGCATCTGATCGCGGTGGCGACGGTGGCCGCCCTGACCGCCGCGTTCGTGTGGCTGATCCGCACCCGCGGGCCGGCGGCGGCCGGTGCGCTGGCGATCGTGGCGATGTTCCCCATCGCCTACAGTCAGGTGCGCCTGCAAGCGCCCACACCCATGTCGTATCACTTTCCGGAGCGGCGATCGCAGATGACCGCGGCCTTCCCGCATTTCGACGGCGTCACCCTCCAACTCGCCGACCGCGCCCTGGTGCCGCCGGACGAGCAGAGCACCGCCGCGGCCTGGAGTTCCCTGGCATTCGGCAACTACGCCAAGAACCTGCGCCTGAACTATGTGAACGCCTACACGCCGATCGGGTACCGGGAGTTCAGCAGGCTGCTGTGCATGGGCTGGGACGGGAGCACCTGCCCGGCCGCGTTCGGCGCGGCCTTCGCCGTCGAACCCGCCACGGGGCGACCGTATGTCGACCTGATGAAGGTGGATCGCGTTGTGCTGCAACGCGCCCAGTACCCCGATGCGGGCGAGCAGCCCGCGCCGCCGGGCTGGAAGTGGGTGGACTATCCGGGCCACGAGCGCTACATCTGGGTGCTCGAACGCGAGAACGGCCCGATCTCCACCACACCAGGCCCCTCCGATGCGCGCGATGTCACCGCCACCCAGATCGGGCGCGACAGTGTCAGCAGCCACCTGCGCGTCACCTCGCCCGACGGTGGCCGCCTGGTCTTCGCGCGCCTGGCGTGGCCCGGCTACCGCGTCACCCTCGACGGCCACGACATCGGTTTCCACACGGTCGCGAATACCTTTGTGGCCGTGGATATCCCGCCGGGCACCCGGGATGCCGACCTGGTGGTCGCCTGGCGTCCACCGGGCTGGAAGATCGGCATCGCCACCGCACTGGCCGGATTCCTGGGACTGGCCCTGCTGGATTGGCTGTACCGCCGTGAGCGCCGAGACGACGACCTCGAAACTGGGCTGCCCGCAGACGATTTCGACCCGCTCACCGAGCCGCTGACACCGGTCCTGGTCTGATCGGCACGTGGCCCGCGTGGCGGGTGCGCGGGTGTGACCGGTTTCGCCTCGACGTCCGGTGCATGGCCGTGATCACACTTGCCCGTTGTGCCCGAATGTTCGCTGTGCGCGAAGCCGTTCGACGAGCGGTGCCGGGCCGGGGTTTGATGGTTGCGTACCGGTAGCGGTTGCCTATCACCGCGAGCTGGTGGCGTTTCGCGGTCCAGCGGCGACCAGAGGACAGGGATAGGCTGAACAACGTGCAGAGGGAGCGATCGTGAACGAGACATCCGGCGCCGCCCTGCCTTCCACCGCTGCTGATGCGGACCGGATGATCCCGGAGGAGGCCTCGGAACGGCTGACGGCGGAATTCGGGTCGGTGGTGGACGCCACCACCGTCACACGCATCCTCGACAACTCTTTCGCGCACCTCGACGCCATCGGCATCGACCGCGCCCGACTGGCCGGGGTCGCCGAGCGGTTCGCGCGAGAACGGTTGACGGCCTTGGCCCGCGTCGAGGGACGCGCCATCCGCACCGGTCCGGCCGTGGTGTTCGTGTGCACGCACAATGCGGGACGTTCGCAGATGGCGCTCGGATTCTTCAACCGGCTGGCCGGCGACCGGGCGTCGGCGTGGTCGTGTGGCTCGGCGCCGAACACTGCGGTCAATCCGCTCGTCGTCGCCGCCATGGCCGAGCGCGGGGTCGACATCGCCGACGAATTCCCGAAGCCGTGGGCCGATGAGCTGATGCGGGCCGCCGACGTGGTCGTCGACATGGGCTGCGGTGATACCGATCCGATCATCGCCGGGCACCGCTTCGAGCAATGGCCCCTGCCCGATCCGGCCGGCGGGGGCATCGAGGAGATCCGCGGCATTCGCGACGCGATCGAACTCCGGGTTCGCCGCCTGGTCGCCAACCTCGGTCTGGCTGCCTGACCTGCGGGTACTGCTGCCGGCCGGGTACCGCCTGGCGGGGACCGCGCGCACCACCCCGATGCGGCTGTCGGAACTGGCGAAGGAGACGTGGACGCGGGCTGCCCGCAGTGCCGGGGACACCTCGTCGACGCCTGCGCGGACGCGGGATTCCATCCGGACATCGCCTATGCCACCGAGAATCCGGGCGCGGTCGCCGGGCCATTAGCGGGGCTTTCACCCCCTATTACAGATGCTTGGGAAATATCGCCCCAGGTCACACTGGGAAACCCTGATCGCGGCTAGCGTCGAAGGTGCCCTGCTCCGCTTCGCGAGCCTGAACCGGAAGGACACCGAGATGGCTGTGACCCAGGACGACACGGTCGACGAGACCGACATCGACCGCTCCGACCCGGAGCACCGGAGCTGGCTGCGCGAGGCCGTACGCAAGGTGCAGGCCGACGGCAACCGCTCCGCCGACACCCACCTGCTCACCATCCCGCTACCGCCGGAATGGGGCATCGACCTCTACCTCAAGGACGAATCCACCCATCCCACCGGCAGTCTCAAGCATCGGCTGGCGCGGTCGCTGTTCCTGTACGCGCTGTGCAACGGCTGGCTGCGGCCGGGCCGCCCGGTGGTGGAGGCGTCCAGTGGATCCACCGCGGTGTCGGAGGCGTACTTCGCCAAGCTGATCGGCGTGCCGTTCATCGCCGTCATGGCGCGCTCCACCGTGCGGTCCAAGATCGACCTCATCGAATTCCACGGCGGCGCCTGCCATCTCGTCGACGACCCCAGCGAGGTGTACGAGGTCGCGGCCCGGCTCGCCCGGGAACGGGGCGGCCACTACATGGACCAGTTCACCTACGCCGAGCGCGCCACCGACTGGCGGGGCAACAACAATATCGCCGAATCGATCTTCCGCCAGCTCGAACAGGAGCGTTACCCCGAGCCGAGCTGGATCGTCGCCACCGCGGGTACCGGCGGCACCTCCGCCACCCTGGCCCGCTACGTCCACTACACCCAGCGCGACACCGGCATCTGCGTCGCCGACCCCGAAAACTCGGCGTTCCTGGAAGGCTGGCGCACCCTCGACCGAAACACCACCTCCGCCAAGGGATCCCGCATCGAGGGCATCGGCCGCCAGCGCATCGAACCCAGCTTCCTCCCGCACGCCATCGACCGCATGATCCGCGTCCCCGACGCCGCCTCGGTCGCCACCGTCCACCTCCTGCAGCGCCTGCTCGGCCGCCGCTGCGGCGCCTCCACCGGCACCGGGGTCTGGGCCGCCTTCGCCGTCATCTCCGGCATGCTCGCCCGGGGCGACCGGGGCAGCGTCGTCACTCTCCTCTGCGACCCGGGCGAACGCTATCTCGACAAGTACTACAGCGAGGCCTGGCTCGCGGGACAGGGCATCGATCCGACGCCGTATTCTGTTCGGCTGGAACAGTTTCTGCTCACGGGTGAGCTCTCCCGTTGATGCATCGGTTCGTTGCCGCCGGTTCCCCTACCAATACTGATGGCGCTTTCCGTCGGTATCGGCGATGAAGACGACCGCGGCCGCGCCGGACAGGTCGGCGGGGGTGAGCGGGATGTGGCCGGGCACAATCGGTGTGCTCGTGGCGGTGGACGGGGAGAGTGCGGCGCGCAGGGCGGGCGCCGGGAAGAGGGTGCGGTGGGGTGTGGCTGCCGCCAGTGAGTGCTGAAGGGTGTTCGGGCCGGGGTCGGGGCTGGCGTCGGTTGCCACGAACAGGTAGCGGTCCGCCAGCCTCATGTGGACGAGTGCACCGGCATTCCCCCAGCTCTTGGCGTCATCCTGGGCGGGGCTCAGGTGGGCATTGTGGGCGAAGACCAGGGACGGGCCCCGGTGTTGCTCCTGAGCGACAATGGCGAGGAGATTGTCGGCCATCATTTCGGCGCGGACACTGAGGACGGTGTCGATGCGGTCGGGAGTGTCGGTGGCCATGGCGGCGTGGTAGCGGAGCAGGCCCTGGGCGGTGCGGGCGTAGGACACGGCTCGGTCGTAGGCGGCGGGGTCGGCGGGGCGCAGGCCGGGGGAGGCGCGGTGCAGTGCGCCGGCGAGATCGTCGGCGAGGAGGCGGAGGGCATGGGCTCGGGGGGAGTTGCCGATGGATGCCGCCGGGTCGTACATGGCGGCGGGATTGGTCCAGTCGGCGTCCTCACCGGCCAATTCGTCGAGTTTGCTTGCTGATTCTGGACGCAGGGCGGCGGGCAGGCAGTCGGCGGCCCGGGCGAGAGCATGGCGTGGGCCGGGGGCGCCGGCGTATTCCACCGGGGCATCGAAGCCGTGGAAATGCACCCGATCCTCGGGCGCGCGGGCGGTGTTGTGCGCGCGGAGCCATTCGACGAGGTCGCGATTGCCCGGCACCGCGCCGAAACCGTGGCTGAACCCGGTGGCGAGCACGGTGTCGATCTCGGTGGACGCGCCGCACACGTAGTCGTCGACAATGGACGCGGCGAAGTAGTCGGACTCCAAAACGATTGACCGGTAACCCCGTTCGACGAGGTGACCGAGAACGTCGTTGCGCAGCAGCGGGAATGCGGCGATGCCATGTGTCGGCTCGCCGAGCGCGAACAGGGCGGGCGGTTCGGTGTGGGTGGCGAGCAACTCGTCGAGGGCGCGGCCCAGGTTTTCCGGATCGTCGATCGGGCGGCCGATTGACCGCAATGCGGTGGCAGTGGACATGGAGACCCCTTCCAGAAGGAACTGCCTTCGACACTATCGTTGAAGGTTCGTATGAAACTTGCCCGAGCGTGACCAGGTATCAGGTGTTAGAACCCTCAAACGGAGGTGCGATCTGCGACCCATCGATCTCGCGCGGGAGCACGGATTGTCCGCACAGGCCATCCGGAATTACGACGAGGCAGGCGTCCTCCCGCCCACCGAACGCAGCGACACGGGCTACCGGCTCTATACACCCCTGCACGCCCAGGCCCTGCGCGCCTTCCTGGCGCTACGCCGTGGCCACGGCCATCAGCCGGCCACCGACATCATGCGCGCAATCAACCGGGGCGACACCGAAGCCGCCTACCGGCTCATCGACGCCACCCACCTCGCCCTGCACACCGAACGCGCCACCCGAGCCGACGTCGCGAGGGCCCTCCACAGCCTGTCCACCCCGATCCCGCCGGATACCCCGCGCAGGCCGCTGACCGTGGGAGAACTCGCCCGCCGCCTCGACCTGCACCCGGCGACCCTGCGCACCTGGGAAACCGAAGGCATCCTGCATCCCGACCGCGATCGCGCCACCGGCTACCGCCACTACGGCCCGGACTGCGTGCGCGACGCCGAAATCGCCCGCCAACTGCGCCGCGGCAACTACCGGCTGTCCCAGATCACCCAATTCCTCGACGCACTCCGAACCGCAGGCGGCACAGCAGCTCTGACCGTCTTCCTCGACGCCTGGCAAGAACGCCTGACCACCCGCAGCCGCGACCTCCTCACCGGCGCAGCCCAACTCGACGCCTACCTCACTCTGCTCGATCAGGGCGGCCCCGAGGCGATTCGGGATCGGTGATGGCCATGTTCCCGACGAGGGCATCCGCTCGTCCGCGGTGGGTCAGGGCAGGGGCGCGGTCCAGTGGACCCGGGTGCCGCCGGATTCGCCCGCCTCGATACCGAAACTGCCACCGCGTCGGCGGGCGCGGACCTCGAGATTCGCCAGACCGCTGCGCCGGGCGGAACCCTGGTCCAGGCCCGCGCCATTGTCGGTGATCTCGACGCTCACACCGTCGGCGACACTCAGCGCGATCGTGATGGCGTCGGCGCCCGCGTGGCGGACCACATTGCTGAGCGCCTCACGCAGGACCGCTTCGACATCGTCGGCCAGCGACAGGGGGACCACCGACAGCGGACCGGAGACGTGAACAGTGGTGCGCAGCTTGGTTTCCGCCGTCATCTCCGAGACCAGATCGTGCAGGCCCTGATGCAGCGGCACCTGGCCGATGCCGGGTCCGTGCAGGTCGAAGATGGACTGGCGGATGTCCTGGACGATGGACTGCAGATCGTCGAGGCTCTGATACAGGCGGT
The DNA here is from genome assembly GCF_042755705.1 of Nocardia sp. NPDC059154. NCBI lineage: Bacteria > Bacillati > Actinomycetota > Actinomycetes > Mycobacteriales > Nocardiaceae > Nocardia > Nocardia sp. NPDC059154. The sequence goes on from NZ_JBHZCS010000029.1 coordinate 88,624, forward strand.
CCCGGATCTCCGGCGAGCGAATGCGCTGCGCGGTGCCCTGCACGGCCAGCCCGGTGGCGAACAGACGCTGGATGACCCGGTCGTGCAGATTGCGGGCGATCCGGTCGCGCTCGGAGAGGACATCGAGTTCGCGCATGCGGAACTGATTGTCCGCCAAGCGTAATGCCAGCGCCGCCTGACCCGCGAAGACCGTCATCATGGCGATGGCGGAGGCGTCGAAATCCGGTTCGCCGGGCGCGCGCAGCACGCCCAGCACACCGAGCATGGAGCGGCGGGCCCGCAGGGGGAGCAGCAGCACCGGGCCGAACTCCGTCCGCAACTCCGGAAACGGGTTGAGCGCCAACCCTTCCGTGGCCACGCATTCGGCGGTGCGGAATACGGTGCCGGTGTGCGACCCCTCGATCGGGATGCGGCGCGACAGCAGCGCGGACGCGGGCACTCCCGCACCCGCGGACACGATCAGCTCGGTCACCGCGTCAGCGGAGAGCTCCAGATCCTCGGGCAGCGCCACGAACGTGCACACCGAATCCGTCAGTGTCAGAGCGCGATCGGCGATCAGCTCGATCACCTCGGCCGGGTCGCCGCCGCCCAGCAGCTCGGTGGCCACGTCGCGGATCGACTCCAGCCACAGCTGTCGCAGTTGCGACTGCGCGTAGAGCCGGGAGTCCGCCACCGCGATACCGGCCGCGGCGGCCAGCGCTCGCACCACCACCTCGTCGTCCTCGGTGAACTCCTGGCCGTTCACCTTCTCGGTGAGATAGAGGCTGCCGAACACCTCGTTGCGCACCTTCACCGGCACGCCCAGGAAACTGTGCATGGGCGGGTGATGCTCCGGAAACCCGATCGAGGCCGGATGGTGGGAAAGATCCTTCAGCCGTAGCGGTTTCGGCTCCTCGATGAGCAGGCCCAGCACCCCGCACCCGCGCGGCAGATCGCCGATGAGCACCCGGGTGCGATCGTCGATCCCCTCGTAGACGAACTCCGAGAGATTGTCGCCGCTGCTGCGCGTCTCCCGCACGCCCAGCGCCCCGTAGCGCGCGTCGACCAGTTCGATGGCGGTGTGCACGATGGTGCGCAGCGTCTCGTCCAGATCCAGGCCGGAGGTGATGACGAGCATGGCGTCGATGAGCCGATCCATGCGGTCGTGCACATCCACCACCTGCGCGATGCGCTCCTGCACCTCGGCGAGAAGTTCACGTAGCCGCCACTCGGACAGGGCCTCCACCATCGGAGTTCTATCGCCTGGATAAGGCATCGGACCGCCCGACATGCGGGGGATTCTTCCACTCCGGCGATTTCGCACGCGACCAAAGCGCAAACATCCCAAGCGGTTCGGGGAGCGAGCGCCTCGGGTTTGCCGGAGCGTCAGGGATGGAGGGGTTGCCGGCGCGGGACGACGCGGCGATGCCTGATGCGCCAGCCGGAATCGGTGCGGACGACGATGTCCTCGTAGGTGACGCTGGCCGTGGTGCCGTCGGTCGCGACCGCGAGGCCCTTCGACAGGGCCTGCACGGTATCGGATGTGGTGGGCGACACCACGATATTGGTGACGTGATGGCCCAGCGGGTTGCCGTCGCCCAGTCGGAGCGCCATCTCGCGCAGGGCGTCCCGGCCGGTGACCACGCCCGCGCCGTAGGCGGTCAGGTCGTAGGCGATGTCCCCGGTGAAGACCTCCCCGAAGCGGTCGAAGGCGCCGACATCGCTGAGATGTCCGTGCAGGGCGAGCAATTCGTGAATGGCCAGCCGGTCGGCCGTGGAGATCGACATAGCACGCAGTGATACGCGGCCGCGGGCGCGATCGCCAGTCGGTTTTCGGATCAGGGCAGGGACAGTGACGCGGCGGTGAAACGCCAAAGGCGTTCGGCGGCAAGGTCGACGGGCGGACGGGGGTGCACGCGCAGCTGCTGGGCGATGCCGTGGCGCAGGCCGCCGATGACGTACGCGCCGGCGCTATCAGGGTCGAGATCGGCGGGGATCTCGCCGGTGGCCTGCCCGCGGCGGATATTCGTGGCGGCCGCGTCGCCGAGATTGCGGATGTAAACAGCCTCGATCTCGGTGAGGCCCGGATCGGGCGCCGCGCGGTTGAGCAGCAGCGCCGCGAGCGGGTGCTCGAAGTGGAAGGCCACGAAACAGCGGGTGCGGGCGCGCTCGCGGGTGGCCCAGTCGCCGTCGGCCGGGAGCCGGTCGTCGGCGATGGCCCGGCTCAGGCCCTCGTAGAAGTCGTCCCAGATGGCCGCCAGCAGACCGACTTTGGAGCCGAAGTGGTGGTAGAGCGCGCCGGTGCTCAGGCCCGTACGGCGGGTCAGCGCGCTCAGCTCCAGGGTGCCGTTGGCGTGGACCAGTTCGTCGCGGGCGGCGTCGAGTAGTTGTTGACGTCCGATCGGTGCTCGTGCCACAGTCGAACAATAACAGAACTCAGTTATGCAAAGGATGGCGGGATGAGCGCGAAGGTGACATCGCTACGCGATCTGGACGGCGATCTGGCCGGAACCTACCGGCGCACCCAGAGCAGCGGCGCGAGCGTGGATCCGGCGGTGGCCGAGGCCGATCTGGCCGCCGTCGAGCGGGACGGCTATGTGATCCTGCACGACATGCTGACTCCGGCCGAGCTCGACCGGATCCGGGAAAGTGTTGTGCCACTGCTGGATCGGATCGGCCGGAACAATTTCGAGGGGCACTCGACACAGCGCATCTACAGCGTGCTGAACAAGACTCGCGCCTGCGACCGCATCGCCGACCACCCGCGGGTGCTGGCCCTGCTGGACCGGCTGTTCCTGCCGAACTACCTGCTGTCCATGCTGCAGGTGATCAACATCCTGCCCGGCGAGCAGGCGCAGATGCTGCACACCGACGACGGCTTCTACCCGCTGCCGCGGCCGCGAAAGGGGTTGGGGGCGGCCACCATCTGGGCCATCGACGACTTCACCGCCGAGAACGGCGCGACCGACATCATTCCGGGCAGCCACCTGTGGGGCGACCGCCTGCCCGGGGAATCCGACCGTCGGGAACCGGTGGTAATGCCGGCGGGTAGCTGCGTATTCTTCGTCGGCACCCTGTGGCACGGCGGCGGCGCGAATCGCTCCCCGAATCCCCGCCTCGCGCTCACCGCCCAATACTGCGAACCGTGGCTGCGCCCCCAGGAAGCGTTCACGCTCTCCATGACCCGCGATACGGTCCGCGCGGTGTCCGAGGATATTCGCCGAATGCTCGGCTACAGCATCCACCCGCCGTTCATCGGACAGGTCGACGGCATGCACCCCAAGCGGCTCCTGGAACCCGGGGCACCCGCCCTGTAGTGCTCAGCCGGCCAGTTCCCGGGCCAGCTGCACGGCCGCTTTCATATCCGGCGCGTACCCCACCCGCCACTGCAGCCGATCGATCGGCGTCACCGAGACCCGATAGCGATTCTCGACCCGTTCGATTTTGACGATGACCCGCTCACTCAATGGGGCGTCGGTCTTCATGACTTGCTCTCCTGACCCCTGTCAAAGCGTCCGGGACGACAGATGAGAATTCACGAGGTAAGAGCGGGTAGCTGCTTGCTATCCAATAACTGTAGAAAGAACCGCGCCCGCTAGATACGGGCAAATGTCACATTCTGGACGCACTCTCCCGGGCGCCGCCGCGCCGCGGGCGCACCGGTGAGGTGGCCGCGGCGGCGGTCGGTGAGGGTGTCAGTTGCCGCGACGACGGCGAGGGGCGCTGTCGGTGCGCTGGGATGCGGTCCGGCCGGAGGTGCCGCGGGTACGCGGTTCGGCGGGGGCACCCTGCCGCGCGTTGGCCGTGCCGCGGCGCTCGGTCCGGCCGCGGGTGCCCTGGTTCTCGTCGCGGGTGACGCCGGTGCGCGGGTTGTGGCCGTTCGAGGTGCTCGTGGCCGAGGCGCGAGGCTTTCCGCCGGCGCGGCCTCCCGCGCGGCGGGCGGGCCGGCCGTCGGTGGCGGTGTCGGGCTTCCGGGCCGCGGGGCGGTCGGGGGTGCGCGCATCGTCGGTGTTCTGGGAGCCCTGCCTGCGGCGGTTCCGAGGTGCGGTCTGCTTCGCGTCGGTCGCGGCCGGGCGGGTCCGCTTCTTGGGCTGGCGGGCTCCCCGTGCGGGGGAGGCGGCCGACGTATCCACGCGGTGCGGTGCGGCGGCCGCAGGGAGGGCGACCAGCGGGGCCACCTCGCCGATCAGCTGCGTGACCGCCGGGGAGTCGGCGGTGACCGACTGCGGGGTGGCGGTGATCTTGGCCTTGCGCATGAGGGCGGCGAGGTCGGTGCGCTGGTCGGGCAGGACCAGGGTGATGACGTCGCCGTGGTTGCCGGCGCGGGCGGTGCGGCCGGAGCGGTGCAGATAGGCCTTGTGCTCGGCGGGCGGATCCACGTGGACCACGAGTTCGACGCCGTCGACGTGGACGCCGCGGGCCGCGACGTCGGTGGCGACCAGGACCTTGGCGGTGCCGGCGGCGAAGGCGGCGAGGTTGCGATCGCGGGCCGGCTGGGTGAGATTGCCGTGCAGGTCGACGGCCGGGATGCCGGCGGTGGTGAGCTGGCGGGCCAGCTTGCGGGCCTGATGTTTGGTGCGGGTGAACAGGATTCGGCGTTCGGACCCGGAGGCCAGGCGGTGCACGACCGCGCGCTTGGCCTCCGTGGTCGGCACCTCGAACACATGGTGGGTCATGGCGGCGACCGGCGAATTCGCTTCATCCACAGCGTGTTTCACGGCATCGGGGAGGAACCGCTGGACCAGCTTGTTGACCCCGTTGTCCAGGGTGGCCGAGAACAGCAGGCGCTGACCGTCTTCGGGCGTCGCGGCCAGGATGCGGGTGACGCCGGGCAGGAAGCCCAGATCGGCCATGTGGTCGGCCTCGTCGATGATGGTGATCTCGACCGAGTCCAGGCTGATCAGGTCCTGCCGCATCAGATCCTCGAGGCGGCCGGGACAGGCGATGACGATGTCCACGCCCCGCTTCAGTGCCTGCACCTGGCGATGCTGCGAGACGCCGCCGAAGACGGTGGTCACCGACATGCGGTAGGCGGCCGCGAGCGGCTCCAGGGTGGCCGCGATCTGGGTCGCCAGTTCCCGGGTCGGCGCGAGCACCAGCCCGGCCGGGTGATTCGGCGCACACCGCTGCGCGCGCTCGCCGAGGCGATCCACCATCGGAATGGAGAACGCCAGGGTCTTTCCGCTGCCGGTCCTTCCGCGCCCGAGCACATCGCGCCCGGCCAGCGAATCGGGCAGGGTGTCGGCCTGGATGGGGAAGGGCTCGGTGATGCCGGCGTTGGTGAGCGCACGGACCAGGGGGTCGCGGACGCCGAGCGCGGCAAAGGAGGCAGGGGCAGAAGTCATCGGTGTTGCAGTGCCTTTCGGGCATCGGGGTGTGCCCGAGCCGTGCTGCGGATCTCGGATCCGCGCCGGGGGCACAAGGTGGCGAGATTGCCAGTGGGCAAAATCGATCGCCGTAAGGAAAGCTAAGCCGCGCAGTGGGGGCTGCTTGGAAGTTCGTAGCGATCTACGACGCTGATGTGACCGTGCGTGTGTCTGGGCCACATCCATGATCAACAACGTGTCGCTGCGAGTCTACCCGGTATCGGAATTGGCCCCGAACGCGGGGAGCGCGGGTAGTTGGGGCAGGGGCCGGGCGTGTAGCCAGCTGTCCCAGAGTGATCGCAGTGACCTGGTGCTGTAATGCCCTGCCAGGTCGGTGAATTCCTCGGTGGTGATCGAGGCGTGGCGATACCGCGCGGTCCACTCGCGCAGCAGATCGAAGAAGGCGGGATCACCGAGTGTGAGCCGCAACGCATGCAGTGTGAGCGCACCGCGCTTGTAGACCCGGTCGTCGAACATGTGGTCCGGTCCGGGGTCGGCGAGCAGGAGGTCCTGCGGCAGTCGCGCCAGATTCCGGTGCGCGGTGCGCGCCAGCTGGTCCGCGCTCGGCCCGCCGGCCGCCTCCGACCAGATCCATTCCGCGTAACAGGCGAAGCCTTCGTGCAGCCAGATGTCGCGCCACTGCGCGATGGTCAGGCTGTTGCCGAACCACTGGTGGGCCAGCTCGTGCGCGACCAGCCGTTCGTAGCCGCGCCGCCCGTCGCAGTGGTTCGCCCCGAAGACCGAAATGCCCTGCGCCTCAATGGGAATCTCGAGTTCGTCATCGGTGACCACCACCGTGTACGCCTCGAACGGGTACGGCCCGAACTTCTCGGCGAAGACCTCCATCATGCGCGGCTGCCGCGCGAAGTCGTGCTCGAAGGCGGTGCGCAGCCGCGGCGGCAGCACCGCCTGCATGGGCACCGCGCCGCGCGGCGCGTCGACCCGCTGCTTGCGGTAGTGGCCGATCTGGATGGTGGCCAAGTAGGTGGACATCGGCTCGGGCTGCTCGTACACCCAGGTGGTCTGGCTGGCCTTGGTCTGCTTGCGCACCAGGGTGCCGTTGGCCTGCGCGTAGTACGGCGAGTCGGTGGTGATCGAAATCCGGTAGCTGGCCTTGGAACTCGGGTGATCGTCACACGGGAACCAGGAGGCCGCGCCATTGGGCTGGCTGGCCACCAGCACGCCGTCGGTGAGCTCCTCCCACCCGACCTCGCCCCACGGACTGCGCAACGGCCGAGGTGGGCCCGCGTACTGCACGGTGAGCGCCAGCACCCCGCCCGCCGGAATCCGCTGCCGCGGCGTGATCACCAATTTGCCGCGCTGATGGGTGAATTTGGCGGGCTTGGCCCCGTTCACGAACACCTTGGACACCGCCAGCGCCTGAGACAGGTCCAGCGCGAACCGATCTCGCACCCCGGTGGTGACCGCGGTGATGTCGGCCCGCCCGGCCAGCCGGTTACTGGCGACTTTGTACACCAACTCCAGCTCGTAGCGGGAGACCCGGTAGCCGCGATTCCCGTTCTGCGGCAGGTAATCGTCGATGGGCCGGTCGAGCTGGTCGGGCATCAGCGGCCGCCCTCCGGCCAGGGCGCGATGGGGTTGCCCCACCAGCGGGTGGACGGCGGCACGCTGTCGCCGCGCATGACCAGCGAGGCCGGTCCGATGGTCGCGCCCGCGCCGATCACGCTGGCGGGCAGGGCGACACAGTGCGGTCCGAGGGTGGCGCCCGCGCCGAGGGTGACGGTGTCCATGGCCATGATGCGGTCGTGGAACAGATGGGTCTGCACCACGCAGCCGCGTTCCACGGTCGCGCCGTCACCGAGTGTCACCAGGTCAGCCTCCGGAAGCCAATAGGATTCGCACCATACCCCGCGGCCGATGGTGGCGCCGAGTCCACGCAACCAGACATTCAGCACGGGCGTACCGGTCGCGGCGCGCGCGAACCACGGTGCGGCGACATGCTCCACGAAGGTGTCGGCGACCTCGTTGCGCCATACGAACGAACTCCACAGCGGATGCTCCTCGGTGCGAATCCGGCCCACCAGCAGCCATTTCGCCAGCACCGAGGCCGCGCCCGCCGCCGCGCCCGCCGCCAGCAGCACCACACCGCTGAGCAGTGCGGCGGGCAGGTGGCCGAGGGTCCGGGCCAGCCAGGCCAGGGCGAACAGCACGGCGAGGCCGATCGCGAAGCTCACGAACACCGGGATCAACCGGCAGGTCTCCACCACCGCGCGGGCCACGCGCAGCCGGAACGGCGGATCGAAGGTGCGTGCGGTGTCACCGGATTCGGCGGCGCGGCGCAGGCGGGTCGGCGGGCTGCCCAGCCACGACGAGCCGGCCTTCGCCTTGGACGGTGCGGCCGACAGCACGGCGACCAGGCCGTTCTTGGGCACCCGCCGCCCGGGCGCGGTCATGCCGGAGTTGCCGAGGAAGGCGCGCTTGCCGACCTTGGCCTCGCCGATGCGCAGCCAGCCGCCGCCGAGTTCGTAACTGGCGACCATGGTGTCGTCGGCCAGGAACGCGCCGTCGGCGACCACGGTGAACTTCGGCAGCAGCAGGACCGTCGAAACCTCCACGCGCTTGCCGACCTTCGCGCCCAGCAGGCGCAGCCACACCGGGGTCAGCAGGCTGGCGTAGAGCGGGAACAGGAAGGTGCGCGCGGAATCCAGCAGCCGTTCGGTGGCCCACGCCTGCCAGCCCGGGCGGCTGCGCACGGGGTGATGGCCCTCGGTCAGCCCGATGCCGAGCAGTCGCACGGCCACGATGGTGACCGCCGCGTACACGGCCAGCACCAGCAGCATGGCCACCGGGAGGACGGCGAAGGCGCGTTCGAATCCGGCTGCCAGCGTCCGGGTGTCGCGAATCCACCAGGCGATCAGCAGACCGCCGGTGCCCAGCGCGAAGATCGGCACCGAGGCCAGCACCATGGAGGTGATGCCGAAGATCGCCACCCAGTGCGCGGCCCGTGCGGGCGTCTCGTCGGGCCAGCGGTGCTGTGCCCGGCCGACTTTCACGGCGGGGGAGCCCGCCCACTCCTGTTCGGCCTTCACCTTGCCCGATACCGAGGAGCCGGGCGCGATCTCGGCATTGCGGCCGATCCTGGTGCCGGGCAGCAGGATCGAGCGGGCGCCGACCACCGCGCCCGGCCCGATCTCGATCGGCCCGATGTGCACGAGATCGCCGTCGATCCAGAAACCGGACAGGTCCACCTCGGGTTCGACGCTGCAGCCGTCGCCCAGTTCCAGCATGCCTGTGACCGGCGGCAGCGTGTGCAGGTCGACGCCCCGGCCCACCTTCGCGCCCAGCGCCCGCGCGAAGGGCACCATCCACGGTGCGCCCGACAGGTTCTCGGCGCCGCTGGCCTCGGACAGTCGCACGGCCGTCCACAGCCGCAGGTGCACCCACCCGCCACGCGGGTAGGTGCCCGCGCGCACGCCGCGCAGCAGCAGCCGGGAACCGGCCACGCACAGTGCCATCCGGCCGGGCGGGGAGATGAACAGCAGGAACGCCACCAGCATCCACCACCACGACAGGTGCGGCAGCCACGGCAGCGAACCCGACCAGGCGGCGACATTGCCGACGATCGCCAGCCAGGTCAGCCATTGCAGACCGGTCAGGGTGGTGAGCGGAATCGTCGCCAGCAGCTGGAACAGCTGCGCCGACCGGGGCACCGGCCGGACCAGTCGCTCCTCGACCGCGGCGGTCGGCGCGAAGCCGTCGAGCAGGGCGGCCAGGGCGCCCAGCCGCGGATGGTCGTAGAGGTCCGCGACGGCGATGCGCGGCTGCCGTTCCCGCAGCGCCGCCACCAGCTGGGCGGCCGCCAGCGAGCCGCCGCCCAGATCGAAGAAGTCGGCGTCCGGGTCGGTGACCTCCGCGCCGAGAATCGAATCCCACAGTCCCGCGACCCACCGCTCGGTCTCGGACAGACCGCTCTCGGGGGTGGCGGCGATGGCCTTGGGCAGCGGCCAGGGCAGCGCGTCGCGGTCGACCTTGCCGGAGGTACGGGTGGGCAGCTCCCCGACCACGGCCAGTCGCGGCACCAGCGGGGCCGGAAGCTGTTCGGCGAGAATGGTTCTCGCGGCGATGAGGTCGTACTCGGCGCCGGGTCCGGTCAGGTAGCCGACCAGGATCTTGTTGCCCGCCTTGGTGGTCCGGATCGCGGCGGCCGCGCCCGTCACACCCGGCAGATGCTGCAGCGCATTGTCGATCTCGCCGAGCTCGATGCGGCGGCCACCCAGTTTGATCTGATCGTCGGCCCGGCCCAGGAAGACCAGTCCCTCGCGATCGTTGCGCACCAGATCGCCACTGCGGTAGGCGCGTTCCCAGCCGACCGACGGCAGCGACGCGTACTTCTCGGCGTCCTTGGCCGGGTCGAGATAGCGCGCCAGCCCGACGCCGCCGATGACCAGCTCACCGGATTCGCCCTCGCCCACCGGATCTCCGGCCGCATCGACGACGGTCAGGTCCCAGCCGTCCAGCGGCAGCCCGATCCGGATGGGGAAGCCGCCGTCCAGCAACGCGGCGCAGGCCACCACGGTGGCCTCGGTGGGGCCGTAGGTGTTCCACACCTCGCGCTCGGAATCCTGGTTGCCGGCAAGCCGTTCGGCCAGCTCGGGCGGCACCGCCTCACCGCCGAAGATGAGCAGCCGCACGGGTTCGAGCGCCTCGGCGGGCCAGGTGGCCGCCAGCGTGGGCACGGTCGAGACGATGCTGATCTCCCGGCGGACCAGCCACGGCCCCAGATCGGCGCCGGTCCGCACCAGCGCGCGCGGCGCCGGGACCAGGCAGGCGCCGTTGCGCCACGCCAGCCACATCTCCTCGCACGAGGCGTCGAAGGCGACCGACAGTCCGGCCAGCACCCGATCCCCGGGCCCGATCGGCGCGTCCTGGAGGAACAGCCGCGCCTCGGCATCGACGAACGCCGCGGCATTGCGATGGGTCACCGCAACACCTTTCGGTGTTCCGGTGGAGCCGGAGGTGAAAATGATCCACGCGTCGTCGGCGGGCGTGGGCGCGGCCGTCGACGTCACCTGGTCGCCGGATTCCCTTGCCACTCCGGTGGATTCGATCCCGGCCGCGGTCACGATGGCCGAGACCCGGGCCTCCCCGAACACCAGCCGGGCGCGTTCGTCGGGATCATCGGCGTCCACCGGCACGTACGCGGCTCCGGCGTGCAGGACCGCCAGGATCGTGATGTACAGGCCGCGCGTGCCAGACGGCATCCGCACCCCGACCCGGTCGCCCGCCCGCACCCCGGCGGCGGCCAGGCGCTCGACCTCGAGCGCGATCTCCGCGAGCAGCTCCGCGTATCCGAGCTCCACCTCACCGTCGTCGAGAGCGGGTGCGTCGGGGTACGCCGCGGCGGTGGCGGCGAGAATATCGACCAGCGTGCGGGCCGGCGGTGCGAGGGCGGCCCGCAGCATCGGGTTCGCGACTATCTCGGTATCGGCCTGCTGTTGCGGCATTAGGTGCTGCCCACCTCTCGTGGAACCATCCGGCGCTTGTGCGTTGGTTGTTTCATACGAGAGTTACCGACAGGCAAACTGTGAGGCGGCCATTGGTCCACGGTACCGGTACGTCCTGGTCGTCCCGTGTTCACCTGGCGGCTGCGCGTGGATTCACCGGGCGGCTAGGCGTGGAACTGTGCGAAGAATTGCCAGATCACGTCGGTGGCATCGAACTGGTGGGTGACCTTGCCGACAATCACCTGCGGCAGGTACTGCGGGCCGTCCGGCCAGGTGTGGCCGCCCTCGGCGATCGAATAGAGCTGAACCTTGGCGCCGTTCGCGCAGTCGGAGGACTGGACGGTCACGGTGGTGCCGTCGTCGGTGCGCTGCGGGAGCGTGGTCGTGGTGGCCGCGTTACAGGAGTTCTTCTCCCGCCACAGCTGCTGGGTGGCATCGACCGAGAGCACCGGGCTCGAGCCCGCGCCGTGGTGGCCGGAGGTGACGCGCACGACACCGCCGCCGTAGGGGACGATCGGGTCGGAGGTGCCGTGGATCTCCAGGACCGGCAGGGAATGGGTTGGGGTGCAAGCGGATACGTCGGCCTGGGGGAGCGGGCCCGCCACCGGGGCGATGGCCGCCAGCTTCCCGGACAGGCGGCAGCCGAGGTCCTCGGTGAACATGCCGCCATTGGACATGCCGGTGGCGTAGACGCGGGTGGGGTCGACGGAGTCGTTCGCGATGATCCGGTCGATCACGGCCGCAACGAAACCCACGTCGTCGATATTCGCGGCGCCGGCATTGGTGTCGTCGCCGCGGCCGTCGTTCCAGGACTTCTCGTAGCCGTTCGGGTAGACGGCGATGAAACCGTCGGCGTCGGAGGCCTTGTCGAAGCCGAAGGAACCGGCCATGTTCTCGGCATTGCCGCCGCCACCGTGGAAGGCGAGCACGGCGGGCAGCAGGCCCTGGGGTCGGTTGGCGGGGTAGTGGACGAGGTATTGCCGCTGCAGTCCACCGTATTCGAGGGTGACGGTGGTGTCGCCGGCAGCGCGGGCCTGCGGGTGCCCGCACCCGGCGGCCATGAAGGCGGTGGACAGCAGGATCGCTGCGGCGAATCTCGGTGCGTTCACGCGAGTGATCGTAGAGAGGCAGCCTGAAGCTGAGCTGAAGCTTGGTGTCAGCTGTGAGCGTGGATGGCGGCCAGTGCCGCGGCGGCGACTTCGTGTGGGGGAGGGCCGATTTCGATGCTGAGAATATGCTCGTCGGGACCCGGCGCCTCCAGGGTGCCGAGCTGGGAATCGAGCAGGCCCGGCGGCATGAAATGGTCCATGCGCGCGGTGAGGCGGCGCTGCAACTCGTCCCGGGATCCCGTGAGATGCAGGAAGGTCAGCACCGCGCCGGGGTGCCCGACGAGGCTGCGGCGCAGCACGTCCCGGTAGGAGCGCTTCAAGGCCGAGCAGGTCACGACCGCCGAGCGGCCCGCCGTGAACTCGTCGGACATCCAGGCCGCGATGGCCTCCAGCCACGGCTCCCGATCGGCGTCGGTGAGCGCGTGGCCCGCCGCCATCTTGGCGATATTGGCGGGCGGGTGCAGGTCGTCGCCCTCCAGGAGATCCCAGCCCAGGCTGCTGACCAGCATGCCCGCGACCGTGGATTTCCCGGATCCGGAGACGCCCATGAGCACCACGATCTGTGGTCGTGCGGGGGTTGCCATCGCTCCTCCTAGACGACCGCGCTCAGGGCGAGCACGCCCGCCAGCCCGGCCAGTGAGATCACGCATTCCATCAGGCTCCACGACTTCAGCGTCTGCACGACGTCCAGGCGCAGATACTCCTTGACCATCCAGAACCCGGCGTCATTGACGTGCGACAGGAACAGCGAGCCCGAGCCGATCGCCAGCACCATGAGCGACACGTGGGAGGTGCTGAGCCCGGCCGCGACCGGAGCGAGAATGCCCGACGCCGTCACCGTCGCGACGGTGGCCGACCCGGTGGCGACCCGGATCAGCGCGGCCACGAACCAGGCCAGCAGCAGCACCGGCAGGCTGCTGTCGCGAATCGCGTCGGCAATGGTGCCGGCGATGCCGGTGTCGACCAGCACCTGTTTGAAGCCGCCACCCGCGCCGACGATCAGCAGAATGCCCGCGACCGGCGGCAGCGCGCTGTTCATGGTGTCCGCCAGGGCGTCCCGCGTCATGCGGCCGCCACGGCCGAGCACGATCATGCCCACGATCAGCGCGATACCCAGCGCGACGACCGGGGTGCCGAGCACATCCAGGACCTTCTTCACCTGGGACCCGGACTTCGGCGAGACCACGTCGAAGACCGCGCTGCCCAGCATCAGCACGACCGGCAGCAGGATGGTGGCCAGCGTGGCTGCGAAACTCGGCCGCGGCCCCTTCTCCGCGGCGGGCCGCCCGGCGGGCTCACCGGTCGAGAACAGTTCCGGCACCGGCACATTCACCCAGCGCGCGGCCAGCTTGCCGAACAGCGGACCCGCGATGATCACCGTCGGCACCGCCACCAGCACACCCAGGCCCAGCGTCAGTCCGAGATCGGCCTTGAGCGCCGCCACCGCGACCAGCGGACCCGGGTGCGGCGGCACCAGCCCGTGCATGGCCGACAGGCCCGCCAGCGCCGGAATCGCCACCGCCATCAGGGGTAGTCGCGACCGGTTGGCGACCAGCAGGATGACCGGCATCAGCAGCACCACGCCGATCTCGAAGAACATGGGCAGGCCGATGATTGCGCCCACCAGGCCCATCACCCACGGCAGCGCCCGCGGCCCGGCCCGGTTCACCAGGGTGTCGACCACCTGATCTGCGCCGCCGGAATCGGCGAGCAGCTTGCCGAACATGGCGCCGAAGCCGATCAGGATGCCGACGCTGCCCATGGTCGAGCCGAAGCCCTTGACGAAGGAGGCCACGGTGTCGGCCGCGCCCAGCCGGGCGACGAGCCCGACCGCGACCGCGCCGATGGCCAGCGCCAGGAACGGATGCATTTTCAGCCAGGTGATGAGACCGACGATGAGCGCGACACCGAGCACGGCCGCGGTGATGAGCTGGGCGCTGCCGGTGTGCCGGGTGGCCGCGTCGGCCAGGTTCGCGACAGCGAGGGATTCGAGGTTGGGCATGACGCTTCTTCGAGTCGAGGTGGAGTGATCCAGGGCACAGAGCCTAATATGGAGGACTATATCAAGCCGTACCACGAATAAGTACTACGTATTCCCCTATGGATGCCGATAGATATGCCTCGGATGTGTGACACTGAAGCCATGGTCGACCGAGCCGAGTCCTTGCCCCTGCACGAATCGGTGCTGGATCGGCTCGGCTCCGACATCGCCTCCGGCGGCATCGTGCCCGGCACGCGCATCTCCTCCGATGAGATCGCCACCCGCTTCGACGTCTCCCGCACCGTCGCCCGGGAGGTCGTGCGCGTGCTGGAATCCCTGGGCATGGTCAGCATCCGGCGGCGTGCGGGCATCACCGTCCTCGACCCCGCGCACTGGCAGGCGCTGGACCCCAAGCTGATCCGCTGGCAGCTCGCCGGCCCCCACCGCTTCGCCCAGCTGGCCTGGCTGGCCGAACTCCGTTCCGGCATCGAACCACTGGCCGCCCGCGGGGCCGCCGCGCACGCGACGCCGGAGCAGTGCGCGGCCCTGACCGCGGCGGTGATGGGCATGTCGGCCACGGCCCGTGCCGCCAACACCGCCGCCTATCTCGACCACGACATCGCCTTCCACGCCACCCTGCTGGCCGCGTCCGGCAATCCACTGCTGCAGGTCTTCGCCCCGATCATTCGCGAAGTCCTCACCGGCAGAACCGAACACGAGCTCATGCCGGTGCAGGCCAATCCGCAGGCCCTGCAGCTGCACGCCGCCGTCGCCGCGGCGATCCAGTCCGGTGACGGCCCCGGCGCCGAATCCGCCATGCGCGAGATCGTGTCCGAATCCGCCACCGCGATCGCCTGTCTGCGGCCGGCGACGCCCGAATAGCGCTGCGGTCAGGCACACAGCGCTCGCTCAGGGCACACAGCGCTCGCTCAGGGCACGATCAGATACCACTCCGCCCACGGGCCCTGCAGCGGCCAGCTGTTGGCGACCAGCTTGGCCAGTCCCATCCCGACCCACAGGTCGACCGTCTGGGTCTCACCCGGACCAGCACCGGTGCGGACATGGACATCCCGCGAGCCGCCGCCCGCGGACCCCAGCCAGCCCAGCACGATGTGATTACCGCACGGCCCACCCAGATACCCCAGCGGTGTCACGTGCGCGGTCACATGGCCGGGCATGCCGTGCGCGGCCTCGAGACCCACCGCGATCTGCCCCGCACAGAAATTCGCGTCCCCGAAGGTGAACACCGTGGTGCCGAACGGCGCCCACTGCGGCAGCCAATCCGCCTGCGCCGGGGCCGCGCCCACCCCTCCGACGCCCAACGCGAGCCCGGCGGCCGCGATCACCCCCGCCAGCATCCGTACAGTCCTCATCATCGGATGTCCTTCCGGCCGGCCGAATTCCACGACCGCACAGCCCGGCTCCCGCCATCCGGCCCGAGACGACCCCCGACGACCCGCCTCGTTGCGCGCGGAAGCCGTTCCCCTCCAGCGTATCCAATCCGCACACCCCGTTTACCCCCATTTCGTGCCCGATGCCGGGCCGCGGAACCGGTTGGGGCGGGCGGCGGACTCGGCCCCGGGTGCCCGGTATTGTCTGCGGTGCACGTGGATCGGGAGGATTTGGTTGGCTGAGCAGCTCCGAACCGGCGTGGTCTTCGCCGGATATCGGGTCGAGCGACTACTCGGTGCCGGTGGGATGGGTGAGGTATATCTGGCCCACGATCGGGACCTACCCAGGTTCGTCGCATTGAAGCTGCTCAATCGCGTGGCCAGCGATGACGACGAGACCCGGCAGCGTTTCCTGCGGGAGGCGAACATCATTGCCCGGCTGTCGCATCCGAACATCGTCACCATCTACGCCCGCGGCGAGGAACAGGGCCGGCTGTGGCTGGCCATGGCCTACGTCGACGGCTCCGATCTGGCCGCCGAACTGCTCGACGGGCCCCTGGAGCCCGCCCGCGCCGCCGCCATCACCGCCGACCTGGCGCGCGCGCTGGACTACGCCCACGAGGCGGGCGTGCTGCACCGCGACGTCAAACCCGCCAATGTGCTGCTGACCGCCCAGCCGCGAGAGTGGGCGCTGCTCACCGATTTCGGCATCGCCGAGTCCCGGCACGAGGTGCGCGGCATCACCGAGAACGGTGAGGTGGTGGCCAGTTTCCAGTACACCGCGCCGGAGCGTTTCAGCGGCGAGGCCCGGGTCGACCGCCGCGCCGACATCTACTCCCTCGGCTGCACGCTGTTCGAAATGCTCACCGGTGCACCGCCGTTTGCCGACACGGATCTGCCGCGGCTGATCTACCAGCACGTGCGGGCCCCGGTGCCCTCGGTGCGGGAACGGAATCCGGCGCTGCCCGCCGCCCTGGATCCGGTGCTGGCCCGGGCGATGGCGAAGAATCCCCGGGCCCGATTCGCCACCTGCACCGAGCTGTCGGTCGCGGTGAGCGCGGCGATCGAGGGCGCGCGGCCTCGGACACCGGCGCCGCCGCCTCGGGAGACGCACAGCCACAAGGCGATTCCATCGTCGCGCCAGTGGACCCGCTCGCGCACCCTGCTGGTGTTCCTGGCCGTGGCGCTGCTGGCCGGAGCGGCGGCCGCCGCCGTCGGAATCCTGACTACGCTCGCCGACTCCGGCCCGCACAGTGCGGCCGGGGCCCCGACCAGCTCCACGGCGGCAGTACCCACCCGCCGCAGCACGAGCGTCGTCCCCACCTCGATCACCACCTCCGCGGGCGCGGGCGCGGCCGCCGACGGGTGCCAGTCCCGCCGCACCCCCGACGGGGTGACCGGCACCGATCCGGGCGGTATCGCCAGCGGCCCCGACGCTGTCCTCGCCTTCGAGTACGCCTACTACGTGCTCCGCTCCGGCAGCGTCGCACGGGAATTCGTGGCCGAGAACGCGGCGAATGTCGCGGACGCGGCCAAGATCCAGAGCGGCATCGACTCGCTGCCCATCGGCACCCGCTACTGCGTGCAGGTCAGCCGGATCGCCGCCGCCGACGACGACCACTGGGCGGTGAAGGTCGCCCAGCAGCGTCCCGGCGAACTCCAGGACGTCTTCACCCAGACCGTCACCACCCGTACCGTCGGCAGCCGCACGCTCATCACCTCGATTGTCGAGGAGTAGGACCGGCGGTTGCCGTTTCACAAAGGGGGTGGGTGTGCTGCGAGGCTGCTAGGGTTCGAAGCGTTGACTCGACGGGGACGACCCGGTGGGTCCGGTGAAAGTCGTTCGTCGGTAGGGAGTTTCGGACTTGGAGTCGACAGGATCGTGGGGCGTGGTCTCGGGAGCTGGGGGATGCCCGGTACGTGGCGGGTCGCCCGTCGGCGTGGCAGAGCCCCCGATGCTGTTGGGAACACCGGAATTCGCGGCCGATCCGCATCGCGCCTATCGCGAGATGCGCCGACGGCACGGCTCCATGGTGCCCATCGAGCTCGCGCCCGGGGTGCCCGCGACGCTGGTGGTGAGCTATCGGACAGCGCTGCGAATCCTCAATGATCCCGAGCACTTTCCGGCCGATCCGCGGGTCTGGCAGGAGGGCATCCCCGAGGATTCGCCCATCCGGCCGATGATGCAGTGGTACCCCAACGCGCTGCGCAACGCGGGCGCCGAGCACACCCGCTACCGGCAGGCCTACACCGCCGGTATCGACGGGATCGACCTGCACGCCGTGCATTACACGGTCGAGGAGATCGCGGGCCGGCTCATCGCGGGCCTGGCCGCCGAGGGCGGCGCGGACCTGGTGTCGCAGTACGCGCTGCCGCTGGTGTTCGAGGTGCTCAACCAATTGGTCGGCTGCTCAGCGGATATCGGCCAGCGGGTGGCCACCGGCATGGCCGCGCTGTTCGACACCGTCAATGCCGCGTGGGGCATGCAGACCCTGGCCGAGGCGCTCATGGAGCTCATCGCCATGCGCCGCGCCGAGCCCGGCGACGACGTCACCTCGCGCATGGCCCACCACTCGGCCGCGCTGAACGACGAGGAGATGCTGTACCAGCTGGTCAGCTTCTACGGCGCGGGCCTCGAGCCCATGCAGAACCTGATCAGTAACACCCTGCTGCTCATGCTCACCGACGACCGTTTCGGC
The DNA here is from genome assembly GCF_042755705.1 of Nocardia sp. NPDC059154. NCBI lineage: Bacteria > Bacillati > Actinomycetota > Actinomycetes > Mycobacteriales > Nocardiaceae > Nocardia > Nocardia sp. NPDC059154. The sequence continues at coordinate 106,614 of NZ_JBHZCS010000029.1, forward strand.
GGTGACATGCTGGGCGGCAGCCTATCCACCCGCGACGCACTCGACGAGGTGCTCTTCAACGACCCGCCGATGGCCAACTTCTCCATCAGCTACCCGCGTCAGCCCATCCTCATCGACACCACCTGGCTGCCCGCCCATCAGCCGGTCCTGATCAGCCTCGCCGCCTGCAACAACGATCCCGAGATCGCGGGCGGCGACCGCACCGGCAACCGGTCGCACCTGGCCTGGAGCGCGGGCCCGCACGCCTGCCCGGCCCGATCGGTGGCCTACCTGGTCGCGCAGACCGCCATCGACCAGTTGCTGGACGCGGTGCCGGACCTGACGCTGGCCGTCCCGAAACACGACATCTCCTGGCGGCCCGGCCCGTTCCACCGCGCCATGGTGGCACTGCCGGTCGAATTCCCGATCAGTCCCGCGCTGCGCGCGGTGTAAGGAGCGCTCCATGTCCCAGAGCCCGATCGTGCTGGATGTCACCGGCACCGACATCCAGGGCGAATCCGCCCGGATCCGCGAGCAGGGCCCCGTCACGCTGGTCGAGCTGCCCGGCGGCGTGACGGCGTGGTCGGTCACCGACCAGGCCGTGCTCAAGACCCTGCTGGCCGATGCCCGCGTCTCCAAGGATCCGCGCCAGCACTGGTCCGCGTTCATCAACGGCGAGATCACCGAGGCCTGGCCGCTGCTGCCCTGGGTGGCCGTGGAGAACATGTTCACCGCCTACGGCGCCGACCACCGCCGGCTGCGAAAGCTGGTGTCCCCGGCCTTCACCCACCGCCGCACCACCGCCATGGGCGAACGCATCGAGGCCATTGTCGCCGAGCTGCTCGACGAGCTGGCCGCGCTCCCGGCGGGCTCGGTCGCCGACCTGCGCTCGCTCTACGCCTACCCGGTGCCGATCCGCGTTATCAGCGGCCTCATGGGGGTGCCCGAGCACCTCGACGCCGCCATCCACAAGTGCGTCGACGGCTTCTTCGACGGGTCCCTGTCCGCCGAGGAGTCCATGGCCAACTTCCTCGAAATGTACGAGCGCGTGGGCGAACTCGTCGCCTACCGCCGCGACAACCCGGGCGACGACATCACCAGCGCCATGATCGCCGCCCGCGACGACGAGGACGGCTCGCAACTGGCCGACAAGGAACTCGTCGAAACCCTCATGCTCGTCATCAATGCCGGGCACGAGACCACCGTGAACCTGCTCGACCAGGCCATCGTCGCCCTGCTCACCCACCCGGAGCAGCTGGCCGCGGTCGTCGCCGAGCAGGCGTCGTGGAACGACGTCATCGAGGAGACCCTGCGGTTCCAGTCGCCGGTGGCGCACCTGCCGCTGCGATACGCGGTGGAGGACATCGAGATCGACGGCTTCACCATCCCCAAGGGCGAGGCCATCCTGGCCTCCTACGCCGGCGCCAGCCGCGACCCGCGGATCCACGGTGCGACCGCCGACAGCTTCGACATCCACCGCGACACCAAGGACCAGCACGTCGCCTTCGGCCACGGCGCCCACCACTGCCTGGGCGCCCCGCTGGCCCGGCTGGAGGCCGCCATCGCGCTGCCCGCCCTGTTCGAGCGCTTCCCGAACCTCCGGCTGGCCACGGACGCAACGGAATTGACCCCGCTGGGCAGCTTCATCTCCAACGGGCACACCAGCCTGCCGGTGCGGCTGGACGGCGAGTAGACACGACCGTTCGCGGGCCGGGTTCGCGCCCGGCCCGCGAACCCGGCTCCGCGGCGGCGCTCGACAGTGGCTCCGCCTCGGGCTTCGAGAGTGAATCAGCCTCCGGCGATGGGCGGCCGTACGGTGCCGAATCCGGTGGCCTGCTCGAAGGCGTGCCCGACCTCCAGAACCAGGCGGTCGGCACGATGCGGTCCGACGATCTGCAAGCCCACCGGCAGCCACGCGGTGGTGAATCCGGCGGGCACCGACAGGGCCGGACATCCGGTGGCACTGATGAAATACGCCGACCGCATCCAATCCAGATAGGTGTACATCGGCTCGCCGTCCACCGTGTCCGGATACTCGAGCGCCACATCGAACGGCGGTACCTGGCTCACCGGCAGCAGCAGTACGTCATAGCGTTCGAAGAACTCCCGCATCCGATGGAACAGCATCGTGTGCAGCACTTCGGCGTCGGCGATGTCGCGCCCGCTCAGCGCCAGCCCCTGCTCGATGTTCCACACCAGCGACGGCTTGACCAGATCCCGGTGCGCCAGTAGCGGTTCCAGCGCCAGCGCGAACAGCCACGCGCGCAGCGTCCGGAAGACCTGTTCTGCCCCCGACAGATCCGGGCAGTCCTCGGTCACGACCGCACCGAGTTCGGAGAACACCCGGACCGCGGGTTCGAGCACGTCCCGCACCGCCCGATCGACCGGCACCGCGCCGCCCAGATCCGGCGACCACGCCACCCGCAGTCCGCGCAGATCCCGGTCCAGGGATCCGGTGAAGATCGAGCCGGGTTCGGTGATCGCGATGGGACTGCGCGGATCCGGGCCCGCCAGCACCGACAGCAGCAGCGCCGCATCGGCCACCGTGCGCGCCATCGGTCCCTGCACCGTCAGCGTTCCCCACGCGTAGGGATCCGGCCAGGTCGGCACGCGGCCCGGCGATGGTCGGAAGCCCACCACATTGCAGAACGATGCCGGATTGCGCAGCGACCCGCCCATATCGCTGCCGTCGGCCAGCGGCTGCAGACCGCACGCCAGCGCGGCCGCGGCGCCGCCGCTGCTGCCACCCGCCGACTTGCCGAGATCGTAGGGATTGCGGGTGGCGCCGAAGATCGGATTCACGGTGTGCGAGCCGGCCCCGAACTCCGGCACATTGGTCTTGCCCACCGTGATGACCCCGGCCGCGTGCAGCCGCTCGATCAGCAGCTCGTCGCGCTCGGGGATCTGCTGCGCCAGCAGCGGGCTGCCGTAGGTGGTGCGGATGCCCGCGGTGTCGTGGGTGTCCTTGTGCGCCATCGGAATTCCGTGCAGGGGACCCGGTTCGGCCCCGGCGGCCACCCGCTCGTCGGCGGCGCGGGCGGCGTCGAGCGCCTGCTCGCCGACCAGGGTGACGATGGCATTGACCTTGGGATTGATCCGCTCGATCCGATCCAGGTGGGCGCGCACCACCTCGACGGCCGAGACCTGGCGGGCGCGCAGCCAGCCGGCCAACTCCCGCGCGGACGCGTAACAGATGTCGGAATCCACCGGCGCTCCTCATGATCCGGATGCGATTGCCTCGGCTCTCATAGTGACGCTCGCAGCCCGAATCCTCGACCCCTGTCGTGCACCCGGATGCCCGGCTCGATGGCTGCCGCGTGGTTGCGGGGTGGATGCGGGACTCGCCGCGCGGTGCGGTTCCCCCCGCTTCCCGGGGGCCGCCGGTTGGACGCTGGAGCTTCGGCGCGATACTGGCCGGGCGTCTTTCCACGTGTGTTCAGCGATCCAGATCCGTCACACAGGAGGAACGAAAACATGGTCATCATTCGGAACCGTCACCGCTCGTCCGTCACCGCGGCTGTCGTCGCGGCCCTGGGCGCGGGGGTGCTGCTCGCCGCGGCGCCCGCGCTGGCCGCCAACTCCATCACGGTCGAGTCGGCGGGAGCCTCGTCGATCGGCATCGACTACATGTGCGAGGCGTCCGCGGGCGTCGCCGGCATCCTGGCCATGGTCGGCGATCCGAACGCGGACCGGCCGGCCGCCACCGGCGAGCAGGACTCGTTCACCTGCGACGGCTCCCAGCACGCCGCGACCATCGCGCTCGCCCCGGTGGCGGGGGAGACGCCGCTGGTATCGGGCGCCCCCGTGCAGGTCCGGGTCGCGCTGGTCGATCAGAGCCAGACCGTCGTCTCCGGGACTGCGAGGTTGCTCACCCTCGGCTGAGCCTTCGGTGCGCAAGCTGTTTTCTGCCCGACAACATTCGGAAACCTGCCGTTAGAAAGCGGCTGCCAGACTCGCCGCCGCGCGCCCGATGAGCATCCCGTCGGGCCGCGGACGGCCGTCGCCGTCGGAGCAGAACAGTCGCCAGGTCAAGCGCGCCGGCGGCACGCGAGAACCAGGACCCCGGACGTGCGATACCGCTCGATGATTTGCAGCATGGCAGTAATGGCTGCGGCGGGGCTCGTCTCGCTGTCCTCGACCCCCTTCGATCCCGCGGCGCGCGCCCAACCGGATGTGATGACGCCCGCCGGTCCGGGGACCGCGCCGGGGGCGCCGGACGGTTCGGCCATTGTCGGCATCCGGCGCGTCGACGATCGGCACCTGGAACTCACCGTGCACTCCGCCGCCATGAACCTCGACTTTCCGGTGGATGTGCAGTTGCCCGCCGACCGGTCCGCGCCCCGACCGGTGCTCTACATGCTCAGCGGCGGCAGCGGCGGCAAGGGCGCGGCCTCCTGGGATCGCCGCACCAATGCCTTCGACTTCCTGGCCGACAAGGACGTCAATGTCGTGCAGCCCATCGGCGGCGCGGCGTCCTATTACGCCGATTGGCGGCAGCCGGATCCGCGGCTGGGCGTCATGAAGTGGACGACCTACCTCACCGAGGAGCTGCCCCCGCTCATCGATGCCGCGCTGGGCACCAGTGGCGTGAACGGTCTTGTCGGAGTATCGATGTCGGGGACGTCGGTCCTGCAGTTGCCGATCGCCAAACCCGGCCTGTACCGCTCGGTGGCGGCGTTCAGCGGCTGCGCGCGGATCGCCGATCCGGTGGGCGAGATGTATGTCCGGATCACGGTCGGGTTCGGCGGCGGCGACGCCGGCAATATGTACGGCCCGTCCGGTGACCCGATGTGGGCGGCCAACGATCCCTACCTGCACGCCGAGGCACTGCGCGGGCTCGACCTGTACCTGTCCAGCGGCAATGGCATGCCCGGGCCGCACGACAAGGCGGGGGACCGCCACTTCGCCGGTGCCGGAGACAGTCTCGCGAATCAGATCCTGGTGGGCGGCATTCTCGAGGCCGCCGTCGACCAGTGCACGCACGCCATGGCCGACCGGCTCGCGGATCTGGGCATCCCGGCCACCGTGGAACTGCACCCCTACGGCACACACTCCTGGGGTTACTGGGACGACGAGCTGCCCGCCTCCTGGCCGGTGCTGGCCCACGGGCTCGGGTTGTAGCGCGAGCCGGTCAATCCTGTTCCGGCGGTAGTTGTTCCAGCGCCCATCGGGCCCAGTCCCTGTTCATGGCGGTGGCCCGGGCGCCGTATTCGAGCGCGAGGTGGCCGTAATGCGACAGGTTACTGTCGGTCCAGTCGATGTTCTGCTCGAGTTCGCCCAGTTCGGCGTGGGCGTGTTCGGCGCGTTCCGCGATGCCGGCCAGGTAGGCGCGGGCCTGTTCGGGCGGCAGGATGCCGAGGAAGAACACGCGCAATAACGTGTCATTGCGCGTCACCTGTTTCGGCCGAGTGGTGGTGAGCCAGGTGCGGAGGTCGTCGAGCCCGGCGTCGGTGATGGTGTATTCCTTGCGGCCGCGCGGTCCTTCGTCGCTGACGGCGATGAATCCGGTGTCGGCGAGTTTGGTGAGCTCGGTGTAGATCTGGCTCTGTGTCGCGGGCCAGACATTGGCCAGCGAGTGCTTGAAGGTCCGCAGCAGGTCGTAGCCGCTGGCGGGACCATCGGACAGCAGCCCGAGCAGGGCGTACCGGAGACTCATGCCCCCTACCTTACATTCCAGTATTGACATGTCGAGTATGGAGGCTCAGGCTTGGACATGTCAGAATTGGAATGTCGCGACGTCGAGGAGCCCGGCTCCTCCGGCAGGCAGGTATCGAACATGACCACACCTCCCCACCTCACCGGCAACTACGCGCCCGTCGCCGACGAGCTCACCACCCACGACCTACCCTGCACCGGAACGATTCCCGAGGAACTCACCGGCTGGTACCTGCGCAACGGGCCCAACCCGCACGCGGCGGCCTCCAAACACTGGTTCCTCGGCGACGGCATGGTGCACGGCGTGCGGATCGAAGGCGGGCGCGCGGTGTCCTATCGCAATCGGTGGGTGCGCACCAGCACCTTCACCGACGGCGCCCGGGGCATCGACGAGCAGGGCCGGCGGGATTTCACTGCGGGCGTGGCGAATACACACGTCATCCGGCACGCCGGACGCACGTTCGCGCTCGTCGAATCCTCGTTTCCCTACGAATTGACCTGCGATCTGGACACTCTGGGACCGCACGATTTCGACGGCAAGCTCACCACCGCCATGACCGCGCACCCGAAGACCTGCCCGGTCACGGGGGAGCTGCACTTCTTCGGCTACGACTTCTTCGAGCCCTACCTGACCTATCACCGCGCCGACGCGGCCGGCACGCTCGAGCTCAGCCGCCAGATCGACGTCCCGGCCGCGACCATGCACCACGACTTCGCGCTCACCGCGAACCATGTCGTATTCATGGATCTGCCGGTGGTTTTCGACCTGCAGACCGCCATGACCGGTGCCGGCATGCCGTTCCGGTGGAACGACGACTACCAGGCCCGCCTCGGAGTACTGCGCCGCGACGACCCGCACGGTGAGGTGCGCTGGTTCGCCATCGAACCCTGCTACGTCTTCCACACCCTCAACGCGCACGAGGAAGACGGCCGGATCGTGCTGCACGCCATGCGCTATCGGAGCATGTGGCGCTCCGACTCCCGCGACTTCGACGAGGGCGCGACACTGTGGCGCTGGACCATCGACCTCGCCACCGGGGCGGTCCGCGAGGACCAACTCGACGACCGCATCGCCGAATTCCCGCGCATCGACGACCGCCTCGCGGGCCTGAACGCCCGCCACGGCCACGTCTCGGTCTCCGACGGCGGCGTCGGCGCGCTGCTGCGCTACGACCTCCACACCGGCTCGAGCATCGCCCACACCTTCGGCCCCGGCCGCCTCCCCGCCGAGGCATCCTTCGCCCCCGCCGACGAAACCCCGGGCGGCGCAGGCTATCTCATGTCCTACGTCTACGACTCCGCCGAGGACCGCAGCGACCTCGTCATCCTCGACGCCACCGACCTGGCAGCCGCACCGGTGGCCACCATCCACCTGCCCCGCCGGATCCCGTACGGCTTCCACGGCAACTGGCTGCCCGACCACTGAGACGCTCGAGTAGGCGGCCGCTACCGATCGTGGCTTCCCGCATGCCTTTCTGGATCTGCCCATGCCTCGGCAGCGTCATCGCGGGCGAGTCGGCCTTCACACCACGGGGATTCAGGGGGTGCGCGACAGCGTCAGTCCGAGCCCGTCGATGCGGAACTCGTTCGTGGTGACGCGGACCGGCGTATCGGTGAAACGGCGTCCCGCGAGGGCGGTCTGGAGGAACTCGCGGACCGGTGCCGGCTGATCCGGGAGTGTCGCGAGGGTGTCGGCGGGGATCTCCACGGTGCCGTCGAAACTTCTGGGCTGATCGGTGATTCCGGACGCCTGGACCGTCTGGCGGAGTCCGTCCACGGTATGCAAGGTCAGGTCGAGGTGGCTGCCGTCGGCGAAGTCCAGGCGCAGCGGGGTGGGGGAGACCGCGACATCGAAGGACTCGATCCGCACGGCCACGCCCGACGCGGTCCGGCCCGCATAGGTGTGCGGCGATGCCGCCACGGTGTCATCGGCCGGGTGGCCGGTGCCGGTGTTGTCCAGCAGACGGCCTGCCAGCGGAAGGTCGGTGGGTACGAAATCCCACCGGTCGGCGGCGAGTTCCTTCACCCAATAGCCGGTGCGCCCGCCGTCGACGCCTTCGACACGCAATTCGCGTGCGTCGGAACCGATTCCGGTCTTGTGGACGGAAACCCGATCGGTGATCCGACCGGGAATCCTGGGCTGCCGCAGCCAGTCCGGTGCGGGTAGCTGGATCGCCGCGTAGTGATCGTCGATCCGCTCACCGAGCATGTCGGGCGCCGCGGGCCGTCCCCACTGATCCTCGTAGGAGTAGCGGAAGAACACCTTGTCCGCGCCGGAGATGTCGAAATCGTAGAGCCGCGTGTAGAGATTGCCGAACCGATCCACGACCAGCGTGGTCGATCCGCTGGTGGACAGCGCCACCGCGCGGAAGCGGCCCTGGTCGGGCGTGGACATCTCGTAGCTGTGGTCCAGCGGCAGCCACGGGTCCACGTAGTGGATGCGGTGGCCGTCGTCGGTGAGCGCGAAGACGTGCGACACCTTCGCGCCGCCGACATTGTGATCATTGCCGGCGGTGTCGCGCCAGAGGTGATCCTCGTTGGGCGACAGCACCGACCAGGTCCAGGCGATCGTGCCCGGCGGCAGGGTGTTGCCCGGGCCGGTCCACAGCGGTGTGCCGTAGCGGCTGCTCCAGTTCCAGTCCGCGGGTGCGCTGAGGATGTGGTCCATGGTGAAGAAGCGGCCGTCGACGTCGATGGCCATGAGTTCGTCGTCGTCCGCCGAGACGCCGGCGATCCGGCCCGCCATGCACCCGGGCAGCGGCAGCGTGCGCCAACCGCCCTGCGCGGCCGCCTGTTTCACGTAGACGGACCCGTCGCGCACGGCGAAGGACCAGCGGCGGTTGAACGTTTCCGCGGTGGTCCGCAGGAAGACCTGATCCGGTAACGGGACGGCGGCCGCCGGGAATGCGTCGAGTCCGGCCGTGGACTCGTCCGCGCCCAGTTCGGGCGTGCCGACGGTGCCGAGCAGCGTGCACGCGGGCGGTTCGGCGGACGCGATCTGCGGGGGCGCCGCCACCGCGAGCGCGAGTCCGGCGGCCGCGGCGAGCACGCCGCGCCGCACTGCGGGTTCGGGCATCACAACCACCCGAGGGAGCCGAACACGATCAGGGCGAGGGCGTCGATCCCCAGAATCGCGCCCACGGCAATGACTTTCGCCCGTACCGTCTTCAGGTCGTGGACATAGAAGCAGGCGATGAAGAACGGCACGTATCCGAACAGCCAGATGAGGTACGGGAAGCCCGCGTGCCACCAGGACCAATCCCAGGTCAGCACACCCGCCTTGTTCAGCAGCACCTCCACGCCGACCGCGGCCGCGGAGTTCGCCGCGATGAGGACCGGCCGGTTGGGCAGGCCCAGGATGCGAACCTCCCTGGGCGGCAGCATCTTCGCCGCGGCCACACCCATGATGGCGAACATGAAGCAGATCTCGATATTGAGGCCGATGAGGATCTGATAGGCGGTCGGCCCCGTCGCGCCCCACACCGGCGCCCGCCCGGTGGCGTGGAAGACCAGCGAGTTCCAGATCTCGTTGAACCAGTCCATGCCCCACAGGGCCAGCCCCGCGAACAGCACATTCCAGTTCCGTCGTTCGACCTCGGTCGCATAGACGTAGATGACGACCAGCAGCAGCGGAATCACGTACCACTTGAACTGGCTGCTGTCCCGCAACAGCTCGAGCGCGGCCCGCGCGTGATCGGTCATCGCCGAACCCCTCCTCATCACCGTTGAGCCTGGCGAGTGTGTGACAAATCACCGTGAAATGTCAACATGTAAGCCAGAACTGCCGGTTTAGGGATCGGTCTGGATTCGTCGTCAGCCTGACCACGGGCCTGGTGGATCCGGAACAGGTCGCCGTCGCGTTCCCGGTCGCGGTCGGGGCGGCCGAGACCGGAAGCGACACCATCCCGATGTGGCGGGGGATCGGTGACGATCCGGCCGTCACCTTCGGCTACCGAGATCGCAGCATTCAAGTACCGGCCGGTGTGTCCGGATTATTTTCCTGCTGTCGGGCAGACGTGCTCTATTGCCAGGCCGACCAATTTGGCCGTGTCGTCGTGCGAGAGGTGAATTCCGGTGGTGGTGGATTCGTCCAGCGCTTCCTGATAGGGATCATTGGCTTCGTCGGCTTTGTTCGCGTCCTGGAGATTCACGTCCGCCTTCACATTCGGGTCGTTCGAAATGACCTTGGCGGCCGCGGCATCGCGCAGGAACTGTTGGTCGTTAGCCCCCTGTGTCGAGAACGCGTGGACTGGGGTGGATGCCAGGTGCCATCGGGCCCCTGCCACGGCCCGGCACCCTGCGGAAAGTCGTTCATTGTTGATCCTGTCGACCAGAGTGGAATTCGGGTGTGCGCGCCGCGCGGAAATTGCCACCCGTCCAGTTCGATTACGCGACTCGCTAATTAGAATGCAACTCTAACGTTCAGACTTTCCGAGTCGCGAGAGACTCACATGAGCTGAATCGAATAGAGTCGATGGCTGCGCTCCCAAGCCCACGTTGAATCCAAATATGTACCGGGTGAGTATCGGTGCCGGGCGGCAATCCGACCCGCCGTCATCCCAATTCATCGTCGATTGGAATGCGTGTCGTTCCCTATTCGCCACGGCGGTGCGCACCCCGCCGACCCACCGGCGATACGCCTCGCGAGCGGCCCTCGCCGGGGTTGCCCGCCGCGCGCCGACCGGCTCTGGGAGTGTGACCGCCGTTACCCGGTTCCCGGTCTGCGGTAGCGAGGGATGTGCTCGATTCGGTCCCAGGGAGGTGGCCCCGGTAAAATCGGTGGTTCTTGTGTGCCGCGATGGCGCACACTCGTTCAGTTAACTACCGGCATCCGCTGTACCCGAGGAGAAGCTTGTGATCACCGCGACCGACCTGGAGGTCCGGGCCGGAGTCCGCACCCTGCTGACTGCGCCGGGGTCGGCGCTGCGGGTGCAGGCCGGGGATCGGATCGGGCTGGTGGGGCGCAATGGTGCCGGGAAGACCACCACCCTGCGCATTCTCGCCGGTGAGGGTGAACCCTACGCGGGCAAGGTCATCCGTTCCGGCGAAATCGGCTATCTGCCCCAGGATCCGCGCGAGGGCAACCTCGATGTGCTCGCCAAGGATCGCGTGCTGTCGGCGCGCGGGCTCGACGCCCTGCTGCGCGATATGGAGAAGCAGCAGGCGCTCATGGCCGAGGTCGCCGACGACGCCGAACGTGAGAAGGCCATCCGCAAGTACGGCCGGCTCGAGGAGCGCTTCTCCGCCCTCGGCGGCTACGTGGCCGAGAGCGAGGCCGCCCGCATCTGCCACAGCCTGGGCCTGCCCGACCGGGTGCTGAACCAGCAGCTGCGCACCCTCTCCGGCGGTCAGCGCCGCCGAATCGAATTGGCGCGCATCCTGTTCAGCGCCTCCGACGGCAGTGGCGGCAAGTCCGACACCACGCTGCTGCTGGACGAGCCCACCAACCACCTCGACGCCGACTCCATCACCTGGCTGCGCAGCTTCCTGCAGAACCACGACGGCGGCCTCATCGTCATCTCCCACGATGTCGACCTGCTCGGCGACGTGGTCAACAAGGTGTGGTTCCTCGATGCCGTGCGCGGCGAGGCCGACATCTACAACATGGGCTGGAAGAAGTACCTCGACGCCCGCGCCACCGACGAGCAGCGCCGTGTCCGCGAGCGCGCGAATGCCGAGAAGAAGGCGTCCGCGCTCAAGCAGCAGGCCGCCAAGCTCGGCGCGAAGGCCACGAAAGCCGCTGCGGCACACCAGATGGTCAAGCGCGCCGAGCGCATGCTGGCCGAGGCCGACGAGATCCGGGTGGCCGACAAGGTCGCGCGTATCAAGTTCCCCGAACCGGCTCCCTGCGGCAAGACGCCACTGATGGCCACGAACCTGACCAAGCTCTACGGGTCGCTGGAGATCTTCACCGGCGTGAACCTGGCCATCGACAAGGGCAGCCGGGTCGTGATCCTCGGCCTCAACGGTGCGGGTAAGACCACCATGCTCCGGCTGCTGGCCGGGGTGGAGACCCTGACCGCCGGGCAGATCGAGCCCGGACGCGGCTTGAAAGTCGGATATTTCGCCCAGGAGCACGACACTCTGGACGATCAGGCCACGGTCTGGGAGAACATCCGCCACGCCGCACCCGATGCGGGCGAACAGGATCTGCGCGGGCTGCTCGGCGCGTTCATGTTCTCCGGCCCGCAGCTGGAGCAGCCCGCCGGCACCCTGTCCGGCGGTGAGAAGACCCGCCTGGCACTGGCCGGTCTGGTCTCCTCGGCCGCGAATGTCCTTCTGCTGGACGAACCTACGAACAACCTGGACCCCGTCTCGCGTGAACAGGTGCTCGACGCACTGCGCAGTTACGCGGGTGCGGTCGTACTGGTGACCCACGACCCGGGTGCGGCCGAGGCGCTCAACCCCGAGCGGGTCATCATGCTCCCCGACGGCACCGAGGATCACTGGTCGCAGGACTACCTGGAACTGATCCAGCTGGCGTGAGAATGCGCCTCCCACACGGAAAAACGCGTGGTCGCCAAAAATCGGTGACTCACATCACAGCGTTTCGTTGATCACAGGCATCCGAGTCTCTAACCTGGAATGAGGCGCCCACGGCGACTCGGAGGAAGCCATGAGTGACAGGCCCGCACAGGGTAAAGCCGTATTGGGTAAAGGCACGCGCGTCACCGGGAAATCCCGCGATCGCCTGCAATCCCAGTTGAAGAAGCAGTACGAGGCCGGAGCCAGTATCCGGTCCCTGGCCCGGGAGACCGGGCGGTCGTACGGCTTCATCCACAACGTGCTCGTGGAGTCGCATGCGCAACTCCGCAGCCGGGGCGGTGCGAACCGCCGCAAGGCCGCCAAGGCCGGCAAGTAGCGTCTTTCCCTTTTCCGGGAGTGGATTGCGGGTTCTCGACCGGCGAAAGCCGGTCGACGACTTGCGATTCAGGACGACCAGCCGCGAATTCGGGCGATACGGTGCGATGTTCGACGATTCGCCGCGATGTTCGAGGAAGCGCGATGGCCTGCGGCCGCTAGGGGATCACGGTCCCGTCGCCGAGAACCAGTAGGTTTGCGAGGCTCTGGAAAATCGGCAGACCGGTCTTGATTTCGAGATAGGCGAACTGCCCCTGGGGGTTCACCTCCAGGAAGTAGAACTCGCCGTCGAGACCCACCCGCAGGTCTAGCACGCCGAAGGCCAGTCCCAGCGCGCCCATCAGCGTGGTGAGCGATTTGCTCACCGAGGCGGGCAGGCGGTCGGCGGTGAAGGCCACCGACGTGTCCAGGCGCGAATCCACCCGTCCCACACCGGATTGCGAGTCGATGCGCACCACCCACTCGATGCCGTCCACCCAGACGATGCGCAGATCGCTCTCGGCCTGGATGTAGTCCTGAAAGATGGTGGGGGAGTTGCGGATCGTTGCCAGCCGGTCGAAATCCGCCGGGGTGAACAGCCGGGTCTCGGTGAACGCGCCGCGCCCGGTGCCGGTGCGCTTGTAAACCACTGACCCGGGCCGGGATTCGATGAAGGCGCGCGCCTCGTCGGGATCATTGGTGATGAGGGTTTCCGGGACCGCGAAGCCGGCGCGGTGGGCCGTCTCCAGCTGCACGACCTTGCGGCTCGCGGTGCGGTCGGCCCCGGGGTCGTTGACCCACAGGGCCGGGATCGACCACAGCAGTCCCTGGAGGAAACCGTCGCATTCGGCGCGGCGGTAGGTATCGTCCTCCTCGGACAGACCGGCCGGTACAGCGCAGGGGTGGGGCCGGCGCCACCACACCGAGGTGACGTCGTCCAGCCCGAAGATGTGCGACAGGCTGCGGTAGGAGCCGTCCCCGCCGAGTCGGAAAGTGCCGTTCTCGCGGGGGAAGTCGCGCATATCGAGGCGAATCGGGTTGTGCCCGTGGTGTTTGCGCAGGGTGGCGGCGAGGGCGTCGCCGTGGAGGTCCTCGGCCTCGGTGACGATGAGCACCGATCCCATGGTGGGGGCGGCCATGCGCGCTTCCGTCAGTCCAGGCTGTCGCAGGCGATGCCGTCGTCGCTGCCGAGGTGCGACCGGGTCTGGCAGCAGGTCATGGTGGCCCCGCCGGCACCGGGACGAGTGGTGAGATCCAGTCCGCGGGCCCAGATTTCGGTGAGCTCGCGCAGTTCGTCGTCGCCCCGCGCGGGACTGTGGTCCGGCGACAGGGTGAGGGGACGATCGGTGACCTCGACGCGCCGGCGCCGCGTGAAATCGGCAGTGGCGCCGGACCGTACGCGCACCAGCACCGGGCGGCCCTCGCAGCTGCCCTGCGCCGTCGCAGCATCCCACCGGGCGATGTCGAGGACATCGGTCCGATGGAAGGTCCAGGTGGTGCCGTCGCCGACACGCACGCTGATACTTCGCTCGGTGGCTGCGACAAGATAGCCCGGTAGCGGAGGCGAGGTGCTGGCGAGGATCGCCGATCCCGTTCGGTGCAGGGCGCCGGTCATGCTGAACTCCGATCTGCTCGGGATTTGCTGCGGGGCCGAGCGTGATCTGAATCATATCCCGCTGGGCACCGAATTCGGTCCGCAACGAAAGATTTCAGCTACTCCGGCAAACTCTGGCCGGTTTTCGGAAACCGCTCCCGCCGAAAGATTTTCGCAGAAAAACCCGGACCGGCCGGTGTGGTCGGCGTCCGATCAGAGACCGAGGATGTCCGGCGAGTCGGCCACCGCCCGCAGGGTCGCACCGGGATCCGCAACCAGTTTGCGGGCGGCGAGATCGAGAATGCCGGAGACGACATCGATCTCCGCCGACACCGTGCCGTCGAGTTTCACAATCTGCTGGCGCATCCGGAAGATCTTGCCGCCGGTCCATTCGAATTCGCAGCTCACCGCGACCTCATCGCCCAGATGCAATTCGCGCAGGTACTTGACCGTCTGTTCGAGCACCACCGGCCCGATTCCCGCGGCCACCATCTTCTCGCCCGGCAGCCCGCCCGCCCGCAGTAGCTCCCAGCGCGCGTGCTCGGCGTACTGCAGATAGACGGCCTGATTCAGGTGCCCATTGATATCGAGCTCGTACCCGCGGACGGTGATGGGGACAGAGAACGCCATGAACGTACCAACCCGGCTCGCGGCAATGATCATTCCGCGTTTTCGGTGGTCTGTGGCACACCCCCGCCGGCGACCACCGGGCTACTGGGGAGTCAGGACGGCGTTCTCGCGTATAGCGGCAGATTGCCGTGCCGCTCTCGGTGCCGGTGCGTGACCGGCGGATCGGTCATCGTGCCCTGAATTGCGCGCTCGGGATCGCGGCGGTGCAACGGGAACCGACCGGTGTAGCCGGTGTGCCGCACGACCCGCCGCGGGAATCACGCGATCACCGATGCGGTTCGGCGGATTCCCCTGCGGCAGCGCAGGTTTCACGGTATCGCGGGTCCGCGAGGGTGGGCGCGGGGTCAGGCGCGGTTGGCGTTGCGCTCGGCCCACCACTGCGGTGCGTCGATGAAGTGGTTGTCGTATTCCTGCTGGGCGGCCTCGATATCGGCCGGGGTGGCCTCGCCATGGGCGAGCCGCTCGAGGAAGCGGAAGTAGCCGTGGCGTTCGACGCCGGGCATGAGGGCGATGAGGATGCGGGCCGGGCTGTCGGGGGCCGCGCCGAAGGCGTGCGGCATGAACTTGGGGACGACGATCGCGCCGCCCGCGCCGACGGTGACGATCTTGTCCCCGGCCAGGACCTGCAGTTCGCCGTCGGCCACGTAGAACAGCTCGTCGGAGAGGGTGTGGTAGTGCGGCATCGCGCCGTCGGCGCCGCGGGTCATGGTGACCTCGACGGTGCTCACCGACCCGCCCGCCTCGTCGGAGTCGATGAGCAGCCGCACCGAGACGGGCTCGCCGCCGATGATCTCGGCGTCCTGCGGCTGGCGGATGGCGGCGGGGCGGGAAGCGGTGGTCATGTCGAACTCCATGTGATTCGGTGGGAGATAATTCGCTACCGAACTATATGCCATCGAATAGAGTGGTGTCCATGGTTGAGAAGAAGACCGACGTCGTGGACGTGATCCAGGAGCAGTGGCGGCGGGAGCGGCCGGACCTGGACGGCGAGGCCATGGCCATCATCGGGCGGCTGGGCCGGCTCACCGTGGTGGCGACCGAGCGGATCGAATCCGTGTTCACGGCACACGGATTGCAGCGCGGCGAGTTCGATGTGCTTGCGACACTGCGACGTTCGGGGGAGCCCTACGAGCTCAACCCCTCCGGCCTCGCGGACACCCTCATGATGTCGCGAGCAGGCATGACCGGCCGGCTGGACCGGCTCGAGAAGGCGGGACTGGTCCGGCGGATCGCCGACCCGGGCGACCGGCGCGCGATCAAGGTCGCGCTCACCGATCGCGGGCTGCACCTCATCGACATCGTCGTCACCGAGCATTTCGAGAACGAAACCCGGATCCTCTCCGCGCTTTCCGACCAGGAGCGCGCGTCCCTCGATCGCATCACCCGGCGCCTGCTGACCGAGCTCGAACGCGAGGGCTGACCCGGGCGCCGGCGCGGGCCGAGGGCTGCACCCTCCGGGAATCGTTTCAATCGCGTTGCGCATAACCGGTGCTCAGCCCGCGATGCGGGACGCGCCCCGCGAGCGACTGATCAGGCGAGGGGATCGGGCTGGGCGCGGCCGTGGGCGATGTCGTGGAACGCGGCGCGCAGCAGCGCGGTGATCCGTTCCGGCGGTGCGTCACTCAGTCCGTCCAGGTGCAGCAGATGGCGCCCGATCACGACGCCGATGGTGAGCGCGCCGAGCAGCCCGGCGCGCAACTCGGCCTCGTCCCCGGCGAGGTGCCCGGCGGCCTGGCGC
>NZ_JBHZCS010000030.1:0-35603 GCF_042755705.1 Nocardia sp. NPDC059154
TGATACGAAAAGGGCCCCTGCGCTGGTCAGGGGCCCTTTTACGAAAGAGCGGGTGACGGGAATCGAACCCGCACCATCAGCTTGGAAGGCTGAGGTTCTACCATTGAACTACACCCGCAACGACCGCACCCATGGATGCTGTGTGCGTTGAGCACTGTACCGAACCTCACTCCTGGAATGCCAATCAGGTGCCGTTGCCGCATGTCGCGGCCCGTAGAACGAGTCGTTCGGCGAGTCGCCGAAAACCCGCCGAAATTGGGTGTAACACCGGGGCCTCACCAGCGATGAGACATCCGATCGCCATTCGCGAGGCACCGGGAACCTGTTCTGAATCAGGGGTTTTCGATGTCGGGTGGCTTGCTAGGATCCTTTTTGTCCGGACGGGGGTATCTGGAAAGGGGGCGGTGAGCATGCACCACTGGTGTGGCCGACCGCGTAGTAGTGAGTTCGATCCGAAGGGCGTGACCGGCGTGGCGGCCGGTCCTGGCATCTCGTGCGTCGGGTGAGCGCGCATGTCCATCCGTCTCGACACCCGAACCTCCGCCGTTGTGGCGGCGACCATCCGCGAATGGGTGCGGGCAGTGCACCCCGGCGCGAGCAGTTCCGCGCTGGGCCAGGCGCCCGCGGTTCCCTCCGATGAACTCGAGCGCATCTTCGGCCGGATCATCGACGATCTGCTGGAATTGGCCGGGTCCGAACCGTTTCCGGTACAGGCCGCCCGCCGCATCGGCCGCAGTCTGGCCGAATCGCCGTTCGACCGCACCCGCATGCTCGCCCCCGCCAGCCGCGCGCTGCTGGGGCTCTCGCCGGGCCAGCGCGGTTCGCTGATCGCCACCCGCTGGTCGTTCATCGCCAGCCAGGCCATCGACGCCTACGCCGAGGCGCTGCAGCAGCGCGCCCTGGCCCAGCAGGAACGCAGTCTCTCGGAGGCGGTGTCGGTGCGGGTGCAGGAGATCGCGGCACTGCAGACCCGGCTGCGGCACGAGGCCACGCACGACGCTCTCACCGATCTGGCCAATCGCTCACTGCTGCAGGAGCGGGTCCGGGTGATGTCCACCGATCCGGCGCGCGGGGTGGGTCTGCTGCTCATCGATCTGGACGACTTCAAGGTGATCAACGACACCTACGGCCACACGGTCGGCGACGAGGTACTGGTCACCATCGCCCAGCGGCTGCGCTCGACCTGCCCGCCCGACACCGTGATCTCGCGCTACGGCGGCGACGAATTCGTGGTCGCGCTGCCGTCCCGCCGCAATACCCTGGGCGAGCTGGCCATGCGGGTGCTGGCCGCGCTGTGCGAGCCGGTGCCCACGGCGGCCGGTCCGGTCCCGGCGTCGGCGAGTGTGGGCACGGCGTTCTGTCCGCCCGGACGGGAGTGCGACTTCTCGGATCTGCTGCGCAGCGCCGACCGAGCCATGTATTCGGCGAAAACGGCGGGCAAACGTCAGTTCGCGGTGTCGGAGCTAGACGAAGAGGAGGTTGATCCAGGTCGCCGCAACTCGCATTTTGCCGCGGTGGCTGGATAATTCGGGGTTTGGGGAAGCTCACAGCGAGTAGCAACAGTTCGGCGAATTCTGCCGCGTAGGCTGGTCGCGTGGCTACGGTCGTCGTTCTGCTCATCGTCATGGTGGTTGTCCTGCTTGCTGTGGTGGCAGTCAACCGCGCGCAGCAATCGCGTTCCAACACCCTGCTCGAGGATGCCAAGGCCGATGCGCGCCGGGTGATCGAGCGTCTCGGCGGGCAGGTATACAACCTCGTCGGCACCGACGACGCGTCGAAGCAGGCCCTCTCCGATGCGGGGGAGCGGTTCAATGCCGCGGGCTCGCAGATCGAGCAGGCCACCACGCCCGCGCAGGCCCGGCTCGCGAAAGAGACGGCGCTCGAAGGGCTTTACTACGTGGGGGCCGCGCGGTCGGCCATGGGCCTGGACCCCGGTCCGGCCGTTCCGGAGCTCGACGGCCAGCGCAGTGCCGGCCGGGTCACCGAGGACCGCGCCATCGAATACGACGGGCGGCGCGTCGAGGCCTCGCCCACGCCGTCGGCCTCCACTCCGAACTATTACCCGGGCGGTCGCGTCGCCGGCCGTCCCGTTCCGGCCGGTTGGTACTCCGAGCCGTGGTGAAAGACCGCGCTGGTCGTCGGTGCCTGGGGCGTCGGCTCGGCGGTGCTGTTCAACGCCCTCTTCAGCGGCATGTCCGGGGTCGGGTACGACTCGGCCGCCTTCGAAAGCGGTTACGGCGACGGCTATCAGGCCGGGCTGGACGCCGCCGACGGCGGATATGCCGACGGCGGCTACGACCAGAACGCCTCGGACCCCGGCTACGACCAGGGCGGCTATGACCAGGGTGGCTACGACCCCGGGGCTGACCTGGGCGGCCAGGACTTCGGCGACTACGGCAATTTCGGCGGCTTCGACAGCGACTTCTGACGCCTCGGGACCGGAATCAGTGCCGGGTCTCGGCCCGGGTCGCGTCCAGGAAGACGCGGATCGCGCTGGTCAGCTGTTCGGGCTGATCCTCAGGGGAGAAGGTGCGCGAATCGTGGATCCATTCGATGCGGGCGTCGGGGAATTCGGCGGCCAGGCGTTCGGCGTAGCGGTCCGGGAAGAAGCGGTCGCCCGCCGACCAGGCCAATAGCACCGGCTTCTTGAAATCGGCGAAAGTCTTTGCGGCGGCGAGGGTGTACTGGCTGTCCAGGCCGCCGATGGCGCGGCGGACGTCCGCACGGATGGCCTTGGTACCGACCGGCAGGGCGTACGAGTCGCTGACCGCGCGGTCGATCGGGCCGCGGGCCAGCCAGCCGTAGGCGATGGGCAGGCGGCGAACGGCGCGGATGCGCAGACTCAGGGCCAGCGAGGCGAGCGCCCCCGGAGTGCGGGCAGCCAGGCCGACGTAGTCGAAGAACGGCGGCGGGAAGTTCTCGTAGGCGTCGCAGGAGGTCAGCACCAGGCGGGCGACGAGGTCCGGGCGGGCGGCCACGACCAGCTGGCTCACCGCGCCGCCGGAGTCGTTGCCCACCAGGGTGACCGGGCCGAGGTCGAGTTTCTCGATGGCCTGGATGACCAGCTGGGCCAGGCCGGGGGCGCTCAGGTCGGCGCCGGGCATGGCGGTGGTGTGCGAACCGAAGGGCAGATCGATTGCCACGCAGCGGAATTCGTCGGCCAGCGCCGGAACGACCCGGCGCCACAGGTTGGCATTGACCAGCAGTCCGTGCACGAAGACGACGGGATCGCCGCTGCCGCTGTCGAAGACGGTCAGCGTGCCCTGCGGCAGGGTGAGCTCGCGGCGGGCGCCGAGGGCGGGGTCGCGCCAGGCGGCGCGGGATTCGGGGGAGATGGTGTGCGTCATCTGGATGACTCCTCTAGGAGCAGTGACGGTGAAGACGGTTTCAAACTAACAAACAGGCTGCCTGTTTTCAATGGTTTCGCGTTACGATCCAGGCACCGAGCCAGAAAGGTGTCGATGATCAGGCAAGCCGAACGATCCGAGTCGACCCGCGCGAATCTGATGGCCGCCGCGCGCGAGCTCTTCGCCGAGCGCGGCTACGCGGCGGTCAGCACCCCCGAGATCGTGGAGCGCGCCGGCAGCTCCCGCGGCGCGCTGTATCACCAGTTCAAGGACAAGAAGGACCTGTTCCGCGCCGTCTACGAACAGGTGCAGCAGGAGATCCTCCAGCAGGTCGCCGAGACCATGGCCGAGGCCCCGCCGACGGACACCATGGCCGTTCTCGAAGCCGGGCTGCACAACTTCCTGCTCTCCTGCGTCGACCCCGAACGCGTCCGCATCACCCTCATCGACGCGCCGTCGGTGCTCGGCTGGCAGGAGTGGCGCGCGGTCGACGAGAAGTACGGCCTGGGCCTGGTCGTCGCGGGCCTCGAATCCGGTATCCAGGCCGGCATCCTGCGCGCCGACCTCGACGTCCGTCCCCTGGCCCTGATGATCCTCTCCGCCCTCGGCGAGGCCGCCATGTTCATCGCCAATGCCGACGATCCCGAAACCGCCCGCGCGCAAACCGAACCCGCGGTGCTGGCCTTGATCAACGGTCTACGGGTCTAGACGCCGAATCGCGCGACACGCCCCGGGATCCGAGCCGGCGGCCCCAGAATCGATGGGATGACGGACCTGGCGCTCACCCCGCAACGCCGAGCCGAACTGGTCGCCCTGCTCGGCGACGAGCCGCGGCTGCGCACCGAATTCCCCAGGGTCGCAGACTATCTCGACACCGCCTCCCGACTGCCCGGCACCGGTGACGAACGCGCCGACGCGGCCTTCGACCTCCGACTGGTCCACCACCTGACCGGCGACAGCTCGGCAAACCCGTACTGGGACATAGTCGGACCGTCCGTCTCCACGGTCGCGGGCCGCCGCGTGGTCGACGGCGGCCGCGCCACCGGCAGCACCAGACTCGGCTTCGCTCAGACGATCCTGCAATCCGCCTACGCCTGCGCCATCCCCGCCCCGGAAACCATCGCCTGGATCACCACCCTCTGCGCCGGCCGCCCACTGACCGAAATCGGTGCCGGCCGCGGCTATTGGGCCGCCCAACTGACCCACGCCGGCCTCACCGTCCACGCCTACGACACCAACCCCCCGAACACCACCGAAAACCCGTCCTTCCCACCCTCTCCCGGCCAGCGCTCCCTCTGGCACCCCGTCGGCCCCGCCACCCCTGACGCGGCCGCCACCGCCGGCCGCGAACACCACACCCTGCTCCTGTGCTGGCCCCCCGGCTGGGGCAATCACATGGCCTCCACGGCTCTCGCCGACTTCACGACCGCCGGTGGCACCCACCTCATCTACCTGGGCGAACCCCGAGGCGGCAGAACGGCCGACACCGCTTTCTTCGACACCCTCGCCTCCACCTGGCACCTGGATTCCGAAGACCCCCACTACGTCTCATGGTGGAACCTCACCGACACCGCCCAATCCTGGACCCGCCCCTGACCCACCACTCCGAGATCGGAGCCTCATGCTCTTCCCGTAGGCGATCCGCCGCTTCAAGGGGAGGCAGACCCGGCAATCCCTGCGGTGGCAGCATTGGAGGGCAGTAGGCCTGGAATTGGGCCGCGCTGTTTCGAATCTTCGCCGTCGTAGGGCGTGGCGACGATAGGCACGTCGAACCGCTGTGGGACCTGGATCCGACCGAAGGAGGGGCAGGAAGATGAGAACCATGCAGTCTGTTGTCGCCGACACGGTGGGCGAACCGTCCGAGGTTCTGCACCTGCAGACCCGCCCCGTTCCGGAGCCTGGTCCTGGTGAGGTCCGGATCCGGGTGGCGGCTGCACCCGTTCATGCCAGCGACCTGCATACCGTCCGCGGCAGATACGGATTCGCGCCGGAATTCCCCACCGTGCCCGGAATCGAATCCGTGGGTGTGATCGACGAACTCGGTAGCGGCACAGACGGTCTGACCGTCGGGCAACGCGTCATTACGGTCGGAGTCAGGGGAACGTGGCAGGAGTATGTCGTTGCCGATGCCGAGCGGGTCTTGCCTGTTCCCGTCGGCATGAGTGATTCCACGGCCGCCCAGATTCTCAGCAATCCGCTCACCGCCGTGATCCTGACCGGTGATGAACTCGATGTTCGACCGGGTGAATGGCTCTTGCAGACGGCGGCCGGTTCAACCGTGGGCCAGTCGGTCATCCAGCTCGGCGTGCACGTCGGCTTCAAGACCCTCAATGTGGTCCGCCGCCGATCCGCGGTCGAGGACATCCTCGCGTTGGGCGGCACCGCGGTGATCTGCACGGAGGACGAGGACCTGCGCGAACGGGTGGCCGACATAGCGGGCCACGACGGGGTGTCCAAGGCGATCGACTGTGTCAGCGGTCAGGTGGGTGCGGACGTGTCGCGCGCGCTCGCACCGCACGGTGAGCTGGTCGTCTTCGGTGCGCTGTCCACGCACCGCCAAACCGATCCCGACAAACTCACCATCCCCGTCTTCGCGCGCTCGCTGATCTACGAAACCAAGACCGTTCGGGGGTTCTGGCTCTTCCGCTGGTTCACCGAGACCCCGAAGGATCGGATGGCCGCAACGATCGACCGGACACTTCGACTCGCCGGCAGCGGCGCGCTGCGGGTGCCGGAGGGTCGGCCGATTCTCGTCGAAAAGTTCAGCGAAGCTGTCTATCTGGCCGAAGCTCCCGCACACGGGGGCAAACCGCTGCTGGTGTTCGAACCGTAGTTCACCTTCCTGGCGTCTGCGTGTTCTTTCCACTCGCGCCGCCGCTGCGAGCTTCGATGGCCTTGATGGACTTCTCGAACGGCTTTCCCAGGACGCGGGTGCCGAACAGTCCGAGCACCATCGCGAGCAGCCGTCCCTTGAGGTTCTTGCCGTCGCGGACCACGACGGCGTCCACGTCGGTCATGCCGGTGGGCAGCTGCGTGATGGTGTAGGTGTGGCCCGAGGCGCCACCCCACAGGTTGGAGTCGGTGGTCGTCATCACCACGTGATGGGGGTCGCTCCAGTCGTAGTGCAGACGTTCCCAGATGCCGCTCGAGCCCTCCGTGACATCAGCGTCATGGGGGCCTTCGTGATGCACCTCGAGGTAGCTGTCCGCGCTGTTGCCGAAGAGTTCGTGCCGGCCCGGCCCGAAGTCGGTGAGGCCGGCCAGGAACTGCTCAGGCGTCACGGTGGTCGTCTTGTGGAGATGGATCGTGGTCATGGCGCACGCCTTCCTTGACACTCGAATGATCCGCTCCGGTTCTGAAGACCGGGGTCGGTGACCCACATCCAGAACACCACTCGTTCGAGCGTCACGGAAGAGGTCTGCTCGACCCGATCCTGCGAGTCCACCATCACCCGGTGATGACGACTGTCCCCCGGGTGGCTGCAGTGCGATCGCGGGAAGCGTGGATAAGCCTGTGCCCCAGTCGCTCTCATAGCGACTGCGGCTTTGTCTCCTCGGTCCGAAAGGTCTGATTTCATCAGTTCTTCTCGGCGACACCCGGCCCGAGAGACAAATATCCTCAGGTTGCCGGTGGGTAGCCTGTGCCACATGTCCGATGAGCTGTGGGGTGTCGTACCGGACGAGCTGCGTGAACTGACGGCCTCGCGAGAACGGCTCCACGATCTGGTCGAGGCGGTGTACACGGTGGTCTCGGACCTGGACGTGGATCTGGTGCTGCGGCAGCTGGTGACCGCGGCGGTCCGGCTGGTCGGTGCCCAGTACGGCGCACTGGGTTTGCTCGAACCCGAGAACGGGAGCGGTGAACGGCAGCTGGCGCAATTCGTCCCGGTCGGTATGGACGAGGAGACGATTCGCCGGATCGGGCACTGGCCGCACGGCCGGGGCGTGCTCGACGCGATGCTGTCCGGGGAGCACCCGGTCCGGCTGGCCGACCTCACCAAGAGTCCCGCCTTCGAGGGCTGGCCCGACGGGCATCCGCCCATGCGCAGCTTCCTCGGGGTGCCCGTGCGCTATCGCGGCACGGTCCTGGGCGACCTGTACCTGACGAACAAACGCGGCGGCGCGTTCAGTGACGAGGACGAACGGATCATCGAGGCGCTGGCCGTCATCGCGGCGGTGAAGATCGTCAATGTGCGCATGTACGACCAGGTGCAGCGCGACACCGTACGCCGCCGGCAGGACTCGGCCAGGATCGCCGTGCTGGCGGAGCGCGATCGCATCGCCCGCGACCTGCACGACTCCGTGATCCAGCGCATCCACGCCTCGGGCCAGGCCCTGCAGGGCGCGCTCCGGATGAACCCGGCGCCCGAGATCGGGGAGCGGCTCGCCCGCGTGGTGGCCGACCTGGACGGCACCATCCAGGACATCCGCGCCACCCTCTTCGCGCTGCCTCCGACCACCGGTGGGCAGGGTGGATTGCGCAGCGAGATCACCGAATTGGTGTCCACCGCCGCCCGCCACCTCGGCTGCACACCGAGCCTGCGGCAGGACGGTCCCCTCGACACCCGGGTGCCGCCGGAGACCGGGCGGCAGGCGCTGGCCGTACTGCGTGAGTCACTGTCGAATGTGGCGCGCCACGCCGAGGCCACCCGCATCGACGTGGACGTCACCGCCGCCCGGGGCGAACTGCGAATCTCGGTGGCGGACAACGGTATCGGCGTGGGCGACGCGCCCCGGCGTGGCGGGCTGCGCAAGATCGCCGAACGCGCCACCGATCTCGCCGGCGCGCTCGAACTCGGTCCGGGTCTGGACGGGTACGGCACCACGCTGGTCTGGCGGGTGCCGATTCCACAGGTCTGAACCGGCGGCCGCTTCCGGACGGGTGCGTCAGTTACCAGGCTGCGCAGCCGCCGGGGTCGTGGTCTTGTCCGCCCACTTGGTGGTGCCGTCGGCGGCCTGCAGGGTGGACAGCAGATCGATGCCCGAGGCGATGAGGGTCGGGCCGCCGAGGACGATGGTGCCGATGATGCCGCCCGCCGCGGCGCCGGTGGTCAGGCCCGGGAGACAGCCCGCCACCAGGGTGACGATGCAGCCGATGGTCGCGCCGATGGCGGTGCCCACGAAGGTGCCGATGGTGGTGGCCAGGCTGAACTGGGTGGTGAAGCTGCTCAGCGCGCGGTCGTTCTCCACCTGCGAGGCAACCGGTTTCACGACCAGCGGCTGCGACACCGACACCCCGGCCGGTTTGTCGGGAGTGAGGGCCAGCACGGTGCCGTTCTTCTGCACCTCGGACTTGACCGGAATATCGACGGGTCCCAGATGGAATTTCAGCGGCAGCGTGAGCAGCACCTTGCCGTCGGCGTCCTTCACGTTCACCACGTCGGCGGGCTTGGCCGCCGGGTCCGAATCGGGGGCCGCCGGCGCGGAATCCTCGGCCGCCCGCGACAGCTCGAAGGTGCCGCCCTCGAGCGTGGTGACGACGGTCTTGTCCACCAGCTTCGCCGAGTACACCAGGCCGGGGGCCGCGGGCTCGGCGTTCGCCGCGCCGGTTGCCACCGACAGTGCGGTGGCCTGGGTCACGAGTGCGCCGATCACCAGAGTGGCAGTCGCGCAGGTGTTGCGGAACTCCATGCGGTATCCAATCCGTCAACGGGTGTGGGCCGTTCGAACCCAGGAGCTTAATGGAATTCGATGGTGCCGAACAGGTTTCGGGCGCAGGACACCGCGCGGGAAATATTCGTCCGTTATCGGGAAAATATCCCTAACGTCCGGATTGCCGCAGTGTCGCTCACAGTAGCGCCCGCGGTGTGCGCCCGCGCGCCGATTCGGCAAACTCCTTGCCATGAGCCTCAGATTCAGCGCCGGAGTCCTGCTGTTCCGCCGCACCACCGGCCTCGAAGTCCTGATCGGGCACATGGGCGGACCGTTGTGGGCGAAGAAGGACGCCGCCGCCTGGTCCATCCCGAAGGGCGAGTACGAGCCCACCGAGGAGCAGCCCCGCGACGCCGCCCGCCGCGAATTCGGCGAAGAACTCGGCCTGCCCGTGTCCGATGGCGAATGGATTCCGCTCGGCGACGTCCAGTACGGCAGCGGAAGCAGCAAGAAGCAGGTCACAGTGTGGGCCGTCGAGGGCGACCTGGATCCGGAACAGGTAGTGCCGGGCACGTTCGAAATGGAGTGGCCGCCACGATCCGGGCGAATCGCCGAATTCCCCGAAATCGACCGGGTCGCCTGGTTCGACCTGGACACCGCCCACGAGAAACTCGGCAAGGGCCAGCGCCCCTACCTCGACCGCCTGCGCGAGCACCTCGCCGGCGCGTAGCCCGGCATACCGCGTTCGCGGTATGCCGAAAGTCCACGTCCGGACGACGACGGCCACCCGGTCCCGGCGGCAGGGTGGTTGTTACCGCGAACAGCCGATCGCCACCGTTCGGAAAGGACGTCGATGACCCATACACAGCTCGCCGGGAGCCAGCCCGTGGTCCGGACCTGTCCGTTCAGCCCGCCCGGGGAATACCGGGAATTGCGCGAGCAGGATCCGGTCGCGCACGTCACCCTGCCGGACGGCATCGACGGCTGGCTGATCACGCGATACGCCGACGTGCGGGCCGTGCTGTCCGACCCGCGTTTCAGCTCGAGGCGCCGCGGTGTCACCGGCAATCACCGTGGCTCGCAAGAGATTCCGCCGCCTCCGCCGGGCTGGTTCATCTTCATGGACGCGCCGGAGCACAGCCGCCTGCGCAAGATGCTCACCGGCCAGTTCACCGTGCGGCGCATGCGCGAGCTGGCCCCGGCGGTGGAGCGGATCGTCGCCGATCACCTGGACGCCATGGCGGCGGCCACCGGTCCGGTCGACCTCGTGCAGGACTTCGCGCTGCCGATTCCCTCGCTGGTCATCTGCGAGCTGCTCGGGGTGCCGTACGCCGATCGTGCGGAGTTCCAGCACAATTCGGCCACGCTGCTGCGGCTCGGCGCACCCGCCGAGGAGGTGGCGCAGGCCCAGCTGGAACTGAACCAGCTGATCCATCGCCTCGCCGTCCAGAAGCGGACCGAGCCCGCCGACGACATCCTCAGCGCCCTGGTCCGGGACGGGGACCTCACCGATGAGGAGCTGGCGGGCATCGGCGTGCTGCTGCTGGTCGCCGGGCACGAGACCACGGCCAACATGATCGCCCTGAGCACCCTGTGCCTGCTGCGCGACCCCTCCCAACTGGCCCTGCTGCGCGCCGAGCCCGAGCATGCCGACGCCGTGGTGGAGGAGCTGCTGCGCTTCCTGAGTGTCATCCAATTCGGTATCCGCCGAACGGCTCTGGAGGATGTCGAGGTGGGCGGTCAGCTGATCCCGGCGGGCGGCACGGTGGTCGCGCACCTGCCCGCGGCCAACCGCGACCCGGAGCTGTTCCCCGACGATCCGGAAAGCCTGGACCTGCTGCGCCACCACCGGCCGCACGTGGCGTTCGGCTTCGGTATCCATCAGTGCATCGGCCAGCAGCTGGCCCGGCTGGAGCTGCGCATCGCGCTGACCGCCCTGTTCGAACGCTTCCCGGAGCTGCGGCTCGCGGTGCCGCTGGAGGCGGTTCCGATGCGCGACGAGATGGTCGTCTACGGCGTCCACGAGCTGCCGGTGACCTGGTAGGAGCGAGGATATTCCATGAAGATCCACATCGACGAGAACAGATGCTGCGGTGGCGGTCAGTGCGTGGTGGCCGCACCGGAGGTGTTCGACCAGCGCGACGAGGACGGCGTTGTCCTGCTGCTCGATCCCCGCCCGGCCGAGGAGCTGCTGCCGCAGGTGCTCGATGCCGCCGCGCGCTGCCCGGCCCTGGCCATCCGGGTGGAGCAGTAGTGCCCGGCCCCGATCACCTTGTGGTGGTGGGCGCTTCGGCCGCCGGTCTGAGCGCAGCCGAGGCCCTGCGGCGCGAGGGCTTCACCGGCACGCTCACCCTGATCGGTGAGGAGACCCACGCGCCCTATGATCGGCCGCCGCTGTCGAAACAGCTGCTCACCGGTGACCGGCAGCCGCCGGAGATCGAGCTCCGCGACGATGCGGCGCTCGAGCGGCTCGATCTGGAACTGCGATCGGGTTGCCGCGCAACAGGTCTGGACACCGATGCGCGCACCGTCACCCTCGCCGGCGGCGACCGGGTGCGCTACGACGGCCTGATCATCGCGACCGGCCTGCGCCCCCGGCGCCTGCCCTTCGGGCACGACCTGGCCGGAATGCACGTGCTGCGGACCCTCGACGACGCCCTCGCCCTGCGCGCGGAACTGGCGGCGGGGCCGCGGGTGGTGGTGCTCGGCGCGGGCTTTCTCGGCAGCGAGATCGCCGCGTCCGCACGGGAACTCGGGGTGGACGTCACCCTCGTGGACGCCGAGCCCGCGCCGCTGATCCGCCAGTTCGGTGCCGAGGTCGCGGACCTGGTGGCCGCTACGCATCGCGACCACGGCGTGCGAATGCGGATGGGCCGCAAGGTTTCCGATATCGAGGGCGCGGACGGCCGGGTCACCGCCGTGGTGCTCGACGACGGGACCCGGCTGGCGGCCGATGTCGTGGTGGTCGCCATCGGCTCGGTGCCCGCCGTCGACTGGCTGGCCGGATCCGGTGTTCCGGTCGGCGACGGGGTGCTCTGCGACGAATACTGCCGGGCCGCGCCGGGGGTGTACGCCGCCGGTGATGTCGCCAACTGGCCGCATCCGGGCCTCGGCGCGCGGGTCCGGTTCGAGCAGCGCACCAACGCGGGCGAGCAGGCCATGGCCGCGGCCCGCAATCTGCTCGCCGAACCGGGACGGGAAACACCCTATGCGCCAACCCCTTTCGGCTGGACCGACCACTACGACAGCAAGATCCAGATCCACGGCTGGTGTCCCGCCGGCGCCCGGACCGAGATCGTCGCGGGAGACCCCCGCGAACGCAAGTTCGTCGCGCTCTACCGCATCGGCGACCGGGTCGTCGGGGCGGTGGGCTGGAACAGCGCCCGCACCCTGCGGGAATACCGTGGCCGCGTCACCGCGCCGGGTCACGCCGATGCGTACGGCGGGTAGGTACCTTGACGACGTGCGGATGATCGCCCGGCTGCGGTGCTGGCTGCGAGTCCGGCCGTGGGTGGCCGACCTCGCGGTCGCGATCGGATGCTTCCTGGTCGCCACCCCGGTGGCCGCGAGCATGGCGTATCTGCGGCACAGCCCGATGGACCGGGCGGTCAGCGGGCTCGCGCTCACCTGTGTGCCGCTGCTGGTCCGCAGCCGGTGGCCGATCCCGGTGGTCGCCGCCACCGTGCTCGTGGAAGTCACTCGCTACCTGGTGATTCCGTACTCCACTCCGCCGCCCGCGGCCACAGCGGTCGCGCTGTTCACGGTGGCGAACCGGATGGATCGGCGCACCGCCTGGCTGGCCGGCGTGTGTGCCGCGGTGCCGCTGGTCGCCGCCATCCTCATTTCACAGCCGAGTCCGGCGGATCTGCCCCAGGCGCTGTCCCAGATCGCCTGGACCCTGCTCGGTGTCGCCGCGGGTGATGCGGTGCGCAGCCATCGGAAGCTGCTGGCGGCGGCCCTCGAACGGGCCGAAACCGCCGAACGTGACCGGGAGGCGGAGGCCGCCCGCCGGGTCGCCGAGGAACGCCTGCGGATCGCCCGGGAGCTGCACGACGTGGTCGCCCACCACATCACGCTGGTGAACGCGCAGGCCACTGTCGCGCACCATCTGATGCGCACCGATCCGGACCACGCCTACGAGGCGCTGGAACGCATTCGCGACACCAGCCGGACCGCCCTCGACGATCTCCGCGCGACCGTCGGAGTGCTGCGCGCGGAGGACGATTCGGGGCATCCGCGCGCCCCCTCACCCGGCCTCGGGGAGCTGACCGAGCTGGTGGAGTCCTTCCGGCACGCCGGGCTGGACGTCACCGTCGAGCGTTCCGGAGAGCCGTTCGAGCTGTCCTCGCTGACCGACCTCACCGCCTACCGAATCATTCAGGAGGCGTTGACCAATACCCGCAAGCACGCCGGGGTGCGGACCGCGCGGGTGCGGCTGGACTATCGACCCGACCGGGTGCGGATCACCGTCGAGGACGACGGCCGCCGGCACGCGGAGACCGGCACCGGCTACGGGATGATCGGTATGCGGGAACGCGTGAAGGCCGTGGGCGGCACGCTCGATGCGGGCCCGGGCCCGCACGGTGGTTTCCGGGTGGACGCCGAACTGCCGCCTCGCAACGGCCGAAAGGGCGGGTCATGACGATTCGGGTAGTGCTGGCCGACGACCAGGCGCTCCTGCGTGACACCTTCCGCATGCTCATCGACTCCACCGAGGACATGCGGGTGGTCGGCGAGGCCGCCACCGGCCGCGAAGCGGTCGAACTCGCCCGCACCCACCGGGCCGACGTCGTGCTCATGGACATTCGCATGCCCGAGCTGGACGGCCTGGCCGCGACCCGGCTGATCAGTGCGGACGAGGACCTCGCCGGCGTGAAGGTGCTGGTGCTCACCACCTTCGAGTACGAGGAGCACGTCGTCGAGGCCCTGCACGCCGGGGCGAGCGGATTCCTCGGCAAGGGGATGAACGCCGACGAACTGCTCGCCGCGATCCGCACGGTCGTCGCCGGCGACGCCCTGCTGTCGCCCACCGCGACCAAGGCGCTGATCGGCCGCTTCCTGGCCCAGCCGGACCCGGTGCGCTGGGAGCCGCCGCCCGCACTGGCGGCACTCACCCCGCGCGAACGCGAGGTGGTCACGCTGGTCGCGCTGGGCCTGTCCAACGACGAGATCGCCGAACGACTGTTCATCACCGCCCTCACCGCCAAGACCCACGTCAATCGCGCCATGGCCAAACTCGATGCGCGCGACCGGGCCCAGCTCGTCGTCATCGCCTACCGCACCGGCCTGGTGCGCCCCGACACTCCGAGCTGAACCGGGCAGTCTTCCAGTCGGCTACAGCCGAGGGTCGACCGGCTCGGTCTCCAGGGCCAGGATCGCGAATACCGCCTCGTGGACGCGCCACAGCGGCTCCCGGGCCACGAAGCGGTCCAGGGCCTCCAGGCCCAGGGCGTACTCGCGCAGCGCCATGGAGCGCTTGCCGCCGAGGCCGCGGGAGCGGAGGCGGTGCAGCTGGTCGGGGCGCAGGTACTCCGGGCCGTAGATGATCCGGAGGTATTCCGGGCCACGGCATTTCACGCCCGGCTGCACCAGCCGCCCGCTGCGGGTGCCGGTGCCGGACACCAGCGAGCCGAGCGGCTTCACCACCATGCCCTCGCCGCCGGCCGCGGTGAGCTCGATCCACCACGCCGTCGCGGCAGCCTCGGCCTCCGGAGAGGCGAGGTCGACCGGGCGGCGGCCGGTCGGGGTGAAGAACTCCGGGTCCGCGACGACCAGGCGGTCGATGCGCTCCAGGTGCCAGTTGTGGTCGCGCCCTGCGTAATTCGCGCCGGAGGCGGCCAGCAACTGGAACGGGGCCAGGCGCACGCCGTCGAGGCCGTCGGTGGGCCAGCAGTAGCGGCCGTAGGCGGCGGTGAAGGCGTCGGCGTCGGCCCGGCGAGCTCCGGTCCGCGCGGCGAGATCGCCTGCGTCCAAACCCCGTTCGACCGCGGCCGCCAGCACCTCGCCGGCCCGGCCGAGCGAGGCCCGGGCTGCCGCGCCGACCGCGGCGTACTGGTTGCGCAGCAGCCCCAGCGCCTTGGCCGACCACGGCAGCAGCTCGGTGTCCAGCAGCAGCCAGTCGGTGCCCAGTTCCTCGAACAGCCCGGCGGTTTCGGCCGCCGCCCGCACCCGGGCCAGCAGCGATTCGGTGCGCGCCGGATCGTCGAAGAACGGGCGGCCGGTGCGGGTGTACACCGCGCCGGTGCTGCCGTCCTCGACGCCGAACCGGTCCCGCGCCGCCTCGGCCGACCGCGAAACCACCACGACCGCACGCGAACCCATGTGCTTCTCCTCGCACACCACGGTGTCCACGCCCTCGGAGCGGTAGTACTCGAAGGCCTGGGCCGGGTGCTCGAGATACCCGTCCAGGGTGGAGGTGGCGCACGGCGACATGGTCGGCGGCAGGTACACCAGCCAGCGCGGGTCCACGGCGAAGCGGCTCATCACCTCGAGCGCGGCGCTCGCGGCGTCCTCCTGCACGGTGACCCGGCCGAGATGGCGGGTCTCCACCACCCGCCGGCCCAGCACGTCGTCCAGGTCGAGCACGCCCGGATCCCGCTGCACCACAGCCTCCCCGGTGGCGAAGGTGGCCGCCGCGAGCGGGCGCACCGGCTCGAACCAGACCTGTTCGGCCGGCACCGACACCACCTCCCGCTCCGGGTAGCGCAGCGCGGTCAGACGGCCGCCGAACACCGCGCCGGTATCCAGGCACAGGGTGTTGTTCACCCACACCAGTTCGGTCATCGGCGTGTGGCCGTAGAGCACCAGCGCCTGGCCGCGGTAGTCGTTGGCCCACGGGTACCGCACCGGCAGCCCGTATTCGTCTGTCTCGCCGGTGGATTCGCCGTACATGGCGAACTCGCGTACCCGGCCCGAGGTACGGCCCTGGTACTGCTCCTTCAGACCGGCGTGCGCGACCACCAGCTTGCCGCCGTCGAGCACATAGTGGCTGACCAGGCCGCGCATGAATTCCTGTGCGGTCTTGCGGAATTCGGCGTCCTCGGCCTCCAGCTGGGCGAGCGACTCGGCCAGGCCGTGCGCCACCGTGACGCGGCGGCCGTCGAGCGCGCGCACCAGCTTGAACTCGTGGTTTCCGGTGACGCACAGGGCGTTTCCCGATCCCGCCATGCCCATCACCAGCCGCAGCACGCCGGGCGTATCCGGCCCGCGATCGACCAGGTCGCCGACGAACACCGCGGTGCGACCCTCGGGGTGCCGCGCGTCGACCGCCCGTCCCTCCGCGTCCCGGGCGATGACATAGCCGAGTTCGCCCAGCAGCGTCTCCAGCTCGCTCCGGCAGCCGTGCACATCACCGATCACATCGAAAGGCCCGGTGAGATCGGTCTTGTCGTTCCACAGGCGCTCGTCCGCGATGGTGGCGGCCTCGATCTCCTCGACGCCCCTCAGCACGTGCACCTTGCGGAAACCCTCGCGCTCCAGGAACTTCAGCGAACGCCGCAGATCGCGCTGGTGGCGCCCCACCACGTGCGGCCCCAGATCCGCGCGATCCACCCGCAGCGCATTGCGCTGCACGCACACCGCCTCCGGCACGTCCAGCACGATCGCCACCGGCAGGACATCGTGCGCCCGCGCCAGCTCCACCAGCGCCTGCCGCGCCTTGGGCTGCACATTGGTGGCGTCGATGACGGTGCGCAGCCCGCGCCGCAGGCGCACGCCCGCCACGTGGTGCAGCAGCTCGAACGCCTCGGCCGTCACCGACTGATCGGCCTCGTCATCGCTCACCAGCCCCCGGTAGGCGTCCGACGACAGCACCGCCGTCGACCGGAAGTGCTTGTGCGCGAACGTGGATTTCCCGGAGCCGCTGCTGCCGACCAACACGACCAGCGACAGCACCGGAACCGACAGCTCTGCCATCACGCGACTCCTTTCTCATCGCCGTTCTTCCCGTCCCGTTTGGTGAACACAGCCATCTGCGTCGACGCCCCCACTTCCGCATCCTCGGGCCCGATCGGCTCGAACCGCACGGCATACCCGTACGTCCCACCGACCCGGTCCGCCCAGTCCGCGAATTCTGCCCGGCTCCACTCGAATCGGTGATCCGAATGCCGGAACGCGCCCGCGTCGAGCCCGTCGTAGCGCACGTTGTACTCGCTGTTCGGCGTCGTCACGACCACGGCGCCCGGAGCGGCAGCCCCGAACACCGCGTGCTCCAGCGCCTGCAACCGCGGCGCGTCCACATGCTCGATCACCTCCATGAGCACCGCCGCGTCATAACCCCGCAAAGCGGCGTCGGTATACGTCAGCGCCCCCTGCCGCAGCGTCACCCGCCGCGACTGCCACTCCGGCACCCGCCGCAGCCGCCGCGCCGCGATCTTCAACTCGCGCATCGACACGTCGATCCCGACGATCTCCGTGAACGCCCGGTCCGCCACCAGCTCCAGCAGCAACGCCCCCTGCCCGCACCCGAGATCGAGCACCCGGCTCGCCCCGGCCGACAGCAGCGCCCGATGCACGGCCGCCCGCCGCGATACCGCCAGCGATGGGCCGCGTTCGCCGGCCTCCGCGGAACAGGAAGCCTCCGCCCGCGGATCGGTCGCCGGAACCGGATCACCGGTCCCACCGGAGGCCAGGCCGAGGTCGGTTGCCTGCGCTGATATCAGCTCCGTTGCGGCCGAGGAGACTTCGCCGCCGAGGTCGGGCGCGGGCGGCGTGGTCTCGATACCGGCCGCCTCGTCGTCGATATCGTGCTCGATCGCGCCGAGTTCCTCCGGGTCGGCGTCGTCCAGCTCGGCGAGGCGGGCGAGGGCGGCGCGGACCAGGGTGTGGCGGCGGGTGAGGTAGCGTCGGGTGATCCACTCGCGTTCGGGGTGGGTGGTGAGCCAGCCCTCGCCGAAGCGGAGGAGTTTGTCGATTTCGGCGGAGTCGAGCCAGTAGTGCTTGCTGCCGTCGAGGACGGGCAGCAGGACATAGAGGTGCGACAGCGCGTCGGACAGGCGCTGCGTTCCGGTGAGTTCGAGCCGCAGGTAATGGGAATCGCCCCAGTCCGGGAAGGCCGGGTCCAGGGGGAGGGGAGTGGCCACGACGGTCCAGCCCAGGGGCGCGAAGACCCGCTCGGCGTACTCGGCCCCGCCCTTGCAGGGGACGGCCGGGAGCTCGATGCGCAGCGGGAGCGCGGTCTCGGCCAGCTCGGGACGCTGCTTGCAGCGGCCGTGCAAGGCGGTGCCGAACACCGTCGAAATGGCCACGGACACCAGCGAAGACGCCGCGTACGGGCGATCGTTCACATACTGCCCCAGGCTGAATTCGGGGGTGCCCTTGGACTTTCCCCGCACCAGCCGGACCGGATCGATCTCCAGCAGCAGCGCGGCCGTGCACCGGTCGTCGCCCGCCTCCGGGTAGAGCACGTGCGCGATGCCGTAGGACTGCTCGAAAGTCTGTATGCGCGAAGGATTCTTGTGCAGCAGGTACCCCAGATCGGAGGCCGGCCAGGCGGCGCCCTCGGGTCGCGTACAAGAAATCGTCAACAGCATCCTGAGATGCTCCCGTAGGCCGAGAGCGCCCGCAAATACATTTCCGTCTCGACCTGCGCCGATAGTCGCGACGGGGGCGGACCCCTCAGTGTAGGGGGCTTGCTGGGGAGCGCGATCGCGCTCACACTCGAAAACAGGTGTCCGGGGGAGGTTTTCGTCGGCGATCCGAGGGGCCGGGACGAAACACCGTTCGGGCTCACCGTGATCGGAGAGCTGGGACCCGGGCGGGGAGCTGTGCGACAGGCGGTGGCGGCATGCACCGATTCGATTCGACCCGTCGGCGTGTCCACGCCGGATCGCTCGTGGCGGTCGCGGCACTGGTCAGTGCCTGCGCGATCGCCGGGGCACCACGGGCGGCGACGCCGCAGGTGGGGGCACTGGATCTCGGCGGCTACAGCGGGCGGCCGCTCGTCGCGCCGGGGGCGGCCGGGGAAGCCTATGGGCGGCTGATGGAATCGGTGCGGATGGCGGACGCCGTCATCGCGCCGAGCGCCGTCGATCCGACCCTCGCACAGACCGCGGCCATCCCGGTACCCACCCCGGAGGACGCCGTCGGAATCCTCGCCGACGCCACCCGCGCCACCCTGGCCGTACACGGCATGCTGGCCGGATTCAGCATCGGCGGCACCGACGATCCGACCGGCATCCCGGAGATCGGCACGGCCCGTTCGGTGCGGCTCACCGTCCTGCGCATGCGGGACAATATGGCGGCCATCGACGCGGCCCGCGAGATAGATGGGCGCGACTTCGACGTCAACCACGACAATGTCGTCGTCCCATTCTCCGAATACTTTGCGACACATGGTCATTGGCGCACCTTCGTGCCGACGATGGCGGTCACCCTCGCCCACGGCCCGTTCGTGGTGACACTGTTCGTCACCCATCCGGCCACGGATCTGGCGGCCCTGAAGCAGCTGGCCGAGGCCACCTTCGACGCCGAACTGCCGAAGCTGGACGCCTTCACGCCGACACCGGCCGAGGAACTGTCTGCGCTCCCACTGGATCCCGGCGGCATGCTGAGCCGCCTGCTGCCCGCCGACCCCGGGAAATGGCCCTATCCCGAGCTCTTCCACGACGTGCAGCAACCCATCGCCGGTTGGGGCGGACACCGCAGCGCACGCGGCATCGTCTACGGCCCCGTCCTCGCCGAGCTGTGGGTCGACAGGTCCGGCGCGGACCCGCGCATCCCGGTCGAGAGCATCGCCGTCACGGATTCGGCTCGGCTGCTGCGCTTCCCCGACGCCGTGGCCGCCCGGCACGCGCTGAACCGACTGTCCGAGCCCAGTGCCGGCGGGTCCGTCACGACCCCGCCGGCCGGCGTCCCGGACGCGGTCTGCCTTCGGGGTCCCGGCTCGAATCCCGCAGCGCGCGAGAGCGAATACACCTGCCTCGTCCTGGACGGCCGCTACCTGGCGCAGGTCTCCGCCCCGACCGAGCAACTCGTCCACCGCATGGCCGTGGCACAGTACGCGCTGCTGGTCGCCGATCGCTGAGCCCGCGGATCGCCGATTCGGCATCCGCTCGGCCGCGTCCTCCCCGGCGAAGAACGATCCCGGCGTGTAGGTTCGGCGCGGCGTCGCAATCCGTGCGGCAATCCGGACTGACGGACAGGAGCGGGAATGCGCTTGGTGGGCAAGGTCGGTGTGATCGGTGCGGTAGTGGCCGCCCTGGTACTGGTCGCCGGATGCGGCAGCAGCGACAGTGGCAACAAGAACGACACCTCGACGCCGGCCAAGCAGCCGCAGACCTTCACCGCCGGTTGGCAAGATCCGAGTGGCGGGTTCTGCACGATCAAGGTGGAAGGCGGTTTCGGGGAGACACCCAAGATCACGCTGCCGGACAACTGTGATCCGCCGAAGGAACTGTTCACCAAGGATCTGGTGACCGGCATCGGCCCGGGCGCGCAGGCCGGGCAGAAGCTGAGCACCAACTACACGCTGATCACCTGGTCGGACAGGAAGAAGCTGGACAGCTCCTTCGACCGTGGCCAGACCTTCGACCTGACGCTGGGCGCGGGCCAGGTCATCAAGGGCTGGGATCAGGGCCTGGTCGGCGTCCAGCAGGGCACCCGCCGACTGCTCGTCATCCCGCCGGACCTCGGCTACGGCCAGGGCGGCCACGGCATCAAGCCCAACGAGACGCTGGTCTTCGTCACCGACGCCGTCAAGGTCGGTAGCTAGACCCGAACCCCGGGTACCAGGGCGACCGGTCGACCGACCGGCGTCGCGATGCCCCGTGCAGCGACCGGTTACACGGCCCGAGGGGCCGTCAACTAACCTGGTCGGGATGCGTTCGGGGGGAACCTAGACGTCAACCATGAACTACGAACAAGGAGCATGTCCGTGAAGAGCACCGTCGAGCAGCTGAGCCCGACTCGGGTCCGCATCAATGTCGAGGTGCCCTTCGAGGAGCTGAAGCCGGACTTCGACCGCGCCTACAAGGCTCTCGCGCAGCAGGTCCGGATCCCGGGCTTCCGTCCGGGCAAGGCGCCGGCCAAGCTTCTCGAGGCCCGTATCGGCCGCGGCGCCGTGCTGGAGCAGGTCGTCAACGATGTGCTGCCCAAGCGCTACAGCGAGGCTGTCATCGCCACCGAGGCCAAGGTCATCGGCCAGCCGGAAATCGAGATCACCAAGATCGAGGACGGCGAGGAGCTGGCCTTCACCGCCGAGGTCGACATCCGCCCGGAGATCACCCTGCCGGAGTTCTCCTCCATCGCCGTCTCGGTCGACCCGATCGAGATCACCGACGAGGACATCGACGAGCAGCTGCAGTCGCTGCGTCAGCGCTTCGGCACCCTGAAGTCGGTCGAGCGCGCCATCGAGAACGGCGACTTCGTCTCCATCGACCTGTCCGCCACCGTCGACGGCGAGACCGTCGAGGAGGCCTCCACCACCGGCCTGTCCCACGAGGTCGGCTCCGGCCAGCTCATCGAGGGCCTGGACGAGGCCCTGATCGGCCTGAAGGAGGGCGAGTCCAAGGACTTCACCTCCACGCTGGTCGCCGGTGAGCACGCCGGCAAGGAATCCGTCATCACCGTGACCGTGCAGTCGGTCAAGGAGCGCGAGCTGCCCGAGGCCGACGACGAGTTCGCCCAGCTGGCAAGCGAATTCGACACCATCGACGAGCTGAAGGAAGACCTGAAGACCCGCGTCGAGCGCGTCAAGAAGGTCCAGCAGGCCGGCGAGATCCGCGACAAGGTGCTCGAGCAGCTGCTCGAGACCGTCGAGATCCCGCTGCCCGAGGGTGTCGTCAAGGCCGAGGTCGACGCCGTCGAGCACGACGCCGTCCACGGCTTCGACCACGACGAGGCCAAGCTGGCCGAGGCCCTCGAGGCCCAGGGCTCCTCCCTCGAGGAGTTCAAGAAGGACACCAAGGAAGCCGCCGAGAAGTCGGTCAAGACCCAGCTGCTGCTGGACGCCGTCGCCGAGGCCGAGAACACCCAGGTCGGCCAGGACGAGCTGTACGAGCGGATCATCTTCCAGGCGCAGCGCTACGGCATGTCGCCCGATCAGTTCATTCAGCAGATCCAGCAGGCCGGTCAGCTGGGCGCGGTCTTCGCCGACGTGCGCCGCGGCAAGGCCCTCGCCGGTGTCGTGGTCCAGGCTGTCGTCACAGACACCGCCGGCAACGTCGTGGACACCGCCGAGATGTTCGGCAACCCGGCCGAGGAGGCCGAGGAGGTTTCCGCCGAGGAGCTCGCGACCGTTGCCGACGCGACCGAGGCCGCCGAGGCCGAGGCCGAGGTCGAGTAAACAAATGCCGGCGCCCCGGTGTCCGGGGTCTCGGGTGACACCCCGAGAACCCCGAACGCGGGAACGTGAGGTGTTGACGTAAGTTTGCGCTGTGAGCGAAGCAGGGCGGTACCGGGAGTTCGGTGCCGCCCTGCTTCGTTAGGGTTTGTGTCAGCGAATCAGTAGGGGCTTGTTAACCGAGCCATTGAGAGAGGGCAGGTATCCGTGACAAATCATCAGGCAGGGGTGCGTATGACATCCGCGACTGCTGGTCTGAACCTCAGTGATTCGGTGTACGAGCGCCTGCTGCGCGAGCGCATCATCTTCCTGGGAACTCAGGTCGACGACGACATCGCCAACAAGCTGTGCGCGCAGATTCTTCTGCTGTCGGCCGAGGATCCGACCAAGGACATCTCGCTCTACATCAACTCCCCGGGCGGTTCGGTGACCGCGGGCATGGCCATCTACGACACCATGCAGTTCGCCGAATGCGACATCCGCACGGTCGGTATGGGCCTGGCAGCCTCCATGGGGCAGTTCCTGCTCGCCGCCGGCACCAAGGGGAAGCGCTACGCGCTGCCGCACGCGCGGATCATGATGCACCAGCCCTCCGCTGGACTGGGTGGTTCGGCCGCTGACATCGCCATCCAGGCCGAGCAGTTCGCCTACACCAAGCGCGAACTCAACGAGCTGCAGGCTCAGCACACTGGCAAGTCCATCGAGCAGGTGACCGCCGACGCCGACCGCGACCGCTGGTTCACCGCCGCCGAGGCGCTCGACTACGGGTTCATCGACCACGTGGTCACCCACGCGAGCCAGACGAACGGCAGCAGCAGCAAATAGTTCCGCAGCCCATTACACAGACTTTGGAGTGACGCGTATGTCCAACATGATCGATCCGCGGGCCGCGGGCATCACCTTCGCCGCCGCCGGCAACCTGCCTCAGTCGCGCTACATCCTGCCGCAGTTCACCGAGCAGACCAGCTTCGGCCAGAAGGTCTCGGACCCGTACAACAAGCTCTTCGAGGAGCGGATCATCTTCCTGGGCAACCAGGTTGACGATGTGTCGGCCAACGACATCATGGCCCAGCTGCTGGTGCTCGAGTCGATGGATCCGGACCGCGACATCACCATGTACATCAACTCGCCCGGTGGTTCCTTCACCGCGCTGATGGCCATCTACGACACCATGCAGTACGTGCGCGCCGACGTCGCCACCGTCTGCCTGGGCCAGGCCGCCTCGGCCGCGGCCGTGCTGCTCGCCGCCGGTGCCCCCGGCAAGCGTGCCGCGCTGCCCAACGCCCGCGTCCTGATCCACCAGCCGTCCACCTCGGGTGGCATCCAGGGCCAGGTCTCCGACCTCGAGATCCAGGCCGCCGAGATCGAGCGCATGCGTCGCCTCATGGAGACCACCCTGGCGCGCCACACCGGCAAGGACGCGGACACCATCCGCAAGGACACCGACCGGGACAAGATCCTGACCGCCGACGAGGCGCAGGAGTACGGGATCGTCGACCAGGTTTTCCAGTACCGCAAGCTCAGCGCCCAGAAGTGAGCTGGGCGGGTGGCGGGGTTCTGTGTGTCCCAGGGCGTCCCCGCCACCCCGGCAGGGGTGAGCCCACGCACATGTCCGGCGAGAAACGTGCCCAAGTTGTCGACCTCGGTCAGCCGAAGCGGGTACGGTCACTCTAGGGACCTTTGCTCGTGGTTGTCGGCTCTGCCTCTGCATCCAACACAGGTGCTCGTAATGGGCACTGTGGATACACACAGCCGAATTGCCGGATCCGCAAACTCAGGGGTCACGGCTTACGCTCGAAGAAGGCAGCTCGCCGGCAGCCGGGGACAGACGGTTGCACGCGGACAAGGAAGTAGGGACCCAGGAGATGGCGCGCATCGGTGATGGCGGCGATCTGTTGAAGTGCTCGTTCTGCGGAAAGAGCCAGAAGCAGGTCAAGAAGCTCATTGCGGGACCGGGGGTGTACATCTGCGACGAGTGCATCGACCTCTGCAATGAGATCATCGAGGAAGAGCTCGCCGAATCCAGCGAGGTCAAGCTCGACGAATTGCCCAAACCCGCGGAAATCCGGGACTTCCTGGAGCAGTACGTGATCGGGCAGGACGCCGCGAAGCGAACCCTCGCAGTGGCGGTCTACAACCACTACAAGCGGATTCAGGCCGGCGACAAGGGCCGCGACTCCCGGGGTGAACCGGTCGAGCTGGCCAAGTCCAACATCCTCATGCTCGGCCCGACGGGCTGTGGCAAGACCTACCTGGCGCAGACGCTGGCCAAGATGCTGAACGTGCCGTTCGCCATCGCGGACGCCACCGCGCTCACCGAGGCCGGTTATGTCGGTGAGGATGTCGAGAACATCCTGCTGAAGCTGATCCAGGCCGCCGACTACGACGTGAAGCGCGCCGAGACCGGCATCATCTACATCGACGAGGTCGACAAGATCGCCCGCAAGTCGGAGAATCCGTCCATCACCCGTGACGTGTCCGGTGAGGGCGTGCAGCAGGCGCTGCTGAAGATCCTGGAGGGCACGCAGGCGTCGGTGCCGCCGCAGGGCGGCCGCAAGCACCCGCACCAGGAGTTCATCCAGATCGACACCACCAATGTGCTGTTCATCGTGGCGGGCGCGTTCGCCGGTCTGGAGAAGATCGTCCAGGATCGAGTCGGCAAGCGCGGCATCGGTTTCGGCGCGGAGGTCCGGTCCAAGGCCGAGATCGACACCGCCGACCACTTCGCCGACGTGATGCCCGAGGACCTGATCAAGTTCGGTCTGATCCCCGAGTTCATCGGCCGCCTCCCCGTCGTCGCCTCGGTCACCAACCTGGACAAGGAATCCCTGGTCCGCATCCTGGCCGAGCCGAAGAACGCGCTGGTGAAGCAGTACGTGCGCCTGTTCGAAATGGATGGCGTGGATCTGGAGTTCACCCAGGACGCCCTGGAAGCCGTTGCGGATCAGGCGATCCTGCGCGGCACCGGCGCCCGCGGCCTGCGCGCCATCATGGAGGAGGTACTCCTCCCGGTCATGTACGACATCCCCAGCCGCGACGATGTCGCCAAGGTGGTCGTCACTGCCGACACGGTGAACGACAACGTCCTCCCGACCATCGTCCCGCGCAAGCGCCAGACCCCGGAGCGCCGCGAGAAGTCGGCGTAAAGCCCTTCCACAAGCAAAGAAACCGGCCCCGCGAGAATCCCTCTCGCGGGGCCGGTTTCGTTCTCTCGCCACGCGGCCGCGCAGGAGTTACCTGCTCGAGCTGATCAGCGTGGAAGGTAGACGCGCGGACAACCTTGTGGCACCGGAGTGCTTGATAGACCCTGCCGAGGGTGACGAACTGGGTGACCGACAGTTCCATGTGCGTTCTCCTGTGGGCTGTCCGTTACCGGAAAGCCAGGGAGTCGGTGACGGTCGGTGGAGCCGATCGCGCCCGTCGCGAGGATCGCCGTTGATCCCCCGTGGTTCGCCGTTGAACCTTTACTCCGTTACTTCAGAAATCGGTGTGGCTGGGTCACCTGTTACGACGCGGTGACGTCGCTGATTTCATCGGCATCGGGGAAAGGGAATTTCGCGGCGGGCGGGGTCAGCGGCGGGGGAATTTGAAGGTGAAGGGGGCGGGCTCGGGGACCGGGAAACGCTCGCGCGGGGCGACGAGCAGAATGGCCAGACCGAGGGCGGGCATGGCCAGTGCCGCCAGCAGTTCGAGGGTGAGGTTGAGTCCGCTCAGTGTCGCCGGTCGGTGGAAGGCGTGGTAGATGAAGTGCGGCACGCCGAAGACCAGCCACGCCAGCCCGGTGACTCGGGCGATGACGCTGTCGCGGTAGTAGAGCGCGGCGCCGGAGATGGCGCCCAGGGCCAGGAAGAAGGCCCCCACGTCACTGGCCAGGTGATGGTTGTACGGGCCGTCGGCGCGCACCCAGTGCAGGCCGAATCCGGGGAAGCTGGTGTAGAACGATTCGGGCGCCACGACGGCCCACAGGCCGGTGATCACCCCCGTGGCGGTGAGCACGCCGAGCATGATGAGCAGGGCGATCCAGCGCCGCCGGTTGATCTCCAGCCGCATGCTGACCCGCACCCCGTCACCGGTGCCGCGCAACGAGATCCGCACAGGCCCTCCCGCCCTCGCCGAATCACTGTGCTGCCACCGTAATTCGGGGAGCGGGAGGGGACAACCCCGTGGGTCAGATCTGCTCCATCTTCATGTCGTCCGGACCCCAGTAGGCCTTCATGCTGATGATCTTGCCCTCGTCGTTCAGCTCCATCACATCGATGGGCGAGAGGGTCATGCGGTGCCCGTTGGCCACGGTGACGAGGGTGAAGGACGCCGCCACCTTGTTGCCCGCCACCTTGACGGTGTGCAGTTCGGTCTCGCGGTCGAGGTTCTCCAGGGCCTTGTACATCTCGCCGATGGCTTCGTGGCCGCGGCGCTCCGGCGTCCCGATCGGATCCTCGATCACCGCGTCCTCGGCGTACAGGTCCACGATCGCCGACGTGGGCCCGGTGGCCACCAGCTTCACGTACTGCTCGACCACATCGCGGGGCTGCGCTGCCATGGATGACTCCCATCAAGAATTGAAACGTGTTCTATTGCGGAGAGTAACAGCCGGAACGCGCAAAAGAACCCCGCTGCCTCACCCTGTGGAACGGGCGACGATCACATCGCCAGACGGTCCTCACCGGTGTACACATTCATGGTTTCGCCGCGCAGGAAGCCGACCAGGGTGAGGCCGGCGTCGGCGGCGAGATCCACGGCCAGCGAGCTGGGGGCGGACACCGCGCCCATGACCGGAATGCCCGCCATGATGGCCTTCTGCACCAGCTCGAAGGAGGCTCGGCCGCTGACAATGAGGACGAGATCGTGTGCGGGGAGCCGATTCTCGCGGATCGCCCAGCCGACCAGCTTGTCCACGGCATTGTGCCGGCCGATGTCC
This sequence comes from Nocardia sp. NPDC059154, assembly GCF_042755705.1. NCBI lineage: Bacteria > Bacillati > Actinomycetota > Actinomycetes > Mycobacteriales > Nocardiaceae > Nocardia > Nocardia sp. NPDC059154. Next base: position 27,136 of record NZ_JBHZCS010000030.1, read on the forward strand.
TCGCGCACGGCCAGCGCTTCGCCCTCGGGGGTGAACAGGCCTGCGGCGTGCAGCCCGCCGGTGGCGTCGAAAACCTGCTGGCGGGAACGCAGTTCGTCGGGCAGCTTGGCGAGGGTGTGCACGTCGACGCGGGGCGAATCCGCGGGCATGGCGTGCCGGATCCGGGTGCGCACCTCGTCGAGGGCGGTCTTGCCGCACAATCCGCAGGAACTGTTGGTCAGAAAGGGCCTGGGCTGCACCGGGACCGGGGTCCGGAGCTGGATATCCAGCACATTATAGGTGTTCTGCCCGTTCTCGTCGGTGCCGGCGCAGTAGCGGGCGCTGACGATGTCCTCGGCCGAGTCGATGATGCCCTCGGCGTAGAGGAAGCCGTGCACGAGGTCGATATCCGCGCCGGGGGTGCGCATGGTGATCGTCAGCGACTGCCCGCCCGTGCGGATTTCGAGCGGTTCCTCCACGGCCAGGGTGTCGGGCCGGGTGACGGTGCCGCTGGGCGAGATGCGCAGGGTGCGGCGGCGCGCGGTGACCCTGCTCATGCGACCGCGTGGGTGTGGCGTTCCAGGCGGATGGTGACCGCCTTGGAAACGGGCGTATTGGAGCGCCGGGCGACGTGGTCCAGCGGGATCAGGGGGTTGGTCTCCGGGTAGTAGGCGGCGGCATTGCCGCGCGGCGTCGGGTAGGCGACCAGGCGGAAGCCGGTGACGCTGCGCTCGGTGCCGTCGTCGAACTCGGAGATGACGTCCACCAGATCGTCCTCGGCGAAACCGAGGGCGGCGATGTCCTCCGGATGGACCAGCACCACGCGCCGCCCGTTGTGGATGCCGCGGTAGCGGTCGTCGAGGCCGTAGATGGTGGTGTTGTACTGGTCGTGGCTGCGCAGGGTCTGCAGGATGAGCCGGCCCTCGGGGACCGGCAGCCAGTGCAGGTCGTTGACCGCGAAATTGGCCTTGCCGGTCGCGGTCCGGAATTCGCGGGCGTCGCGCGGCGGGTGCGGGAGCTGGAAGCCGTTGCGGCCGCGCACTTTCCGGTTGTAGTCGGCGCAGCCGGGTACCACCCGGGCGATGGCGTCGCGGATCTTGTCGTAGTCGCGCCGGAACTCGCCCCACGGCACGGAGTGGCCCGGACCGAACACGGCCTCGGCCAGCTCGCACACGATGGCGACCTCGCTGCGCAGCTGGTCGCTCACCGGGTCCAGCCGGCCGGTGGACAGGTGCACCATGGACATCGAGTCCTCGACCGAAACCTGCTGGCGCACACCGTCCTGCAGGTCCGCGTCGGTGCGGCCCAGGGTGGGCAGGATCAGGGCGGTGCGCCCGTGCACCACGTGGCTGCGGTTGAGTTTGGTCGACACCTGCACGGTCAGTGCGCAATTGCGCAGGGCGGCCTCGGTGACCTCGGTGTCGGGGGTGGCGGAGACGAAGTTGCCGCCCATCCCGAAGAACACCGTGCCGCGGCCGTCGCGCATGGCCCGGATGGCATTGACGGTGTCCCAGCCGTGTTCGCGCGGGCTGGTGATGCCGAATTCACGGTCCAGGGCGTCGAGGAAGGCGTCGGGCATCTTCTCCCAGATGCCCATGGTGCGGTCGCCCTGCACATTGGAGTGGCCGCGCACCGGGCACACGCCCGCGCCGGGCTTGCCGATCATGCCGCGCAGCAACAGCAGGTTGGTGGCCTCCTCGATGGTGGCGACGCCGTGCACCTGCTGGGTGAGGCCCATGGCCCAGCAGATGATGGTGGCCTTCGATTCGGCCAGCAGCTTCGCGGTGCGGTCCAGGTCTGCGCGGCTGAGGCCGGTGGCCTGCTCGACGATGCCGAGATCGACCGCGCGCATCTGTTTTTCGTATTCGGCGAAGCTCGCGGTGTGCGTATCGACGAAGGCTCGGTCCACGACCGTGCCGGGCGCGCGGTCCTCGGCCTCGAACAGCAGCTTGGCCAGGCCCTGGAACAGGGCCATATCGCCGCCGAGGCGGATCTGCAGGAGATCGTCGGCGATGGTGATGCCGCCGGTGAAGCCCTTGACGGTCTGCGGGTCCTTGAAGCCGATGAGCCCGGTCTCCGGCAGCGGGTTGACCGCGATCACGGTGGCCCCGTGCGCCTTCGCCTCGCCGAGCGCGGACAGCATGCGCGGATGGTTGGTGCCGGGGTTCTGCCCGGCCACGATGATGAGGTCGGCCTTCGAGAAGTCGTCGATGGTGACCGAGCCCTTGCCGATGCCGATCGAGCCGGTGAGCGCGGTGCCCGAGGATTCGTGGCACATGTTGGAGCAGTCGGGCAGGTTGTTGGTGCCGAAGCTGCGGACCAGCAACTGGTAGAGGAACGCGGTCTCGTTGGCGGTGCGGCCGGAGGTGTAGAAGACGGCCTCGTCGGGGGAGTCCAGGCCGCGCAGGGTGTCGGCGATGAGCCGGTAGGCCTCGTCCCAGCCGATCGGGGAGTAGTGGGTGTCGCCCTCGCGCAGCACCATCGGGTGGGTGAGGCGGCCCTGCCGGCCGAGCCAGTAGCCGGACTTGCCGGCCAGGTCCTCGAGGGAGTGCTCGGCGAAGAACGCCGGGGTGACGGTGCGCAGGGTCGCCTCCTCGGCGACGGCCTTGGCGCCGTTCTCACAGAACTCCGCGGGGCGACGCCGACCGGTTGGTTCCGGCCAGGCACAGCCCGGACAGTCGAACCCGTGCCGCTGATTCACCCGGGCCAGCGTGCGCGCGGTGCGCACCACGCCCATCTCCTCGACGGCGCGCTCCAGTGCGACGGTGACCGCCTTGACGCCCGCGGCCTCGGTCTTCGGTGCGGTGACGGTCAGCGCGGACTCGTCGATGTCGCTCTTCGGCGCGGCACGATACATGGTCCCGATTGTCCTCTCCGGCGCGATGGGGCGTCCCAGTCGGTACCCGCATCGTAGGGCGCGAAACGCGCGCGCCAGCGGACTGGTCGGTCTCGGGTGTGAACGCGGGTGATCACTACCGCGATAGACAAGGCAGCGGGCACGTGGATGGCCTTACCATCGAACAAGCGAGGTCACGCCGAATGAAGACATGTGCGCATTCTGCTCGGCGTGCCGGTGGGGACCGGCATGCGAAACTGGCCCGCGCGGTGAGACTTTCACCCCGGACCCTACACCTTGTTCTGCTGTTCGTGGCGGCCATCGCGCTCGCACTGCCGGCCGGCATCGGCTGGGCGAATCCGGGTGCCACCCAACCCGTTCCGCTCACCACCGTCTCCGTTCCGGCGCCGCAGGAGCGCGCACCGGTGAAAGTTCCTCCCAGCACGCCGAATCCGCCGCCGGTCATCACCCAGCAGCCGGGCAACGACTGCACCTACACCGATTGCACCGGCACCCACGACGGCCCGCCCGGCCACGGCAACGGCAAGACGAATCCCGGCGGTCAGTGCGGCGACTCGTGCGACAGCGGCGGCGACCCCGGCTGTGGCTGGACCACCTGCACCCAGCCGCAGTACTGCCCAGACGGGTCGGTGAAACCCTCCAGCGGGGTGTGCCCGTCGGCGCAGCCGCAGTATTGCCCGGATGGCTCGGTGAAACCTGCGAGCGGAGTGTGTCCGTCCGCTCAGCCGCAGTACTGTCCGGATGGTTCGGTCAAGCCTGCGGGCGGGGTGTGTCCTTCGGCGCAGCCGCAGTACTGTCCGGATGGTTCGGTGAAACCCGCGAGCGGAGTCTGTCCGTCCGCTCAGCCGCAGTATTGCCCGGATGGCTCGGTCAAGCCTGCGAGCGGGGTGTGTCCTTCGGCGCAGCCGCAGTACTGCCCCGACGGCTCGGTGAAACCCTCCAGCGGGGTGTGCCCCTCCGCGCAGCCGCAGTATTGCCCCGATGGTTCGGTCGAGCCGTCGAGCGGGGTGTGTCCGTCTGCGCAGCCGCAGTATTGTCCGGACGGATCGGTCAAGCCTGCGACCGGAGCTTGCGTCACTGCCGTCGTACCTCCTGGCACCACGCCGGGCGGGAATCAGCCGCAGCCGCAACCCAATCCGGTGCCAACCACGCCGGTGCTGACGACCGCCGCGCCGCCACCGGCCACCACCGAGGCGGTTCCGCCGAGTTCGGAAGCCAAGCCGCCCGCCTCGACCACTCCTGTTCCCGCGCAGACCTCCGGGCTTTCCCTCGAGCCGCCCGCGGTGGCGCCCGGGGCGCCGGTGCAGGCCAGCGGCACCGGCTGTGATCCCGGTGCCAACGTGAAGCTGTCGATCGGCGGGACCACCGCCGCCGACACCACGGCCCGGGCCAACGGCGGCTTCGCGGCCACCCTCGCCACCGGCGGCACCGATATCGGCCAGCACGAGGTGACCGCCGAGTGCGGGCGAAAGCTGGCCGCGCCCTTGGACATCGTGCTGGTCAGCCAGGTCGGCGGCGGCGCGGCGACGATGACGGTGCTGCTGTTCTTCCTGCTCGTCGGCGGCTGGTTCTACGGCCACCGCCTGATCTCCCATCTCCCGGCACGGAGGCTCCGATGACCAGTCGCACACCCGCGCCGCACCAGGTGCAGCCGCTCAGCTTGCCGGAATTCCGGTGCGCGAGTGACCGATGCGTCCGGTGGGAACGCGATACGGGATGGGACGACGGCCGGCCGGCCGCCGAGCGACCCGCCGAACCTGTTGGCGCCGAGGGGGAATCGCGGTCGGTCGCTCGTGCCCGCAGCCACCGGGCGATCGGCGGGACCGTGCTCGGCGCCCTGCTCATGGTCGCCCTCGTGGTCGTGGCGGTCGTCTTCGTGGCCGGACCCGCCCGTGCCGCCACCGGGGTGAGCGCGACCGCGACTCTCGACGGCCGGGCCATTGCCGGTGCCAATGCCGGGAATCCGGTGCGCCTGGATCCCAAGCGGGTGGCGCAGGTCGTCGTCGAGGTGACCAATGGGACCGCGAATCCGGTGTCGGTCCGGCGGGTCGATCTCGCCGGGCACGTGCTCGGCCTGAACTTCTATTCGTATTCCACGACAGTCGAATTGACGGTCGCGGCGGGCAAGACCGAGAAGCTCACCTACCGTTTGGATCCGGCCGGGCTGGACGGGCAGGCGACCGGGCTCATCGGCTCCGACCTCACGCTCATCGGTGCGGACGGCAAGCCGCTCACCGCGGTGCACACCGTCGTCGATGTGCGCGGTTCGCTCGCGTCGGTGTACGGGCTGTTCGGCATCATCATCGCGGTCCTGACCGCCCTGGCCATTGTCGACGCGGCCCTGACCGTTGCGCGCCACCGCCTCTCGGCCAATCGCTGGCAGCGCGGCCTGCGCCTCCTCGCGCCCGGCCTCGGCATCGGCCTGATGATCGGGTTCACCGGTTCGGTGGCGCGCTGGTGGGTGCCCGGCACCGCCCTGTGGCTCGCCCTGGCGGGTGCCACCGCCGCCCTCTTCTTCGTGGCCGGTTACCTCTCGCCGACCCCGCGGCAGTCCGACGATCTCGGCCTCGACCCCGAGGATCTCGCCGCCGCGAAGGAACTCGATGCCAATGCCGGCGCGGCAGGCCCCAATCCGCCCTATGGCGGCACCTTCCGCGACCTCGGTGCGGTGGGAATCCCGGGCGGCACCTACCCGGACCTGGACGTTCGTGCTCAATCAGACTCCGGTGCAACGGAGTTCGTGCCGTATCACCCGCCCGGCGGACCAGGCTCGGGAGAGGCCGTGGCGCAGGCCGGTCCCGCCGGGACCCCGGGTGCGATGCGGGTCTTCCCGGGCGGACCCGCTTCCGGTCCGATTCCCGGCGGTTACCCGAGCGGTGAGACGACCCGGATCGCGCGTCCGGGAATCGGGGGCGGCCGATATCCGGGCGGTGGGCCGCTGGCGTCGGCCATGCAGCCCGACACAGCTGAAAGCGCCACTGCGGCAACGGATTCGCCGGGCTCGGCGAGCCTGCCCGAGATGCAGGCCGGAACCGGTCCACATGCCACGGGGTCGGGCGGGCTGCCGACGGTCAGCAGACCGGGCGGCGAAGGGTTCCAGTACTCGGCGGCGGGCGTGGATGATTCGACGGTCGGATATCCCGGCGTGGTGCAGCGGCCGCGGTCCGGGGCCGGGCTCGGGGAGACGACGATCGGGCGGGATCCCGCCGGTGGAAAGGACGACCCGGGACCGGCAGTCCAGGCGGCGGATCCGGGGGACGAGCCGACACTGCGCAGCGGGCCCGGCGCACCGGGCTTCCGGCCGGAGGGGGCGGGCCGATGAGCGTGGGGAATACCGGCACCGCCGAGCTGGCCCGGGTGCGGGCGGCGCTGCCGGGGTACGAGGTCGGCGGGCAGATCGGGCGCGGCGGCTGCGGGGTGGTGCTGGCCGGCGTGCATCGCGGATTGCACCGGCGGGTCGCGATCAAGCAGATTCCGCCGCAGTTCGCCGACGATATGCAGGTGCGGCGGCGGTTCGTCGACGAGGCGCGGATGATGGCGGCGCTCGACCACCCGCACGTGGTGCCGGTCTACGACTACATCGAGCACGACGACCTGTGCCTGCTGGTGCTGGAGTACCTGCCCGGCGGCACCGTCGAGAACCGTTTCATCACAGCGGGATTCGAGGCGACCGCGGCGGTGGCGGTGGCACTGTCGTGCGCGGCCGGACTCGACGCCGCGCATCGCAGCGGCATCCTGCACCGGGATGTGAAGCCGTCCAACCTCATGTTCGCGGCCAATGGCGCGCTCAAACTCACCGATTTCGGGATCGCCAAAATCGTCGGCGGCGCGGACACACTGGTGACGCGGGCGGGCGAGATCATCGGCACGCCCTCGTACATCGCGCCGGAACAGGTACGCGGCCAAGGGCTTTCACCCGCGACCGACGTCTACGCCCTCGCCACCATGCTCTACCAGCTGCTCTCCGGCGTACTGCCCTTCCCGCCCGGACCCGACGCCCTGTCCCTGCTGTTCGCCCACGCCTACGGCGAGCCGATCCCCCTGACCGAGGTGGCCCCGTTCGTCCCCCAGCCCATCGCGGAGGCGGTCATGCGCGGCCTGGCCTCCGACCCCGCCGACCGCTACGACACCGCCGAAACCTTCGGCGTCGCCATCGCCGAGCCCGCCGCCCACTTCTGGGGCGCGAATTGGCTCACCCCCGTGGGCATTCCGGTCATCGGCGCGGACACCATCGTGGCCGCCGCCACCGGCAGCGCCCGCAGCCCGCGCACCCCCGGCCCCTTCACTCCACAGACCCCACCCCCGAGACCCGGCCCCCACGATCCCTACACCCCGCCGCCCGGCGCGATGGCCCCACCGCCCGGCGCGGTGATCCACGACCGTGGCTCCGGGTCGATTACACCTCCGCCACAACCGATTCGCCCGCAACGCCCGCCGAACGCACCCACTGCCGACTCGGTGTTCCGGGAAGACCTGCGGCGGACCCCCGGCGGGTCCGCCACCCCGCAAGGATCGCCGTCAGACCCGAGCGCGGGGCAGGGTAGCGCTGTGCCGCCACCCGCCGACCCCCGCTCGGAACCGACACGGCGAGCCGACCGAGGCGTGTCGGCAGCCGCCTCGCGCGGCGGGGCCGCTGCACCCCAGCGACAGGGTGGAGCCGGAATGCCCGCCGGACACGGGTTCGGCAGTGGCTCAGCTGGATTCGGTCATGGAATCGGTCCGCGACCGGGTGGGGGTTTCGGGCCCGGGGCTTCCGCGCCGATGGAGCGAATACGGCCGCGTGAGCCGATTCAGCGTGGCGGGGTGCGGCTGGCGGAGGTGGATCGGGCGGATCTGGTGCCGGTGCAGCGGGTGGTCACGCTGCCGTCGCCTCGGGTGCCGTTGCTGGTGGCGGCGTTGTTGGCTGTGGTGACGGGGGTGGTTGCGGTGCTCGGGGTGGGTGGGCCGGGGCGGAATGTGCCGCCTGCGGGGATGATTCGGATCGGCGGGGTGGATCCCGCCTCGGGGATTGTGGATCTTGATCTGTCCAAGCCGGTGCCGATCACGGTCAGCGGGGTGGACGCCGATGAGGCGAAGCTGTCGGTGGATGTGCTGGGTGTGCGGGCCGGGGGACAGGGTGCGGCTTTGCCGGGCGGGTCGGGGGAGTTGTCCGCGCCGGTGAACCAGTACGTGCTTGCGGGTCGGTTGACCGGTGAATTGTCGCTGTCCCGTGCGGGTTCCGAGACGGCCACCTATCGGTTCGGGGTGCGGACGCGGCAGCGGGCCACGACCACCGCGACGGCCGTCGGAATCCTGCTGCTCCTGCTGTTCGCCGCCGCATATGCCGAATCGAACGCCCGCACGCTGCGGCGCGGCAGTGCCCGCTTCGCCGCGACCGTCGGGCTGGCGATCAGCGCGGGACTGCTCGGGATCGCGGCGGCCGGGGCGGCGTGGGTGCTGCTCGGCCGCGAACCCACCCTGCCGGGCGTGATCGTGTGCGCCGCAGGCGGTGTCGCGGCCGGACTGGCCCTGGCCGTGGGCTGCCGCCGGGTCGGCAAGCGGTACCGCTATCTGCGGGTGCAACTGCTCCGGGAGCGCGCCTGAACCTCGAGGCAGCGCGGCGGTAATGGTGAACCGGGATTCCGGCGAGATA
>NZ_JBHZCS010000030.1:35613-56194 GCF_042755705.1 Nocardia sp. NPDC059154
CCGGCGATATACGCACGAGCGCAGCGAGATCGACGACTGCGCCGGGGAAGGGGCGCGAACATGGCGGGGCGGCCGGTCATCGAGATTCGGGAATGGGGACGGCCCGCACGGCGGCGGCTGCTGGACGGGCCCGTCGTCTTCGGGCGAGACGGTAGTCACGAGGTGCTGGCCGACGGCGGGGTCTCGCGGCAGCACCTGCGGCTGGTGCCCACCCCGACGGCCCTGTCCGTGGTCGACCTGGGCAGCCGCAACGGCACCACCGTCAACGGCGTGGCCCTGACCGGTCGGCGCGAACTCGTCACCGGTGACGTGGTGCGCCTGGGCCGCAGCGAGATCCTGGTGCTGCACACCCCGACCGGCGAACCGGACGAGCAAGTCCCCTCCGAGACCGTGCTCGGTCCGTCGGGCGCGATACCCCGCCCGCCCGGCGGCGAGCCGACGCCCGCGCGCTGGGTGGCCCTCGCCAACCGGATCCTCGGCCTCGACCCGACCGGCGAGCGAAACCTGTTCCCCGCCTTCACCGAATTGCCGAGCCGGATACCGCTGCCGGTCTGGCAGGCGGCGCGCTTCCTGAGCATCACTGCCTACCTGGCGCTCATCGTCACGCTGTTCGTGCGGCCCGCGGGTGGCCTGTTCGTCTTCTTCAGGATCGTCGTCCCGTTGCTGCCCGGACTCTTCCTCATCGCACCGGGCCTGTGGCGCAACACCTGTCCGCTGGCCGCCACCAATCAGCTGCCGCGGCTGTTCCGCTTCACCCGCGCGCTCACGCCGCCGGCCTGGCTGCAGCAGCGCGGCTATCTGATCGCGGTCGCCCTGTTCTTCGGCATCGCCGGATCGCGCCTCGCGGGCCTGGACCGCAGCGGCGTCGCCACGGGTCTCGTGCTGTCCGCGGTCCTGCTGGCCGCATTCACCGGAGGTGTCGTGTTCAAGGGCAAGAGCGGCTGGTGCAGCAGCATCTGCCCGCTGTTCCCGCTGCAGCGCGCCTACGGGCAGACGCCGTTCGTCGCCATCGCCAACAATCACTGCCGCCCGTGCGTGGGCTGCGCCAAGAACTGCTTCGACTTCAAGCCGCGCGCCGCCTACCAGGCCGATATGGCCGATCCGGACCGTGGCTGGAGCGCGCCGCGCAAGCTGTTCGCCGCCGCGCTGCCCGGATTCGTGCTCGGGTTCATGGTGCTGGCCGGATATCCGGGAGTGCCGGTGCCGCAACGGTATCTGACGCTGGGCCTGGTGCTGCTGGTCGCGGTGGGCGTCTACTTCGCCGTCGAGGCGCTGACCGGGGTGAGCCCGGCCATGCTGTCGTCGGTGTACGCGGTGGTGGCGCTCAACGGCTTCTACTGGTTCGCGGGACCGGTGCTGCTCGGCTCGTTCACCACCATCACCGGTGTCGGCGGCGTGGCCTGGTTGCGCTGGCCGATCAGCTTTTTCGTACTGGCCGCGACCCTGCTGTTCCTGGCCCGCACCCGGGTCAGCGAACTCCAGTACGCGCTCAGCACCGGCGCCCGCACCGAACCCGTCCTGCTGCCCTTCCCGCGGCCGCGCGCCGACGACGACAATGCCACCGCCCCAGCGGCTTCGGTGGACTTCGACGGCCGGACCGTGGCCGCCGAACTCGGCGTGAGCCTCCTCGACCTCGCCGAGCAGGCGAACCTGCCCCTGGAGTCGGGCTGCCGCATGGGCGTCTGCGGCGCCGACCCGGTCGCAGTCCTCGCGGGTGGCGAGCAGCTCTGCGAACCGACGGGCGATGAACGGAATACCCTGCGCCGGTTGGGATTCGCCGAGAACACCCGCATGGCGTGCTGTGCCCGCCTGAACGGCGACGGTGTCCGGGTCTCGCTCACCCCCGAGCCCGGGCGCGGCACCGGCGACCGCCCCGCCCACTTCGATCGCTCCCTGATGAGCCTGGTCGTCATCGGCACCGGCATCGCGGGCGTCACCGCCGCCGACTTCCTGCGCCGCGGCCATCCCGACTGCGAAATCCACCTGGTCGGCCGGGAATCCCACGACTTCTACAACCGCATGGGCATCTCCCGCCTCATACCCGGCCGGTCCGCCATGCAGGGCCTGCACCTGCTGCCCGAACAGTGGTACGAGGACCACCGCATCACGCCGTGGCTCAATACCCTTGCCACACACCTGGATCCGCGGTCACAGCGGGTCCACCTCGGCACCGGCGACGTCCTGCCCTACGACCGGCTCATCCTCGCGACGGGTGCGTCCGCCGCGCTGCCCGAGATCGCCGGACTGCACCGGCCCGGCAGCTTCGTGCTGCGCGAGGCGGGGGACGCCATGACCATTCGCGCGTACGCCCAGCAGCGGTCCTGCGTCCGCGCCGTGGTCGCCGGCGGTGGTCTGCTCGGTCTCGAGGCCGCATATGCCCTGCACCAGTTGGGATTACGCGTCACCGTGCTGGAGCGCGGTCCGCGGCTGCTCGGCAAGCAGCTCGATCCGCGGGCATCGGCCATCGTGCTGGACCACTTCACCCGGGCCGGGATCGAGGTCCGGCACCGGGCCGAGACCGCCGCGCTGACCGCCGATTCCAGGGCGGTCGCACCCGGCAGTCCGCGCGGGCCCGGCCGGGACTCCGATCCGGTCCGGTCCGTGGTCCTGAAGGACGGGACGGTGCTGCCGTGCGAGGTATTCCTCACCGCCACCGGCATCCGCCCCGATACCGACCTGGCCGCCCGCGCCGGAATCCCGGTGCGGCGGGGCATTCTCGTGGACGACCGCATGCGCACCGCCGTGCCGCACGTGTACGCGGCCGGAGACGTGGCCGAACATCGCGACCGCGTGCTCGGCCTGTGGCCCATCGCCGCCGAACAGGCGCAGGCCGCGGCGGTGAACGCGCTCGGCGGCGATCAGGTGCTGACCGCGGAGACGCCCGCCACCATCCTCAAGGGAGTCGGCCTGGAGCTGTTCAGCATCGGGCAGGTCGAGCCGGGACAGCGCGACGAGGTGATCGTGGTGGACGAATCACCCCGGCGGTCCTATCGGCGGCTGGTCATTTCCGGCGACCGCGCGGTCGGGGCGATCGTGCTCGGCCATCACCCCACCGATGTGGCCGCCGCGCAGCAGGCCGTCCGCGCCCGGAAGGCGATACCGGGGGCGGCCCGGAATGCCCTACAGCGAGGGGACTGGTCCGCATTGCAGTAGTGCGGGATGTCCTGCGCAGTAGCAACCTGGTCGGCACTGCGACCTACGGGGCCGCCTGCGCCGTGCGATAGGTGAGGATCCGCTCGCCGATGCGCAGGCTCCACCCGGCCTTCAACTCCGTCGGCCGCTGCCCCACCCGAACCCAGTCCGCCGCACCGGGAGCCGCCACGAAGGTCCCGCCCGGCGTCCCCGCGTCCCGCACGTACACCAGGCCGTTCTCGACGAACACCCGCGCGTGCACCCGCGACACGTGCCGATCCCGGGCGATCACGATGGGCGAGGCCACCGCCCGCCGCACCGCCTCGTCGATCATCGGGTCCCGCCCGATCACATACGGGCGATCCAGCGGATACACCGCGCCCTCGGTGCTGGTGAGCGCCCCACCTGCCGCAGCCATGGCAGAGGTTGTGGGCGGCTGCGGCCCGGCGGTGGCGCGGGTTCCGGGCTCGCCGATGTCTTCGGCGCCCGGGCTGTACGCCGCGGTCGGTGGTTGATCCTCCGGGGCGAGGCGATCCTTTCGCCCGGCCGGACGGCCGGAATCGGGTCCGGAGTCGGCCTGTGCCTCGATCCGCACCCGCTTGTCGAGCGCCGGCGCAGGCTGATCCGGACCGGAGTCACCCGCGAGCCGTGAGCCCGGAGCCGGAGTCGTGGCGGCATTGCGGGGATTCACGGGTTCGGCGGCGGGCTCCGGCGGATTCGGGGAAACCTGCTGTCCGGCAGCAGATTCCGCGCTCGGGGCCGGGATGGGTCCTGAGAAACGCGTATGGGAGGGCGTCGGGGTCGGGGCCCGGCGGGTGAGGTCGGCGACCGGAGGGGACTCCGGCGCGGCTTTCGGCGGGGTCTCGCCAGCGCGCGGGGCCGTCAGTCCCGAGACCGGGGCGTGCAGGACGAAACCGCCGCCCACCACGACTCCGGCACGCAGATCGGTGTGCGGCAGTTCGCTGCCCGCGCCGTCGGCGACCACGGTGAGCCGCCGGATCGGATCGCGCACGATTTCGTCGGCCCAGGTCAGGGCGCGTTCCCCGGACAGCAGGCGGGCGCCCTCGGGCCCGTCGACCGCGGCGGTCACCGCGCCGCGCAGCAGGATCAGGATCCCGCCCGCCGTCGGCGCGACCACCCCGAAGGCCGGCGGCTGTGCGGAACTGCTGGTGAACACGGTCGCCGCCAGCCGCTGCGCGATCGCCACACCGGGATCCGCGGCGCTCGCCGCGGTCTCCGCCGCACCGATAATCCGTTCCGTGGACGGACTTTCACCGTGCAGGAAAATGACCACATTCCCGAAGCGGGCGACCAGTCCTGCCCCAGGTATCAACCCGACCGTCGTCGGAATCCGACCCATCCGCGCCTCCCTCTCCCGGCGCCCACAACATCGCAGCCAAGCATAGGACCGTTCCGCGGCGCGGGCATACGGCCGATCCCGACGGGGCGACCGGCGACACGCGTCCACCGGTTTGCGGGAATGCCGCCCCTGGCCGGGATCCGGGCGCGAGGATCGAGGCATCGTGCCGGTGCATCCGGCTCCGGCGTCACCGATGAGGACCGAACCATGAGGGGCACGATCATCAGGACCACCACCGCCGCCGCGATCGGCTGCGCCACGCTCGCGACCGTCGCCGGACTGGCCGCGCCCGTCGGCGCGACCGCGACCCGGGTCGGCATCGACCCGGGCATCAGCTTCGGCTCGGCCACCAACTACGGCACCGGCTGCAGCTACGACATCGACGGCATCGTCGACGACCCGGTCACCCCGGTCGTCTTCTACGACAACGGGATTCCCTTCGCCTACGCCACTCCCTCCGGCGCGCTGGCCCAGACCCGGTGGACGCCCGTCACCGCCGGACCGCACCGCCTGCAGGTCTGGCAGCACCGCCCCGACGGGCAGGACGTCTTCCCGTACGTCGACATCCAGGTCGGCAACGGCCTGCCGACCGGCTCCGGCTGCGGCGTCGCCAACTAGGCACCACCGAACGGAACAATTCTCTCGGCGGTGGGCTGCCCGGCCCTACTCGAAAGCGGCCTGCGCGGCCGGTTCCGCGGCCTTGCGATCCTCGGCGACCAGGCCGATCCGGGTGCGCCGGTCGAGCAGGTCGGAGACGTCCAGCGCGCCCTCGGCCGCCACCGCGAAGGCGAATTCGGCTGCCGTGACGTCCATGCCGGGCGCCACCTCGGCCGCCAGAGCCGGATCCTGTTCCGCGAGCGCGAGCACCTCGGCGGCCTCGCTGCCGTAGCGCTCGACCAGGCGCGGCGGGGCCTGGATGGCATCGCGGGCCGCGCCGGACACCGCGCCCACCAGGGGCAGGCTGCGGGTGCGGCACGGTGCGGCGGCCAGGTGCGCATGCGCTACCGCGGCATCCACCGCGTCCTCGGCCATCTTCCGGTAGGTGGTGAGCTTGCCGCCCACCACGGTGATGACGCCGGTGGGGGAAGTGAGCACGGCGTGCTCACGCGAGATGTCGGCGGTGCTGTCGTCACCGGTGCGCAGCAGCGGCCGCAGGCCAGCGAAGCTGCCGCGAATATCGCTGCGGCGCAACGGCTCCCGCAGCACCGTGTTCACGGTGTCGAGCAGGAAGTCGATCTCGCCGTCGGTGGCGTGCGGGACGTCCGGCACCGGGCCGGGGGCCTCCTCGTCGGTGAGACCCAGATAGACCCGGTTGTGCGCGGCCGGGAACGCGAAGATGAAACGACTGGTGCTGCCCGGAATCGGTACGGTCAGCGAGGCGGTGAGGCCGCCGAACGCGGCGGCGTCGAACACCAGGTGCGTGCCGCGCGAGGGCCGCAGTTCGATGCTCGAATCCACCTGATCGGCCCAGACTCCGGTGGCGTTCACGACGGAACGCGCTGTCACGTCCAGGGTTTCGCCGGTGAGTGTGTCGGTCAGCGTGGCCTTCCCGCCGGTGACATTCATGGCCTCGACCCGGGTCAGTACCGTCGCACCCTCCCGGGCGGCCGTGCGGGCGATGGCCACCACCAGCCGCGCATCGTCCACCAGCTGCCCGTCCCAGGCCAGCAGTCCACCGCGCAGCCCGGCCCGGCGAACGGTCGGGGCCAGCCGCAGCGCCTCGGCGGCCGCCACCCGCCGCGACCGCGGCAGCACCGAAGCCGGGGTCCCCGCCGCCCGGCGCAGCACGTCGCCGGCCAGGAAGCCGGTGCGCACCAGCATCTTCTGCGCCGCACCGATACTCGGAAGCAAGGGCACCACCTGCGGTAGCGCCCGGGTCAGATGCGGCGCGGTGCGGGTGAGCAGGATGTCGCGCTCGACCGCGCTCTCGTGCGCGATCCCGACCCCGCCGCTGGCCAGATACCGCAGCCCGCCGTGCACCAGCTTGGAACTCCAGCGGCTGGTGCCGAACGCGAAGTCGTGCTTCTCCACCAGTACCGTCCGCAACCCGCGCGCAGCGGCATCGAGCGCGACACCCACACCGGTGATGCCGCCACCGATCACCAGCACGTCGATGGTCGCGTCGTCACCGAGTGCCGACAGCTCCCGCCGCCGCCGTGCCGCGTTGAGCGACGAGCCGGGCCGAGCCGTATTCGAAGTCATGGGAAGGCCTTTCGATCAGTGCCGCTGTCGGTTGTCGAGAATGTGGAGCTACTCGGTCCCCGGTGAGGTGCCGGTGGGGGTCAGGTAGCCGTGCAGGGCGTAGGCGAGTTCGGTGTCGAGGTGGTCGCCGTCCAGAACCGGCGCGAAGGCGGTCGCCGACTGGACCGCTGACTGCGCCATCAGCAGCAGCATGGCGGCCAGCTGCCCGGGATCCCCGGCGCGAATCGAGTTGTCGGCCTGGCCTTCTCGGATGGCGTCGGCGAACAGGTCGATGAGGGCGCGCTGATTGCGGCCCAGCCGCTCGAACACGTAGGTCAGCATGATGTCGGTGTCGGCGCGGAAGATCTTGGCGAACAGGGGATTCCGGCGCATCACCGCGCCGCCGCCGACAATGGCCCCGACCAGCCGCTCGCGCGCGCTGCCCGTGCTGGGCGCGGTGTCGGTGATGATCTCGCGCAGTTCCCGCACCAGCAGGTCCGCCACCAGGGACCCGGTATCGGGCCAGCGGCGGTACACCGTCGGCCGGCTGACGCCGGCGCGGCGGGCCACCTCGGTCAGGGTGGTGCGCCGGACGCCGAATTCGGCCACGCAGGCGCGTGCCGCGTCGAGGATGGCCCGATCGACGGCGGAGGATGGTTCGGTCGAACTCATGGTTGCCTCCACCGGAGAGTAGTTGTCGTTACTGCTTGACATTCTATGTCAGACTGTAACGCATGGTCGACACACAAGCAGCTGCCGCGTCCACGGAAAACCCGGGCGAGCCGCAGGTTCGCGCGAGTATGGTGTGGGACGCCTGGGGCTCCCCGTCCGGACACAAACCACTGTCCGAGCAGATTCGGGGACTGCTCGCACAGGTTTTCGGGGTGTCCGGTGAGCCGGTGACCCGTCGCGATGAGGGCGACGTGCCGCTGCGCGCCTCGGCGCTCACGCCGGAACAGCACGCCGGGCTCGTCGCGGTGGTCGGAGCCGAGCACCTGTCGATCGACCATCGCGACCGCCTGCTGCACGCCGGCGGCAAATCCACTCCCGACCTGCTGCGCCGCCGCGCCGCCGGCGAACAGGACGCGCCCGACGCCGTCGTCTTCCCCGCCGATCACGACCAGGTCCTCGCGCTGCTGAAGTACTGCTCCGCCACGGGCATCGCGGTCGTGCCCTTCGGTGGCGGCACCAGCGTGGTCGGCGGCCTGGATCCCGCGCGCGGCCGCTTCCCGGCCGTCGTCGCCCTCGATCTGCGCCGCCTCGACAGCCTCACCGACGTCGATCCGGTCAGCGGTACCGCCACTCTGGGGGCGGGCCTGTCCGGCCCGCAGGCCGAGGAACTGCTTGCCCGCCAGGGCCTTTCGCTCGGCCACTTCCCGCAGAGCTTCGAATACGCCACCATCGGCGGCTTCGCGGCCACTCGCTCCTCGGGCCAGGCCTCGGCCGGCTACGGCCGCTTCGACGACATGATCCAGCGGCTCAGGATCGCCACGCCCGCAGGCGATCTCGACCTCGGCCGCGCGCCCGCCTCGGCCGCCGGGCCCGACCTGCGCGAACTGTTCTCCGGTTCGGAGGGCACCCTCGGCATCATCACCAGCGTCACCCTGCGCGTGCACCCGGTCCCGGAAACCACCGGCTACCAGGCCTGGTCGTTCCCCGACTTCGCCACCGGCGCCAATGCGCTGCGCACCGTCATCCAGGCCGGCGCCGCCCCCACCGTCATGCGCCTGTCCGACGAGGCCGAGACCGGCCTGAACCTGGCCCGCGCCGGGGACATCGGCGGCGCGCCCGTCGGCGGCTGCCTCGCGGTCACCACCTTCGATGGCACGGCCGCGCACGTGGCCGCCCGCAGTGCCGAGGCCGCCGCCCTGCTGGCCGCCGCCGGCGGCACCGCGCTCGGTGAAACAGCCGCACGGGAATGGGAACACGGCCGCTTCGCCGCGCCCTACCTGCGCGATGCGCTGCTGGACGTGGGCGTGCTCTGCGAGACCCTCGAAACCGCCACCAGCTGGGCCGATCTCGCCAACCTCAAAGCGAAGGTGACCGCGGCGCTGACCGATTCGCTCACCGCCCAGGGCACCCCCGCGCTGGTCATGTGCCACATCTCGCACACCTACCCGACCGGCGCGTCGCTGTACTTCACCGTCGTCGGCAAGCAGGCCGCGGACCCGATCGCGCAGTGGGCCGTTGCCAAGCGTGCCGCGGGCGACGCCATCGTGGCCGCGGGCGGCACCATCACCCACCACCACGCGGTGGGCGCCGACCATCGGCCGTGGATGACCGACGAGATCGGCGATCTGGGTGTGCAGGTGCTGCGCGCGGTGAAGAACGCCGTCGACCCCGCCGGAATCCTCAACCCTGGGAAGCTGATTCCGTGACAACGATCCGCTCCATCGCCCTGGTGACCAATCCGCTGTCCGGTCACGGCAAGGGCGCGCTGGTCGCCGTGGAGGCGACCAACCGCTTCGCCGCCCGCGGCGTCCAGGTCACCGAGATCCGCGGCGAGTCGGCCGCCGAGAGCGAACGGCTGGTGCGCAAGGCGCTGGCCGACCCGGACGCCCGCCCCGACGCCGTGGTGGCGGCGGGCGGCGACGGACTGGTCGGCGTGGTGCTGCAGGCCCTGGTCGGCACCGGCGTCCCCCTCGGCCTGATCCCCGGCGGCACCGGCAACGACCTCGCCCGCGAACTCGGCGTCCCCGACGACACCGACGCCGCGGTGGCCACGGTCGTGGGAGGCCGGACCCGCGCCATCGATCTCGGCACCGTGGAAACCGAGGAGTCGGGCCGCGCCCTCTGGTTCGCCACCGTCACCGGCACCGGCCTCGACGCGCGAGTCACTCTGCGCGCCAACGCTCTCCGCTGGCCCAACGGCCCGATGCGCTACACCGTCGCCGCCCTGCTCGAACTCGCGGGCAAGCTGGCCGTGCCCTATCGCATCGAACTGACCGGCTCACCCGACCATCCGGACGGCACCGTCCTGGAACTGGACGCGGTCATGGTCGCCGTGGGCAATACCCGCACCTACGGCGGCGGCATGCTCATCTGCCCCGACGCGCTCATCGACGACGGCCTGCTGGACCTGACCGTGGTCGGGGCCATGTCCCGGCTGGAGATGCTGCGCCTGCTCCCGACCCTGTCCTCCGGCAAGCCCATCGACCATCCCGCCGCGGCCCGGTACCAGGCCCGGGAGATCCGCCTGACCGCTCCCGGTGCGCCCGCCACCGCCGACGGCGACCCGGCCGGACTGCTCCCCGCGCACTTCCGCGCCGCCCGGGGCGCCCTGGACGTGCTGGTCCCCTGACCCCTGCCGTACCGCCCGACCGCGTCCGGTCGATCCGGCAAAAGCAGTGCGCCCCATGTCTTTCGGCATGGGGCGCGTTTGTCATATGGGGTCGGAGGAAGGCGGGCTGGAATTGTCACCAGACCTGAAAGACGCCCAAACCTTTCGGGCTCAGCACCACATCCACCGAGCCGTCGGGATGCGCCGCGGCCTCACCGACGACCGCGGGCATATCCGCGAACACGGCATGGCCGTTCTCGATGAGAGTCGAATCGGGTTGCAGCCCCAAGATCACGGCATTATGCGGCGCATACCGGTCGATCAGCGCCGGAATCGGGCTCTCGGCCAGGGCCTGCGTCTCACCGTGATCGAGCTCCACCCCCGCCGCGCTGATCTGCGGAATCACGAACGGGGTTGCGGCGGAAGCGGTTCCGGCCCCGGCCGATCCGGCCAGACCGAGCCCCGCGCAGGCGGCCGCGGCAAGAGCAAAGGTTCGAACACGCATGATGACTCGCTTTCCAGCGGCGGGAGAGATGTCCTGCGGAGCTGTATCGATTACTGCGGTGAACTGTGACGGCTGGATCCAGCCGGGTAGCCAGAACACATCACCGCAGGTAACCATGGCAAGGCTCGAGTGATTTATGCCACTCCAGCTTGCAAAAGTGATTCAGCTCACATGCGCTGACCGGGCAAATGCGACAGGCGGTCGGAGCGCCGACTAGGACGGGCGTGCGATGAGCAGGTGTCCAGAAATCGGCTTCCGCGGCAGCAACTGGTGATCAACGGTCAGCCCGGCCCGCTCCAGCGCATCCTGCACCTCGGCGACCGGGCGGAGGGTGAATCCGTATGGGGCGAAAGGCATTTTCGCCATGGCGTCCGGGTCGCCGATGCCGATCACCAAGCGGCCCTCGGGGGCGAGGACACGTGCCAGCTCGGTGCAGGCGCGATCCAGATCCGGCACGAAATAGATGGTGTTGCAGGTGATCACGGCATCCAGGGCGGCGTCCGGGAACGGGAGCTCGGTGAGGGAGCCCTCGGCCAGGCGCAGACGGTCGGACGAGACGTCTGCCGCGAACTCCGATCGGGCCCGCGCCAGCATGTCGGGAGAGAGCTCGACACCGGTCACCGTGCTGGACCCGATCCGGCCCAGTAGCAGGGTCAGCCCGATGCCCCCGCCGAATCCGATATCGGCAGCCGCGTCACCGGCGGCCACCTCGGTCGCCGCCACCGCGGCCTCGATCATCGGCCGGTTACCGCGATTGAGAAGGCGCGCCACGCCCTTGCCCAGCACTCCGTGCGGATTTCCCAGCTGCCCGGCGACCGTCGACATCACCCGCGAGACAATCGGATTCATGCTCGACAGGTTACCCGCCGGTCGCTCCGCCGGGACCTCGCAATGCGCTTGTCACGACGCGAAAACAATGCGGCGGACGCAACGTCGATGCAACGAAATCTGGTCTACCCTGGCCCATTTGGGCCAGAACCTGAGAATTGCCTTTGGATCCGGGAAGGAGGCCCGAAACGGCGGTAGGCTGACCACCGAGGGCGAGGCTTCCGGTGTCCCTCATCCGTCGGAAGCCTCGCCCTTCGGCTATCCATCCGGGCTCCCTCCGGCGGTAAATCGGGCCTAGGAAAAACCCGGTCGTTCGGCGATAATCCCAGCCCTTAGAATCGACCGGTGACCAGCGCAGCCTCTGAGAACCCGCGTAATCGTGCCGATGCCCTCCCCAAGAGCTGGAACCCCAGCGATGTCGAGGCCGACCTGTACGAGCGCTGGGTAGCCGCCGGTTACTTCACCGCCGACCCGGGCAGCGCCAAGCCCGCCTACTCGATCGTGCTGCCCCCGCCGAACGTCACCGGCACCCTGCACATGGGCCACGCCCTCGACCACACCCTCATGGACCTGCTCACCCGCCGCAAGCGCATGCAGGGCTTCGAGGTGCTGTGGCTGCCCGGCATGGACCACGCGGGCATCGCCACGCAGACCGTGGTGGAGAAGCAGCTCGCCGTCGACGGCAAGACCAAGGAAGATTTCGGCCGCGAACTGTTCGTCGACAAGGTCTGGGACTGGAAGCGCGAATCCGGCGGCCAGATCCAGGGCCAGATGCGCCGCCTCGGCGACGGCGTGGACTGGAGCCGCGACCGCTTCACCATGGACGACGGGCTCTCCCGCGCCGTGCAGACCATCTTCAAGCGCCTCTACGACGCGGGCCTCATCTACCGCGCCGAGCGCCTGGTGAACTGGTCGCCGGTGCTGCAGACCGGCATCTCCGACCTCGAGGTGGACCACAAGGAGGTCGAGGGCGAACTCGTCTCCCTGCGCTACGGCTCGCTGAACGACGATGAGCCGCACGTGATCGTGGCCACCACCCGGGTGGAGACGATGCTGGGTGACACGGCCGTCGCGGTGCATCCGGACGACGAGCGGTACCAGGCCCTCATCGGCACCACGATCTACCACCCGATCACCGGCCGCCAGATCCCCATCGTCGCCGACGACTACGTGGACCCCGAATTCGGTTCCGGCGCGGTCAAGATCACCCCGGCGCACGACCCCAACGACTTCGAGCTCGGCCTGCGCCACAACCTGCCCATGCCCACCATCATGGACAAGACCGGCAAGATCGCCGACAGCGGAACCGAATTCGACGGCATGGACCGCTTCGAGGCCCGGCTCAAGATCCGCGAGCGGCTCGAGGCCGAGGGCCGTCTGGTCGGGCGCAAGTATCCCTACATCCACCAGGTCGGCCACTCCGAGCGCTCCGGCGAACCCATCGAACCCCGCCTGTCCATGCAGTGGTGGGTGAAGGTCGAGGGCATCGCCAAGGCCGCCGGTGACGCGGTCCGCAACGGCGACGTCAAGATCCACCCCGCCAGCCAGGAACCGCGCTGGTTCGAGTGGGTCGACAACATGCACGACTGGAACATCTCGCGCCAGCTGTGGTGGGGTCACCGCATCCCGATCTGGTACGGCCCCGAGGGCGAGATCGTCTGCGTCGGACCCGACGAGCAGGCCCCCGAGGGCTACGTCCAGGACCCGGACGTGCTCGACACCTGGTTCTCCTCGGGCCTGTGGCCCTTCTCCACCATGGGCTGGCCGGACGCGACGCCCGAGCTGAGCAAGTTCTATCCGACCAGCGTGCTGGTCACCGGCTACGACATCCTCTTCTTCTGGGTCGCCCGGATGATGATGTTCGGCATGTTCGTCTCCGACGACTCGGTGCTCACCGTCGGCAAGGACCCGAACCAGAAGCAGGTCCCGTTCCAGGACGTGTTCCTGCACGGCCTGATTCGCGACGAGTTCGGCAAGAAGATGTCCAAGTCGCGCGGCAACGGCATCGACCCGCTGGACTGGATCAACGAATACGGCGCCGACGCCACCCGATTCACCCTCGCCCGCGGCGCGCAGCCCGGTGGCGACCTCTCGGTCGGCACCCCGCACGTGACGGCCTCGCGCAGCTTCATCACCAAGCTGTTCAACGCCACCAAGTTCGCGCTCATGAACGGCGCGCAGCCGGGCGAACTGCCCGCGCGCGAGAGCCTCACCGACACCGACCGCTGGATCCTGGACCGCCTCGACGAGGTCGTCACCGAAGTCGATGCGGCCCTGGACCGTTACGAGTTCAGCAAGGCCCTCGAAGGTCTGTACCACTTCGCGTGGGACGAATTCTGCAGCTGGTACCTGGAATTGGCGAAGGTGCAGTTCGCCGAGTCCGAGGAGCGCGCGGCGAGCACCCGCCTGGTGCTCGGCACCGTCCTGGACGCCGTGCTGCGCCTGCTGCATCCGGCCGTCCCGTTCGTCACCGAGACGCTGTGGCAGGCCCTCACCGACGGCGCCGAGGGCGAGTCCATCGTCATCTCCGCCTGGCCGGCCGTCTCCGGCGCCACCGCCGACGCGGTTGCGGCCCGCCGGGTTTCGGACACCCAGAAGCTGATCACCGAGATCCGCCGCTTCCGCTCCGACCAGGGCCTGGCCGACAGCCAGAAGGTGGCCGCCAAGCTCAACGGCATCGACACCGCCGACCTGCTCGCCCAGGAGGCCGGTATCGCCAACCTGGCCAAGCTCACCCCGGCCGGTGACGGCTTCGCCGCCACCGCCTCGCTCGAGGTGCGCCTGAGCACCGCCACGGTGACCGTCGAGATCGACACCTCCGGCACGGTCGACCTCGACGCCGAGCGCCGCCGCCTGGAGAAGGACCTCGCCGCCGCCCAGAAGGAACTGGCCGGCACCACCGGCAAGCTCGGCAACGAGGCGTTCCTGGCCAAGGCCCCCGAGGACGTGGTCGCGAAGATCAAGGCGCGCAAGGAGATCGCCGAGGGCGACGTCGAGCGGATCACCGCCCGCCTCGCCGAGATCGCCAAGCTGGCGGCCCAGTGAACGACGAACCGGAGCGTCAGTACGCCGAGGGAGCCCCGCTGAGCAGCGGCACCTCGCCGGTGGACCTGGCCGAGATGGCGCTGGTCGAGGCCGAACTCGACCAGCGCTGGCCGGAAACCAAGATCGAGCCGTCGCTCACCCGCATCGCGACGCTGATGGACCTGCTGGGCTCGCCCCAGCAGTCGTATCCGGCCATCCACGTCGCCGGCACCAACGGCAAGACGTCGGTCACCCGCATGATCGACTCGCTGCTCACCGCGCTGCACCGGCGCACCGGGCGCATCACCAGCCCGCACCTGCAGCTGGCCACCGAGCGCATCGCCATCGACAACGCGCCCATCACGCCCGGGCGCTATGTCGAGATCTACCGCGAACTGCTGCCATACGTGGAGATGATCGACGCGCAGTCGAAAGCCGTAGGCGGCCCGGCCATGTCGAAGTTCGAGGTGCTGACCGGGATGGCCTACGCGGCCTTCGCCGAAGCGCCGGTGGACGTGGCCGTGGTGGAAACCGGGATGGGCGGTCGCTGGGACGCCACCAATGTGATCGACGGCCAGGTCGCCGTCATCACCCCGATCGGGCTGGACCACATCGACTATCTGGGCCCCGACCTCACCTCCATCGCGGGGGAGAAGGCCGGGATCATCAAGCAGGCCCCCGCCGACGAACTCGTCCCGCGCGACACCGTCGCCGTCATCGCCCAGCAGGAACCCGAGGCCATGGAGGTGCTGCTGCGCCGCGCGGTCGAGGTCGACGCGGCGGTCGCCCGCGAGGGCGCGGAGTTCCAGGTGCTGTCGCGTCGCGTCGCCATCGGCGGCCAGATGCTGGAGCTGCAGGGGCTCGGCGGCGTCTACGACGAGATCTTCCTGCCCATGCACGGCGAGCACCAGGCCCGCAACGCGGTGCTGGCGCTGGCCGCGGTCGAGGCGTTCTTCGGCGCGGGCGCGTCCCGGCAGCTCGACATCGACTCCGTACGAGCCGGATTCGCGGCCGCCGTCAGCCCCGGCCGGATGGAGCGCATGCGCAGCGCGCCTACCATCTTCATCGACGCCGCCCACAACCCGCACGGTGCCGCGGCCCTGGCGGCCACGCTGACCAGTGAATTCGAGTTCCGCAAACTGGTCGGCGTGATCGCGGTGCTGGGCGACAAGGACGCCAGCGGCATCCTCGACGCCCTGGAACCGGTCTTCGACGAGATCGTCGTCACCGAGAACGGCTCCCCGCGCGCCCTGCCCGTCGACGACCTGGCCAACCTCGCGGTCCAGCGCTTCGGCGACGAACGCGTGGCCGTCGCCCACGACCTGGCCGACGCCATCGAGACCGCCATCGCCCTCGCCGAGGGTGGGGAGGACGGCGAACTGGTCTCCGGTGCGGGCATAGTCATCACCGGCTCGGTCGTCACCGCCGGGGCCGCCCGCAGCCTGTTCGGAAAGGATCCCGCATGACCTCCGACGCCACGCCCGACGTCCCGCCGCCCGCCACCGACCCGTGGAAGGGCCTGCGCGGCGTCATGGCCGGCACCCTGGTCCTCGAGGCCATCACCGTGCTGCTGGCGCTGCCGGTGATCGGCGCGGTCGGCGGCGGCCTGCGCTGGTGGTCCGTCCTCTACGTGGTCGGCCTGGCCGTGGTCATGTTCCTGGGCGCCGGCCTGCAGCGCCGGCCCTGGGCCATCCCGTTCAACCTGGCCCTGCAGGCGGCCCTGCTGCTCGGCGGCTTCATCCACCTGTCGATCCTGGTGATCGGCGTGGTCTTCGTCGCCGTCTGGGCCTTCATCCTGTTCCTGCGCTCCGATGTGCAGAAACGGATGAACGCGGGCCAGCTGCCCAGCCAGCGCACGTCCGGAGCCTGAATACTTCCCGACAATCCACGCAGACCGGGGCATCCGTCCCGGTCTGCGTTTTTCCTGCTGAGTGACCGCCGGTTAAGGTTGCGGCGTGACTGAGCAGACGTTGGTACTCATCAAGCCCGACGGCGTGGCCCGCGGCCTCGTCGGGGAGATCATCACCCGGATCGAGCGCAAGGGTCTGAAGATCGCGGCGCTGAAGCTCGTGAACGTCTCGCCCGAGCTGGCCGCCGTGCACTACGCCGAGCATGCCGAGCGCCCGTTCTTCGGATCGCTCATCGAATTCATCACTTCCGGCCCGGTGGTCGCGGCCGTGCTCGAGGGCCCGCGCGCCATCACCGCGTTCCGTCAGATCGCGGGTGGCACCGACCCGGTCGAGAAGGCCGTCCCCGGCAGCATCCGCGGCGACTACGCTCTCGAGACCCAGTACAACCTCGTGCACGGCTCCGACTCGCCCGAGTCCGCCAAGCGCGAGATCTCGCTCTGGTTCCCGGAATTCGCGCTCTGAACCCGTGCGGGGCACCGCTCCCCGCACACACTCGATAGGTCTGGGGGAGACCCCGAAGGCAGAGGCAGCCGTCCGCCCCTGCGCCCCGGAAGGCAGGCGCGGGCGGGCGGCCCTCCTCCGCACACCGGTCGGATGCGGCGCGGTCCGCGTGAGACTCGCGAGACCCGCTCCGGGCCGCGCGGGCACGACGCCCCGGCGTGGTGTGGGATACTGGCTCTGGAAGTGACCGACGCCGGCCGTTTGCGGCAGGTGCCGATCACCTTCGAATTGACACCGCGGAGCGACGGACGATCATCGCTGCCGCCGACGGCTTCCAAGACTCGGCCGCCGGGCAGGCACGCTGGATGAACGCTCGTGACACGGAGTTGAGCCAAACCAAACCAGGCGCCACGTGACCTGTTAGCCCGAACGACGAGATATTGGTGATAACGGGGCACGCGGCGCGAAGACTTACGATCTCGCGCCCCTGGGCGTGAGGCCAACAAGACAGCGCCCCCGCGTCGGCCGCGTCGCTCCTCGGAGGAACGCGCCCGGGGGCCCCGAGGAGATTTCGTGGCCGATCAAGAGCCGCTGGAAGCATCGCAGAGCAACGGTCAAGGGGAGGGCGCTCAGATCACCCCGGCTGCCGAACAATTGCCGGAACGGATCCGAGTGCACGCACTGGCGAAGCTGCTGGGCACTACCAGCAAACGTATTCTGGCCCACCTGACCGAGATGGGCGCGCAGGCGCGAAGCCCGCAATCGAGTCTGGACCGCACCGTCGCCGAAACCGTCCGTGACGCCTTCGGCCCGCGTGACGTCGAGCTCGTCGAACCTGCCCCGGCCGGGCCCGAGCCGATCGCCGAGGCCACCGTCGACGCGGCCATCGCCGCCGGCGACGACCGGGCGGCCGACGAGATCGCCGCCGAGGAGGTGGAGGCCGTCGAGGACAGCGCGGGCGCCGCGCCCGCGGTCAAGCAGACCACCCTGTTCGCGAGCCCGTTCCAGACCGAGCCGCTGCTCGAGGAGCCGGTCCAGTACCAGCCGTCCGCCGTGGTGGCCGCGCCGCTGTTCCAGGCGCCGGATGCCGCGGCGGCCGAGGACGCCCGCCGCCAGCGCCGCGCCGAGCGCGCCGGTCGCAAGGCCCGGGCCGAGGAGCAGGTCGCCGAGGAGCAGGAGCTCGAGGCCAAGGCCGTCACCGAGGAAGCCGCGTCCGAGGACACCGAGGACGAGGGCGAGTGGGACGGCGACCAGGACCGCGACCAGCGCGGTGAAGGCACCTCGCGGCGTCGCCGCCGGGGTCGCCGGGGTCGCGGCCGCGGTCGTGGCGAACAGCACGGCGACAACGACACCGATGAGGCCGAGGGCGACGAGCAGCCCGAGGGCGAGGCCGACGAGTCGGCCGAATCCGCCGACACCGACGTCGCCGAGGACGAGGACGAGGGCGCGGCCGTGCCCGAGGGCTCGAGCAGCCGTCGCCGCCGTCGCCGTCGCCGCCGCAAGGGCGGAGACGACAACGAGCCCGAGGCCGCCGACGACGATCCGCCGAACACCGTCGTGCACGAGCGCGAGCCGCGCAGCAAGCGCCGCGCCGCGCAGGTGGACGAGGTGCAGGGCATCAGCGGCTCGACCCGCCTGGAGGCCAAGCGCCAGCGCCGCCGCGACGGCCGCGAGGCCGGCCGCCGGCGGCCGCCCATCCTGACCGAGTCGGAGTTCCTGGCCCGCCGCGAAGCGGTGGACCGGGTGATGGTGGTGCGCGAGAAGCACTTCTCCGAGCACCCCACCTCCACTACCCAGGTCGCCGTGCTCGAGGACAACATCCTGGTCGAGCACTTCGTGACCTCCACGGGGTCGGCGTCCATGGTCGGCAATGTGTACCTGGGCAAGGTGCAGAACGTGCTGCCGTCGATGGAGGCGGCGTTCGTCGACATCGGCCGCGGCCGCAACGGCGTGCTGTACGCGGGTGAGGTGAACTGGGAGGCCGCCGGTCTGGGCGGCAAGGAGCGCAAGATCGAGCAGGCGCTGCGGCCCGGTGACACCGTGCTGGTGCAGGTCTCGAAGGATCCGGTGGGCCACAAGGGCGCCCGCCTGACCACGCAGATCAGCCTGGCCGGTCGCTTCCTGGTGTACGTGCCGGGCGGTACTTCGACCGGTATCTCCCGCAAGCTGCCCGACACCGAGCGCAAGCGGCTCAAGGAGATCCTCCGCGACATCGTGCCGCAGGACGCGGGCGTCATCATCCGCACCGCGTCGGAGGGTGTCTCCGAGGCCGAGCTGGCCCGCGACGTGGAACGGCTGCAGGCGACCTGGCGCACCATCGAGGAGCAGTCCAAGAACGGCTCGGGCGCGCCCAAGACCCTGTACGAAGAGCCGGACCTGCTGGTCAAGGTGGTCCGCGACCTGTTCAACGAGGACTTCTCCAAGCTGGTCATCGAGGGCGAGCGCGCCTGGACCACGGTGGAGAACTACGTCCGCACGGTCGCCCCGGACATGCTGGCCCGGGTCGAGCGCCACGAGAACAACGGCGTGGACGTGTTCGGTTCCCTGCGTATCGACGAGCAGCTGGCCAAGGCGCTCGACCGCAAGGTGTGGCTGCCCTCCGGCGGCACCCTGGTGATCGACCGCACCGAGGCCATGACCGTCATCGACGTCAACACCGGCAAGTTCACCGGGTCGGGCGGGTCGAATCTCGAAGAGACCGTGACCCGCAACAACCTGGAGGCGGCCGAGGAGATCGTGCGCCAGATGCGGCTGCGTGATATCGGCGGCATGATCGTCGTCGACTTCATCGACATGGTCCTGGAATCGAACCGGGATCTGGTGCTGCGCCGCCTGACCGAGGCGCTGGGCCGGGACCGCACCCGCCACCAGGTGTCCGAGGTCACCTCGCTGGGCCTGGTCCAGATGACCCGCAAGAAGCTGGGCACCGGCCTGGTCGAGGCGTTCTCCACCACCTGCGAGACCTGCCACGGCCGCGGCATCCTGGTCCACAACTACCCCGTCGAGTCGTCGGCTCCGGCCGGGGAGAGCGGCGAGGGTGTGAGCCGTCGCGAGGGTTCGCGCCGTCGCCGCAAGGACCGCAGCGCGGCCGCCGCCGAGGCCCCGGTCGTCGAGCCGGTGGTCGAGGAGAAGGCCGAGGAGCACGAGGTCAAGGCAGAGCAGGCCGCGGCCAAGCGCGCCCACCCGGTCGCCGTGGCCATGGCCGCGCACGCCGCCGAGGAGGCCGTGCACGCGGCGGACGAGGACGCCCTCGCGGCTGCCGATGCCGCGAATGCGGTGCTGGCCGAGGGTGAATCGGTGAGCGTGGCCGATGTCGCGGCCGCCGAGTCCGTCATCGTCCGCGAGGCCGAGAACGCCGCCGCGGAGGCCGCCCTGGCCGAACGCGCGGTGTCCGAGATCGAGACCGCCACCGAGGAGGCGGCGGTCGAGACCGTGCCGGCCACCAACGGCACCGCGCCCGCCGTGGACACCAGCGTGGTCGAGTCCGAGCCCGTGGCAACGGAATCGCCGATCGCAGAGGCCCACGCGGCCGTCGCCGCCGTGGCCGCCGCGGAAGCGCAGCCCGGTCGTCGTCCCACCCGTCGCCGGGTGGCGCGCACGGCCTCGGCCCCGGCCGCCGACAGCCAGGGCGCGGTGTTCGTGCTCTCCAGCGCGGATCAGTCCGACAAGCCGGGCTTCAACCTGGACGACCTGGCTCCCGCCGCGGTGCCGCCGCGGTCCCGCCCGCGTCGCCGGGCCGCGGGCCGTCCCGCCGGTGCGCCGGAGGGTGAGAACTAGCCGGCTCCCGTCAGCCGGACCCGGGGGGACAAAGAAAGCCGGGGGGGGGAAAGGAGTCTTTGGGGGGGGAGAAAAAAAACAAGGGGGGGGGGGGGGGAAGGGGGTGGGGGGGGGGGGGGGGTGCGTGGGGCTTTTTTCACTCC
>NZ_JBHZCS010000030.1:56204-121958 GCF_042755705.1 Nocardia sp. NPDC059154
GCCCTGCCGCCGGAGGGTGAAAACTAGCCGACCCCCGCAAGCCGGACTCGGGTCCCCGCGAAGTTCTGTCGGGGCCACGGCCTTTTGGGGCGGTGACGAACACCATCGGTGGTGGGCGGCGGCCCGGTTTGGAGGGGGTCGGCGGTGTCCTGTAGTCTTGGTCAGTCGCTGCCCCCTGCGACGGCACTCTGTTGTGACTAGTGCTGTGAGTGGGCCAGGTTCGGTTCGGTAGAACCAAAGGCCCGAGGCGGCGGTGAAAACCACCAGACCAGTCTGCGGCGGTTTCCGGTGCGAACCGGACGACCGGCCGTGTGAGCAGAGTGCCGAGCACCTCGCGCACTTGTAAAGAAAGAAGGGCAGCCGACCGATGGCAACGTACGCAATCGTCAAGACCGGCGGAAAGCAGTACAAGGTCGCGGTCGGTGACCTGGTGAAGGTCGAGAAGATCGAGGGTGAGCCGGGCACTGCGGTGTCCCTGGCGCCGGTGCTGGTCGTTGACGGCGCCGAGCTGACCACCGATGCTGACAAGCTGGCGAAGGTTTCCGTGTCCGCCGAGGTCGTCGAACAGACCAAGGGCCCGAAGATCCGCATCCACAAGTTCAAGAACAAGACCGGCTACCACAAGCGTCAGGGCCACCGTCAGAAGCTGACGGTCCTGAAGGTCACCGGCATCAAGTAATCCGACTTGGGGTTCGCACCCCGGCACGAGGAGTTCTGAAATGGCACATAAGAAGGGTGCATCCAGCTCGCGCAATGGTCGCGATTCGAATGCGCAGCGGCTCGGTGTGAAGCGCTTCGGCGGTCAGACCGTCAAGGCCGGCGAGATCCTGGTTCGTCAGCGCGGCACGCACTTCCACCCCGGCGTCAACGTCGGCCGTGGCGGCGACGACACGCTGTTCGCCCTCGAGGCGGGTGCGGTGCAGTTCGGCACCAAGCGTGGCCGCAAGACCGTCAACATCGTGGTTCCGGAGCCGGTGAACGCCTGACCGGCGCACCGGAGTTCTCTCCATACACTTCCGAAGCGGGTCAGGGTTTGGATTAACCCTGGCCCGCTTTGCTGTTTACAGCAGCACCACACCGCCGATGCTCACAGGTTCGCGGCGCGTCTCGTTCTGGACTGACGGAGCGGGGGAGCGAAGCGGAGGAGCGGAGGAGGGAAGAACGAGACCTTCAGCGCCGCGAACCAGCCCGGAGCGCAGCGGAGGGCAAATTAGACAGAGTCGACTAGTCCTGAAGGAGGATGATCACCGATATGTCCAAATTCATCGACCGTGTCGTTTTGCATGTGCGCGCGGGCAAGGGTGGGCACGGGTGTGCCTCGGTGCGGCGTGAGAAGTTCATGCCCCTGGGTGGCCCGGATGGCGGCAATGGGGGCAATGGCGGGGACGTGATCCTCGAGGTCGACCCCAATGTGCACACGCTGCTCGACTTCCACTTCCACCCGCATGCCAAGGGCGGCAACGGCAAGCCCGGTGAGGGCGGCAACCGCAATGGCAAGCAGGGCGAGGGGCTGCTGCTGAAGGTGCCGGACGGCACCGTCGTCATGAGCACCGACGGTGAGGTGCTGGCCGACCTGATCGGGGTGGGTTCGACGTACGTGGCGGCCCGGGGCGGCCGCGGCGGGCTGGGCAATGCCGCGCTGGTGTCCAAGTCGCGCAAGGCGCCCGGTTTCGCGCTGCTCGGCGAGGAGGGCCAGGAGCGCGAGCTGGTGCTCGAGCTGAAGTCGGTGGCGGATGTGGGCCTGGTGGGCTTCCCGTCGGCCGGTAAGTCGTCGCTGGTGTCGGTGCTGTCGGCGGCCAAGCCGAAGATCGCGGACTACCCGTTCACCACGCTGGTGCCGAACCTCGGTGTGGTGCTGTCGGGTGACACCACTTTCACCGTGGCCGATGTGCCCGGCCTGATCCCGGGCGCGAGCGAGGGCCGCGGCCTGGGCCTGGATTTCCTGCGGCATCTGGAGCGCTGCGCGGTGCTGGCCCACGTGGTGGACTGCGCGACGCTGGAGCCGGGCCGTGACCCGGTGTCGGATGTGGACGCGCTGGAGGCCGAGCTGGCCGCGTACCAGCCCGCGCTGGTGGGCGACGCCGGTCTGGGTGATCTGGCGGATCGCCCGCGCGTGGTCATCCTGAACAAGGCCGATATCCCGGATGCCGACGAGCTGGCCGAGTTCGTGCTGCCGGAGTTCGAGAAGCGCGGCTGGCCGGTCTACAAGATCTCGGCGGTGAGCCGGGAAGGCTTGCGGCCGTTGACCTTCGCGCTCGCGGAGATGGTCGCCGAGTACCGGGCGGCGCATCCGAAGGCGGAGCCGAAGCGGCAGATCATCCGACCGGTCGCCAAGGGCGACAGCGGTTTCCGGGTCATTCAGGATCCCGAGGTCGAGGGCGGCTTCATCGTCATCGGCGAGCGGCCCGAGCGGTGGGTGCACCAGACCCAGTTCGACAATGACGAGGCCGTGGGCTACCTGGCCGACCGGCTGGCCCGCCTCGGTGTCGAGGACGAGTTGGTCAAGCTCGGCGCGGAGCCGGGTGCGTCGGTCACCATCGCGGATTACTGCTTCGATTGGGAGCCTTCGATTTCCGCCGGTGTGGAGACCCTGATGACCCGCCGCGGCGTGGACCCGCGCCTGGATCAGACCGAACGCATCGGCGCCGCCGAGCGCAAGCACGCCTCGCGTGTGCGCCGCGGCCTGGTGACCGAGGACGACGAGTAATACAGTGCCGCAGGGCTGTTCGCGACGGAGCGGGCGGCCGGTGCGGGTGGGCAACGGATTCGGGTGCGACGGCGCTGCGGCGCCGCGGGCGAATTGAGGTGTGGTGCAAGTGGGTTCGAGCGGCACTCAGGTGACGGGACAGGGCGCTGGACTCGGGGAGCTCAGTGCTGGATCTGGAGAGCGCAGTGCTGGATCCGGAGAGCTCAGTGCGGCGCGGCAGGCGATCGCGTCGGCGCGCAGTGTGGTGGTGAAGATCGGCTCGTCGGCGCTGACCTCCCTGGAGGGCGGCCTCGATACCGGCCGGCTGGACCGGCTGGCCGATGCGGTCGAGGCCCGTATGCGCGCGGGATCGGATCTGGTGGTGGTGTCCTCGGGCGCCATCGGCGCGGGCATGGCTCCGCTCGGATTGTCCAAGCGCCCAAGGGATCTCGCCACCAAGCAGGCCGCCGCGAGTGTCGGGCAGCTGGCGCTGGCGCACGCCTGGGGCACCTCCTTCGCCCGCTACGATCGCGTCGTCGGCCAGGTGCTGTTGAGCGCGGGCGACTTCGGCCGCCGTGAACCGCACCGCAATGCCCAGCGCACCCTGGACCGCCTGCGCTCACTGCACGCCATCGCGGTGGTGAACGAGAACGACACTGTCGCAACGGAAGAGATCCGGTTCGGCGACAATGACCGGCTGGCGGCCCTGGTGGCCCACCTGGTCGGCGCGGATGCCCTGATCCTGCTGTCGGATGTCGACGGCCTCTACGACGGCGATCCGCGTAAGGGTTCGGCGAACTTCATTCCCGAGGTGCGCAGCAGCGCCGATCTGGACGGCGTCATCGCCGGATCCGGTGGCGCGCTGGGCACCGGCGGTATGGCCTCGAAGCTGTCGGCGGCCCGCCTGGCCGCGGATGCCGGCGTGCCGGTGCTGCTGGCCGCGGCTTCGGATGCGGCGGCGGCGCTTTCGGGCGCGACCGTGGGCACCGCCTTCGCCGCGCGTCCGGTGCGGCTCTCGGCTCGCAAGTTCTGGGTCCGGCACGCGGCCGACGCCCGGGGCGCGGTGCATCTGGACGCGGGCGCGGTCGCGGCCGTGTCGGAGCGCCGCCACTCGCTGCTGGCGGCGGGCATCACCGAGGTGGCGGGTCACTTCTATGCCGGTGACGTCGTCGATCTGATCGCGCCCGACGGCCTGCTCGTCGCCCGCGGCGTGGCCGCCTATGACAGCGACGAATTGGAGACCATGAAGGGTCGTTCCACCACCGCCCTCCCCGACAGCATGCAGCGCCCGGTCGTGCATGCCGACGATCTGGTGAAGGTCTAGCCACGGTCCTGGTGAAGGTCTGGTTTCGCCCGCGGCACACGAAGGCGAAGTGTCGGTTACGGGCGAATTGCATTGGGGGAGAGGCGAAGTAACGCCACGAACCGGTCGGTTGGTCGCTCGGGCGAGGGGCAGGGGGAGGGCGGGGGAAGGGCAGTGGGCGGGACGGCCCGGAGGTTCATGCTTGAGGAGCACCCGGTGCCGCATCGAGATGTGCCCTTCGCCGATAGCGGTCGCCTGGATCCGGCGCGGTCCGCCCTTGCCGCGCCGGGCTCGCGGTCCGGTGATCGCCCGCGGCTCCGGGTGCGCCGCACCGCCCGTGGAGGTAGGTATGTACGTACCGCAACCTGATAGCACAGAGCTGTGGCGGGCGAGCGGACGTGACACGAGTTTCGAGGAGAGGTTCGCCGAACGCCCACTACTGCCCGATTGGCATGAACTGCTGGCCGCCTTCTGCGGCCACATCGGTGATCAGCCCGAGGACCACGCGGTCACCCGCTGGGCCCGGGCGCTGGCCGAACTGCACCTGCAGCGGCGGGAACAGTCCGGCGATGCGGGCGGGATCGACGAGCTACGCGCTCAACTGGTCTCGTTCATCGACGAGTGGGTGACGAGCCGGGCGCTGCCGAGGGGTGCAGCGCGGGCCGAATCCCTCGGGGCCGTGGTGGATGCCATGGCGGCCGCCCATGTGCGCGCCGTGCATCTGCTCCGGACGGCCGAGAACGTATCGGACGAACAAGTACACGCCGCCTGGTTCCTACTGGCGCAGATGGCGGACGGCTGGACCGATCGGGCCGCAGGGGTTGTCGGCCCGAGAATCCGCCGCTCCGCCTGAAGTGCCGGTGCGGCAACCGCATCCGGGTGGCGGGAGGCCCGCGCCGGGCGTGTGACCTTGCACCGCACACGCCGCGCGGGTGCCTCACTGATCGGGCGGGCAGGCCCGATCACCACGCCGGATGGGCCTCGATCACGCAGTCGGGGGCGGCGGTCGCGGTCACCCCGGTGAGCACGAATCCGCTGCGGGAGAGCAGGTTTCCGAATTCGGTCTGGGTGCGTTCCCGGCCGCCCGGGGTCTGGATCAGCATCTCCAGGTCGATGATCTTGCCCGGGTGGGGGCGGTGGTGTTGCGGCATGACCATTTCGATGATGAGCAGGCGCGCCTCGGATTCCATGGCGGCGCGGATGGTGCGCAGGATGCGTTCGGCATCCTCGTCCGACCAGTCGTGCAGGATGTGTTTGAGCAGGTAGGCGTCGGCGCCCTTGGGGACCGAGTCGAAGAAGCTGCCCGGGTCGAAGGTCAGACGGCCGGTCAGGCCCGGCATCCGGAGCTTTTCCTCGAGGCCTTCCTGCACGCGGGGCAGGTCGAAGACGGTGCCGCGCATGGAGGGGTGGCGTTGCAGGATGTCGACGAGCAGGCTGCCGCGCCCGCCGCCGACATCCACGATCGAGCCGAATCGGCCGAAGTCGAAGGCGGCCTGCAACGGCTCGTTGGACAGACTGCTGACGCTGGTCATGGCGCGGTCGAAGATCTCCCCGGCCTCGGGATGCTTGTCGGCGAACTCGAAGAACTCCATGCCTTCCAGCTCGGGCCAGAGTGATCCGCCGGACCGGACCGAGCCGCTGAGGTGCGTCCAGTGTTTGCGATGCAGATCGGCCCCGAAGAACAGGAGCAGATCCCGCAGCGTGACCGGCGCATCCGAGCACAGCGCCTGCGACATGCCGGTCAGCTCGTACGCGCCGTCCCGGCGCTGCGCGAACACGCCCGCACTGATCAGCAGGCGCATGAGCCGCCGCAGCGCGTCCTCGTTCGCGCCGACCGCCGCCGCGAGGTCGCCAGGCTGCCTGGGGCCCTCGGCGAGCGCGTCGGCGATGCCCAGCTCGGCCGCCGCGCAGGTGGCCTGACTGAGATATCCGGCCGTGGCCAGTTCGAGGAGCGCGATGTGCCCGGGAACCATCCGCCGATGCAGGGCATACATGCCGTCGCGGAGCCAGGTGATGGCGCGCAGCAATGGCAAAGGTGGAGCTTTGAGTGATGCGGACGCCATGTTGAACTCCCCAGGATCGTTCGGCGACTGCGGGATTTGCCTGAGCCTACGCGCTGCGTCCCTGGTGGGCAGTGGTTTCCGCGACGGCCGGGCAATCAGCCCGGCGTGGCGCTGGTCAGGCGGCGGTGAAGGCGGCGGCGTTCTCGCGGGCCCACTGCGCGAAGGTGCGGCCCGGGACGCCCAGCAGGGTGTCGGTGGTGTCGGCCGGGGTCTCGGGCTGCTCGGTGGTGAGCGCCCAGATGGTCAGCAGGGCGTCCACGATGTACGGCGGCATGGTTTGCGACAGCTGTGCCTGTGCCTGCTCCGGGGTGATGGTGACGATCGGGATCTCCCGGCCGATGGCCTCCGACAGCGCGGCGATCTGCGCGCGGAAGCTGATCGCCTCGGGGCCGGTGAGACTGACTGTGCGGCCGCGCAATTCGGGGCCGGTGAGGGCGGCGACGGCGATATCGGCGATATCCAGCGGGTGGATCATGGCCAGGGCGGCGTCCGGGTAGGCGTGCTCGATGGGCTGTCCCGCCGAGACGGCCGGGATCCAGCCGAAGGCATTGCTGTCGAATCCGCCCGGTCGCAGCGTGGTGGTGGCGAGAGTAGAAGCGGCGAGCGCCTTTTCGACCGCCAGGTGGCTGGCGCCGATGGGGTTGGAAGCGGCGTCGGGGGAGTCGACCGCGGAGGACGACAGCAGTACGACGTGCTCGACTCCCGCCTGCTCGGCGGCCCGCACGAAGGTGGTCGCGGTGCCGGGGTCGGCGTAGAGGAAGACCTGGCGCACGTTTTCCAGTGCGGCGGTGAGGCTTTCGGGATCGTCGCCGCGCAGTGCGACGACCTCGATTCCGGCGGGGAGGTCGAGGGCGGACGGGTCCTTGCTGGCCGCGCGGACGGGCAGCCCCCGGGCGTGCAGGGTGGTGAGGACGGCGCGGCCGATCTGGCCGCGGGCGCCGGTGACGAGGATGGTCATGGCGTACTCCGATCGAGTGGGAATCCATGCAGATGGACAAATGCATGCTGTCATGCACACATTTGCGAGTCAACACATATGTTCGCGAATGCATGCAGATACGATGTGCCCATGACCCAGGACGACCGCACCCCCGACGAGCTGCTCGATGCCATCGGACCGGCATTCGGCAAGCTCCGCCGCGGTGTCCTCCAGGAGGTCGAAGACCCCATCAGCACCAAGGATTCGACCCGCGCCCTGCTGCTGGGCATGGTGCTCGGCTGCCCTCAGAGTGCCGGCCAGGACCCCCGCGAGCCCGGGCAGGAGATGACGGTCGGCGGTATCGCCGCGGGCATGTGCGTCGATCCCTCGGTGGCCAGCCGCATGGTCACCGACAGCATCAAGGCGGGCTACCTGCGGCGCGTCCCCTCCCAGCTGGACGGCCGCCGCGCGGTCCTCGAGCTGAGCGAGCAGGGCCTCGAGTTCATGCGCACCTTCCGTCGCCGGCAGCGTGCCGCGTACGAATACATCACCGCCGAATGGCCCGAACAGGACCGCCTCGAATTCGCCCGCTTGATGCTCCGCTACGTCGACGCCATCGACGACCTCAAGAACCGCCGCCCGCCCGCCGACGCCTGAGCTCGCGGGGTGATCAGGACGGGGTGGCCAGCGCGAAGGGGAGGACGGCGGCGGCGCCCGCGGCGCGGAGCATGCGGGCGGCCATGGTGAAGGTCCAGCCGGTGTCGGTCAGGGCGTCGACCAGCAGGATGCGCTCCGCCTCCCCGCGCTTGCCGTCGACCGCGCTGAGATCCGGTGTCTCCCAGGCATTGTGGAGGGCGGCCACCCGGTGGGCCGAGTTGGCGGCGGAGACCGGTGGCAGGTCGGGGCGCAGGTGGAGGACGCCGAGGTCCGCTAGGCGGCCGACCTCGGCGAGGCGGGCGGCCAGTGAGCGGGTCAGGATCGGGTGCGCGCCGGAGTCCAGAGCCATGACGGCGGTGGGGCGCTGGGCCCAGTTCCATTCGCGCAGCACGGTGGTGCAGGCGCGGAAGACCTCGTCGGGGATCGGAGCGTCGGGGCCGTCGAGGAGTGGGCGCAGGCGCTGACCCCAGCCGAGGTTGCTGAGGCGGCCCAGGACGCGGCCGGTCTCGGGACCGTCGGTGATCTTGCCGGACAACGGGATTCCGAGTTTGGCCAGGCCGGTGGGCCACTGCTTGCGGGGCGCGAGATCGATGCCGGGCCGGTCCAGGCGGGTGCGGATATCGGCCAGGTCGGCGGCGTCGACGGCGATGTCCAGGCGGGTGCCGGTGCAGTTGTCGCAGCGGCCGCAGCGGGCGTCCGCGGTGAGGCCGGGATCGTCGAGTTGCCTGCGCAGGAACGTCATCCGGCACTCGGCGGTGGACTCGTAGTCGATCATGGCCTGCTGCTCGGCCTCGCGCGCCACACTGAGCCGCTCGTAGCGTTCGGTGTCGTAGGCCCAGGGCTGACCGGTGCCCAGCCAGCCGCCGCGCACCCGGCGCACCGCGCCGTCCACGTCCAGCACCTTGAGCACCATCTCCAGGCGGGAGCGGTTGAGCTCGACCAGCGGTTCCAGGGCGGCGGTGGACAGCGGCCGGTCGGTGTCGAGGGCGGCGAGCACGGAGCGCACGATGTGCTCGCGCGGGAAGGCCACCGACGCGAAGTAACTCCAGATCTGCCGGTCCTCGTGGCCGGGCAGCAGCACCACCTCGGCCCGCTCGGTGCCGCGGCCCGCACGGCCCACCTGCTGGTAGTAGGAGATGGGGGAGGAGGGCGCGCCGAGGTGCACGACGAAGCCGAGATCCGGCTTGTCGAAACCCATTCCGAGCGCGGAGGTGGCGATGAGCGCCTTCACCTCGTTGTTCAGCAGCGCGGCCTCGAGGGCTTCCCGTTCGGTGGGGTCGGTCTGCCCGGTATAGGCGGCGACGTGGTGTCCGTGCGAGTTGAGAACGTCGGCGAGATCGTGGGCCGCGGCCACCGTGAGCGTGTAGACGATGCCGGAGCCCGGCAGTTCGTGCAGCCGCCGGCTGAGCCAGGCCGTGCGCTGCACCGCATCGGGGATGCGCACCACCGACAGATGCAGGGACTCCCGGTCCAGACTGCCGCGCAAAACCAATGTGTCCGTGCCGATCTGGGTCGCCACATCGGTCACCACCCGGTCGTTGGCGGTGGCCGTGGTCGCCAGGACCGGCACCTCGGACCCGAGATCGGCGATGAGCGTGCGGATCCGCCGATAGTCCGGCCGGAAGTCGTGGCCCCAGTCGGACACGCAGTGCGCCTCGTCGATCACCACCAGCCCCGCGTCCGCGGCCAGCTTCGGCAGCACCGAATCGCGGAAGTCCGGGTTGTTCAAGCGCTCCGGACTCACCAGCAGCACATCGACATCCCCGGCCGCCACCCGCGCGTGGATCTCGTCCCACTCGGTGACATTCCCCGAATTGATGGTCGCCGCGACGACTCCCGCGCGTTCGGCCGCCGCGACCTGGTTGCGCATCAGGGCCAGCAGCGGCGACACGATCACCGTCGGCCCCCGCCCCTGCGCCCGCAGCAGCTTCGCGGAGATGAAGTACACCGCCGACTTGCCCCACCCGGTGCGTTGCACCACCAGTGCCCGCCGCCGCTGCACTACGAGCGCCTCGATCGCGATCCACTGATCCTCGCGCAGCCGCGCCTGCGGCCCGGCCAGCTCCCGCAGCAGCGACTCGGCGTCCTCCCTCAGGCCGCCCGCGCGAACCGGCTCCGAGGCCGCCGAGCGGGGGTCGGCGGTATCGGGCGACGGCCGGGACGTGCCGGTCGTCGCCGAGGCCGAAGGGTCGGTGGCGGGCGAGGTGGCTGGGTCGGTCGAGGTCACGCGCTCCATGGTGCCCCACCGCACCGACACCACCTGCCCCCTGCCCGAATTTTCGACCGACTTCGCACCCCTTGCGTGCCACCCGCGCGTGCGACCCGTGCAAATACTCCGAACCGGACAAACGTCTGCCCTGTAAAACACCGGTGGAGACCGCCTTGGTTGCGGTGGGGTCAAGATCGCGCGGAATCCCGTGCGCGGACGGACAATAGGATTCCGGGCACGAAGGGCGTCCGGGGTTGCGCAGGGAGACGCAGATGCCGGAGAAGTTTCCGTCGCCCGCGGGGTGGACTCCGCCGGGTACAGAGTTTCGCAGTAGTGGAGGTGTTTCGCGGACGGTGACCGGCGCGCTGGTGGGGTTGATCCTGACCCCCGTCGGCATCGTCCTCGCCGCCCGCGGCGCGGCCGGGACCAGGCAGTGGACGATCCTCGGGGACTTCGCCGACCGCGTCGGCTCGACCGTCGAGATCCTCATTGCCGCGGTGGTGTTCCTGCTGGTGGCGGCCCTGGCCGCCTATTCGCCGGCGGGCACCATCATCGCCGGGCTGGTGTGGGGGGTGCTGCCCGGGATCATCCATTTCATCTTCCCGGACGACACCTTCCGCCTGATCGGCGATCTGCCGGTGTCCGACGACATGCACATCGCGCTGTTCCAGTGGCTGCAAACGGGATTCCCGCTCATCGTGGGCATCCTGCTGGTGGGTGCGGGTGCAGCGGCGACCTTCCGCCGCCGCTGACCCCGGTCAACCCTTCACACACAGCACCTGCCGCAGCGTGGCGACAATGTCGACCAGGTCGGACTGGGCCGCGATGACCTGGTCGATGTCCTTGTAGGCCGCGGGGATCTCGTCGATCACCCCGGCGTCCTTGCGGGACTCCACGCCCTCGGTCTGCGCGACCAGGTCGGCCACGGTGAACTGGCGCTTGGCCGCATTGCGGCTCATCCGCCGGCCCGCGCCGTGCGACGCCGACTGGAACGAGGCCGGATTCCCCTTGCCTCGCACCACATATGAGCGCGTGCCCATCGACCCCGGAATCAGCGCCAGGTCGCCCGCACCCGCACGCACCGCGCCCTTGCGGGTGACCAGCATGGGGATCCCGTCGATGACCTCCTCCGCCACATAGTTGTGGTGGCAGGAGATGGGATCGTCGAATCGCACGTCCAGACCGTGGAATTCGTCGCGCACTGCCTTGCAGACCAGGGCGAGCATGACAGCGCGGTTGCGCGCCGCGTACTCCTGCGCCCAGGTCAGGTCATGGCGGTAGGCATCCATTTCCGGTGTCCCGGACAGGAATACCGCCAGGTCGCGATCCGGCAGATCCGCATTGTGCGGCAGTCTGCGGGCCACGGTCATGTGCCGGTCGGCGAGTTCCTTGCCGATATTGCGGCTTCCGGAGTGCAGCAGGATCCACACGCGCTGCTCGGTGTCGATGCACAGCTCCTGGAAGTGGTTGCCGCCGCCCAGCGTTCCCATCTGCTTGTGTGCCTTGGACTCGCGAGCCTGCACGGCCGGATCCAGTGAATCGAACGCCTTCCAGAAGCGGTCCCACCCCGCGCGCAGGGTGGTGCCCGCCGCGCGCTGACCGAAAACCTCTGCGTTCAACCTGTTCACGTTCACCGGGTCGTGGTGGGCCGCGAATCCCACCGGCAGCACCGCCTCGATTCGTGATCGCAGCGAGTGCAGGTTGTCGGGCAGGTCGGCCGCGGTCAGCGAAGTGAGCACGGCCTCCATTCCACAACCGATGTCCACCCCGACCGCCGCGGGCGCGACCGCGTCCTTCATGGCGATGACCGAGCCGACCGTCGCGCCCTTGCCCAGGTGCACGTCCGGCATCACCCGTACCCCGTACACCCACTTCAGTTGCGCGATATTCCGCAGCTGCTGCAGCGCGGCCGGTTCGACCTCGTGCTCGTGGGCCCACATGAGCGTCTGCGCCCGAGTACCGCGCAGCTCGACGGGAAACATGGGACTTTCCTTCCTCTCGACTGCTGTCCACGGTAGGTCCACCGCCCGTCCCGGTGCACCGTATTTATCCGGCGGTCAGGGTTCGACGAAATCCGCGGCGAGGCCGCACAGCTTCCAGGCGCCGTTGCGCCGGACCATGGTGCCGGTGTAATCGATGTCCTTGAAGTAGCTGCGGTATTTCTCGGGGACGTTTGTGAAGGTTTCGTGGAATGCGAAGGTGGCGGAGTTCGGGTCGTTTTGGGTGACTCCGGTGACAGTGTTCGTGTAGCCGGCGTTCTTCACTTCCGCACCGAGTGATTTGTCGAATTGCGGGGTGTATTGGAAGACGATCTGGTCGATGGTGTCGGCTGTTTCGGGGCAGACCAGGGAACGAAAGCCCTCCCAGTCGCGAGCATTGGAGGTGGCCGCGACGGCCGTGGCCGCATTCACCAATTCCGGGTCGAGGGTGGTCGGATCGCCGGGAGTGACCGTTTTGTCCGGCGCATTGAACACCACCGGCGCGGGCAGCGGCGTGTATCCACTTGCGGTGAGATCGGCGTCCATGGCGCGCCGCCAGCTGCCGTCGTCGATCATCATGCGGATGACCGTGGTGATGCGGCTCTGCAATTCGAGATCGCCCTTGCGCACGCCGACCCCGTAGCGCTCGCGGGTGAAGCGGTGCCCGACCACGCGCAGCACGCCCGGGTGCTCATGGGCGTATCCGGCCAGAATGACGTCGTCGGTGGTGACGGCGTCGATGGTGCCCGCGATCAGGTCGGCGACGCACTCCGCGTAGGTGTCGCGGGTGGCGAGCTTCACGTTCTGGGCGAAGCTGCGCCGGATCTTGTCGGCGGAGGTCGAGCCCTCGGCGGTGCAGACGGTGCGTCCGTCCAGGTCCTCGGGCTGGTCGATGGCGCGTTCGCTCTGCCGTACCAGCAGGTCCTGCCCGGCCAGCAGGTAGGGCCCGGCGAAGGAGACCAGTTGCTGGCGGGCGGCGGTGATGGAGTAGGAGGCGACGATGAAATCGACTGCGCCCGAGTTCAACAGGTCCTCGCGCTGATCGGTGCGGGCCTCGCGCCAGGTGATGTGGTCGGGGGTGACGCCGAGCTTGTCGGCGATGTAGACGGCGGTGTCGACATCGAAGCCGTGGGGTTTGCCGTCGGGTCCCTCGACCGACAGCCCGGGTTGATCGAATTTGATGCCGATGGTCAGCGTCCGCGGTGGCGCCGACCGCGGCGCGTCGTCGGGTTTCGGAGTGTTACCGCAGGCTGCGAGTGCCAGTCCGGTCATAACCGCGACGGCGCGGATCGCACGCTTCATCGAATCCGATCTCCTGTCGTCAACTCGTGCGGATGAACGTCGAAGAACAGCCCCGGGCCGAGGTGCCGGAGAGGCAACCGGTCAGCACATGGTGCATCAAAGCATCCGAGTTGAGAAAACGTGCGGACATCGCCGAACTGGACGCGCGATTCGCCCGCGCTTCAGGCAATTCCGCAATATTTCAGCGATTATTGCCCCAGGTTTGCGAACGGCTGGACGGGCTGGTCTCCGTTTGTTCCGGCCGGTCAGCGCGAGGTGCGTAATCCGTCGGTCATCACGGCGAAGGTGCGCTCGCGCAGTCCCGGGGTCGCGCTCGTGTCGTGTGCGGCGAGGAAGATGCCCTTGATGATGGTGAGCAGGTCACCGACGCTGATGTCGGGCCGCACCGCGCCCGCCTGCTGCGCGCGGGAGAGCAGGGTCCCCAGTGCTGTTTCGAGGTCGCGCGAGACCGTGCGCGGGTATTCACCGCCGTTGGCGCGCAACGCGTCCGCGAGGTCGCGTTTGACGCCGCCCTGCAGGACCAGCTTCTCCAGGAATTCGAAGAACGCCGTCCCCGGATCGTCGGCGGTGGTCAGGTCGCGGGCGTGTGCGGTGATCTTCTCGACCTGATCCAGGATGGCGGCCTCGAAAAGCGCCTCCTTGGTGGGGAAGTGGCGGTACACCGTGCCCGCCCCGACGCCGGCCCGCCGGGCGATCTCGTCGAGCGGCACCGAAAGGCCTTCGGCGGCAAAGGCTTCCTGGGCGGCGGCCAGCACCCGCTCGCGATTGCGGCGCGCATCGGCGCGCAGGGGTCGATCCGTCACTCCGATAGCCTACCCAGCCGTTGACAAACGGGGCGCACGCCCCGAATGCTAACCGGGTCCAACGTTCCGTTTTTGGAGGCAGTCGTGTCCACTTCCGTCGAAACCCCTCGTGACCTTGTTGAACAGCTGTTTCAGAGCCTGCCCTCGCGCGATGCCGACCGGTTCGTCGCGCTCTTCGATCCGGATGCCGTATTCGAGATCCCGTTCCTGATTCCCGGTGAGCCCACCCGCATCGAGGGCCGGGAGGCGATCCGCGAGTACCTGGCCTCCCGCTGGTCGGGAATGCCGAGTCTGGAGCTGCACGGCATCCGTCCGGTCGTTCACGAGACCGGCGATCCGGAACTGCTCATCACCGAGGTCGATATCGACATCACCCGCCCGGGGCAGCCGCGCGCCTGGATTCGCAGTTCTGTCAATGTGATTCGCGTGCAGAACGGCCTGGTCACGCTCTTCCGTGACTACATGGACACCGGTCGGATCCTGACCATGCGGCAGGCGCTGCAGGGTTGAGCGTGTGATATCGATTACCCACCCGATCGTCGACGAACAGTTAGCGCATTAACTATTATTGCCCTAACCAAGACGATCAGGAGGGCTGAGCGGTGGAGTTGGAGGTCGAGGACCCGCTGCGGCTGGACCGGCAGGTGTGCTTCGCGCTGGCGGTGGCCAATCGGGCGGTGCTGGCGGTGTACCGGCCGCTGCTCGAGCCCATGGGCCTGACGCATCCGCAGTATCTGGTGATGCTGGCCCTGTGGGGTGAGGCGCCGATGTCGGTCAAGGACATCGGCGAGGCCATTCAACTCGATTCGCCGACGCTCTCGCCGCTGCTGAAGCGGCTGGAGACGGCCGGGCTCATCACTCGCCGGCGCGACAGTCACGACGAGCGCAATCTGGTTGTGGATCTGACCGAGGCCGGGCGCGAATTGCGCAGGGAGGCGGAGCGGATTCCGCCGGCGGTGGTGGCGCGGCTGG
This sequence comes from Nocardia sp. NPDC059154, assembly GCF_042755705.1. Classification (NCBI taxonomy): domain Bacteria; kingdom Bacillati; phylum Actinomycetota; class Actinomycetes; order Mycobacteriales; family Nocardiaceae; genus Nocardia; species Nocardia sp. NPDC059154. The sequence goes on from NZ_JBHZCS010000030.1 coordinate 71,098, forward strand.
GGGTGAGCCTGGCGGATCTCGAGGAGCTGCGCGAGGTGCTGAATCGGGTCAACGCCGCGGCGCGGCGGTCGGTCTTGGCGGATGGCGAGCAGGCCGGATCGACGAAGGGAAACCGGAAATGAAGCGCCCCAACCCTGTTCAGTGGCTCGGCTACTCGTGCGGGCGCGTGCTGCCCGAGGATCTGCACGAGTGGGTGCGCAACGACCTCACCGGACCCTGGGCGGTGCCGCGGCACCTCGTGCGGCAGCTGGTGCCGCTGGTCCCGGTGTTCGCGCTGGCATTCCTGCTGCCGGGTGAGCTGTGGCTGAAGCTGGCGGTGATCCTGCTGGGCCTGCTGCTGGCGCTGTTCTACATCGTGGCCTACATGCCGATGAACCGGGCGCACCGCCTGGTGAAGCACGGCTTCCCCGAGGACCTGGAGAATCCGGCGCGGGCTGCCCGCCGGGCCGCCGAACGCGCGGCCTACGAGGCCCAGTACCCGCACTGAGCCTCGAAAACCGTTGCTACTGCCCGCTTTCGGTGCAGGTGCTCGCAACGACGTGGGCGGCGCGGGGTTGCGCGCTGCCCAGGTCGGGGAACGGGGGAGCGCTCTGGCCGAGCCCGTTCACGGCGTTCTGTTCGGCCTCGTCGAGGCTCGCGCCCTGGGCCCAGCCCCAGGTGCCGTCCGCGCCCTGGGCGACCGCGCCGCAGCCGCCGGTGAAGCGGAGCACGATCTCGCAGTCGTAGTTGGCGCAGTCGCGGATCGCGGCGGCGTCGGCGGTCACCTTGGTGGTGCCGATGTCGGCGACCGCGGCGTTCTTCAACCGGGACAGCGCCAGCGTGCCGAAGGACTGGGGTGCGGCCCCGGCGGATCCCGCCAGGGCCGCGGTGAGGGTGATGGCCGCGGTGAGAGCGGCTGCCCCCGTGGCGAATCGGGCATGATTCGTCGCCGAGGGGATGAGGCGTGCGACCGGCAAGAGAATTCCTGACGTTTCAGATATGTGAACGCAGGTGATGCTAACCGGTCCGCCCGTGAACCCACGGGGAATTTCAGACGACGGGTGTGCGGGCCAGCGCCCGGCGCAGCGCGCTGAACGCGGTCGCATTGGCGCGCTGGGTTTCTCGCAGATGGAAGGCCATCGACATGAACCCGTGCACGGTGCCGTTCCAGCGGTGGATCTCGGTCTCGACGCCCGCCTCGCGCAGCCTGTGCCCGTAGGCCTCGCCCTCGTCGCGCAGCGGATCGAATTCGGCGGTGGCGATGTGGGCGGGCGGGAGTCCGGTCAGGTCCGCGATGGTGGGATTGGCGTAGGGGTCGGACTTCTCGGTGTCCGAGAACAGGTACTGCTCCCAGTACCACCGAATGTGGGCCGCGGTGGTGAAGTAGCCCTCGGCGTTCTCGATGTGCGACGGTCGGTCGCAGTTCGGGTCCAGCAGCGGGTACATGAGCAGCTGGAAGGCGATGTCGGGACCGCCGTTGTCGCGGGCGGTGATGGCGGCGACGGTGGCGAGGTTGCCGCCCGCGCTGTCCCCGGCCACCGCGATGCGATCGGGATCCCCGCCCAGGGATTCGGCGTGGTCGGCGACCCAGCGCAGGACGGCGTAGGCATCGTCGGCCGCGGCCGGGAAGCGGGCCTCCGGGGCGCGGCGGTAGTCGACCGAGACCACGATGACCCCGGCCTCATTGGCCATGGTGCGGCAGAACCGATCGTGGGAGTCCAGGCTGCACAGCACGAATCCGCCGCCGTGGTAGAAGACCACCACGGCCGGAACGGGTTCGGCGTCCAGCGGCCGGTACAGGCGCACCGGCACCTCCGGCGCGTTCTCGGGCCCCGGCACCAGCCATTCCTCCACTCCCGCAACGGGAATCGGCTCGACGGCGGCGGCGGGGCGGGCGGCCAGGAAGGCCCGCGCTTCGGCGGCGTCGAGCACCTCGGTGCCCAGCGCCGGGAACGCCGCGGTGGCGGCGTCGACGAAGGTCTGCCATTCGGGGGACAGGGTCATTGCGGGCCTTCCTGGATCGCGCTGTCTTACTGCATGTTCCGCGGGATGAACTTGCCCGCGGCGAGACCGCCGTCGACGGTCACCTCGGCGCCGGTGACGTAGGCGGAGGCGTCGGAGGCGAGGAAGGCGACCAGTTCGGCGACCTCCTCGGGCAGGCCGGTGCGCTCCAGCGGCAGGGTCGGGAAGCTGCCGGGGCCGGTGGTCAGGTAGGGCACCATCGGGGTGGCGATCGGGCCGGGATGCACTGAGTTGACCCGGATCTGGGCCGGACCCAGCTCCAGGGCGGCGATCTTGGACAGGCCGCGCAGACCCCACTTGGAGGAACCGTAGGCGCTGTGGTTCATCAGGCCCTCGAGCCCGGCCTGCGAGGAGATGTTCACGATGGAGCCGCCGCCGGCCGCGGTCATGGCGGGCAGCACGGCCTTGATGCCGTGGAAGGCGCCGATCAGGTTGACCTTCAGGATGCGTTCCAGCTCTTCGGCGGTGGTCTCGGTGAGCGGCTTCATGATGTAGATGGCCGCATTGTTCACCAGCACATCCAGCTTGCCGAAGGTGTCCACGGCGACCTTGACCGCGGCGTCCCAGCTCTCGGCGTCGGTGACGTCGTGGCGCACGAAACGTGCGGCGTCGCCGAGGGATTCGGCGAGTTCCTTGCCTTCGGTCTCGAGCACGTCGGTGATGACCACCTTGGCGCCGCGCTCCACGAACAGTCGCGCCTCGGCCGCACCCTGGCCGCGGGCGGCGCCGGTGATCAGGGCGACTTTGCCTGTCAGATCAGCCATTTCGACTTCTTTCTGTGTCATCTACTTGTCGGTCGTCTATCGGTTACGACGGTGTTATCGGGTTCGGAAGCGGGGGATGACCTTCTCGCCCCACTGGCGGATGGTTTCCAGGCATGCGTCCTGGGGCACGGTGCCCATCTGGATCAGGCACAGGATCTCGTCGGCCCCGGCCGCCTGCAGCCGTTCGACGTAGGCGATGGCGTCGTCGGCGGTGCCGTAGGCGTGCTCGGTGTTGAAGATGGCGGTGGATCCGGTCTTCACCGGGATCTTGGCCTCGTGCAGGTAGGCGACGTGTTCGTCGGCGACCTGCCGCATCTTGGCGATCTCGTCGACGGCCGGGTCCACGGCCTCGTCGGGGACCGGGCCCGCGCCGTAGTAGTACTTGATGGACTGGGCGAAGAAGCGCTGGCCGCGCGCGCCGATCTGCTGTGCCTGCTCCCGATCGTCGAGGACGATGGTCGGGCACAGCGCCGCGAAATGATCGTTGACAACGGTGGAGACGAAGCGGTCGCCGGTGCGGGCCGCGATGGCCTCGTCGTAGATGCCGCGCAGTTCGGCGATCTCCTCGATGCCCGCGAAACCCAGGACCAATGCGCCGATTCCGTACTCGGCGGCCAGCTTCAGGGTGTCCTTCTTGGTGCAGGCCATGAACAGCGGCGGATGCGGGCGCTGCACCGGGCGCGGCAGCAGGTGGTGGGGGTCGATGTCCAAAAGCTCGCCGTGGTACTCGAATTCGCCTTCGGGGTCCTGCCAGGCGGCCGCGATCATGCGCAGCGATTCCTCGACCTCCTGATAGGTGCGGTCGGGATCGACTCCGCACATGGAGGTTTCGACGGCGGTCGCGCCGCGACCGGCGCCCAGGTTCAGGCGGCCGCCGGAGAGCACGTCGAGCATGGCCGCGCGTTCAGCGGTGCGTACCGGATGATTGAAGCCGAACGGCATGCACACCACGCCGTGCCCGATGCGCACCCGCGAGGTCTTGGCGGCCACCCAGGTCAGGAAGATCTCCGGCGCGCTCATGTGCGCGTACCACTTGAGCCCGTGATGCTCGACCGCCCACACCGCGTCGAAGCCGACCTGATCCGCGAGCACGGCCTGCTCGACGCAATCGCGCAGGACCTGGGCCTCGTGCGCGGCGGTGGGGTCGGTCATCTGCGCTTCGAAGATCATCGAGAACTTCATCCGGGGCTCCTTGCCGCGACGCTGCCTCACCCGTCCGGGCGCTTATGCCTAACCGGAATACAACTGCACCCATAGCCTCAGGTCATGGGTCTGTCTCAGTGGCCGGGACCACATCGTGCCGGGGTTCCGCATCGGGACTTAGCGTCGGTTGACGAGCAGAGGAAGGGATGGAATCGGTGGGACAGCTGGACGGCAAGGTGGCACTGGTGACGGGTGGTGCCCGGGGCATGGGAGCGGAGCACGTGCGCCGCTTCGTGGCCGAGGGCGCCAAGGTCGTGTTCGGTGATGTGCTGGACGACGAGGGCAAGGCGCTGGCCGCCGAGCTGGGCGCCGCCGTCCACTACGTGCACCACGACATCACCAGCGAAAGCGACTGGCAGGCAGCGGTTTCCACGGCCACCACCACGTTCGGCAAGCTGGATGTGCTGATCAACAATGCCGGCATCCTGCGGTTCAAGCGCATCGTGGAGATGAGCCTGGACGAGTTCAACACCATCATGAACATCAACGTCACCGGCGCTTTCCTCGGCATCAAGACGGCCGCGCCCGCGCTCACCGCCGCCGGCGGCGGGTCCATCGTGAACGTCTCCTCGGTCGAGGGCTTCGTCGGTGCGGCCGGTCTCTCCGCCTACAGCGCGAGCAAATTCGCGCTGCGCGGGCTCACCAAGTCCGCCGCCCGGGAACTGGGGCACTCGGGTATCCGGGTGAACTCGATTCATCCCGGCGGCATCGCCACCCCCATGACCGCGTCCGTCGCGGGCGCGTCCGGGGTGGACGGCAACACCTTCTTCTCCGAATTGCCCATTCCGCGCTGGGGTCAGCCGGTCGAGGTCTCCGAGGTGGCGTTGTTCCTGGCCTCGGACGCCTCGAGCTATTGCACCGGAGGCGAATTCGTCGTCGACGGCGGCATGCTGACCAGCTGCGGCTACTAAGGAACGAGATTCATGGAATTCGAATTCGACGTCGTTGTGGTGGGTTCCGGCGCGGCGGGCATGACCGCCGCGCTGACCGCCGCCTATCGGGGCCTGTCGGTGACCCTCATCGAGAAGAGCCGCCTGTTCGGCGGCTCGACCGCGCGCTCCGGCGGCGGTATCTGGGTGCCCAACAACCCGGTGCTGCAGGCCGCGGGCGTGCCGGACAGCCCGGAGCTGGCCCGCACCTACCTGAAAGCCGTTGTCGGCGACCGGGTTCCGGAAGCCAAGCAGCGCGCGTTCCTGGAGCAGGGCCCGGAGATGTTCCGCTACATCGGCGCTCGCTCCAAGCACTGGGACTTCGCCTATGACCGCGGCTACTCCGACTACCACCCGGAGTTCCCGGGCGGTCTCGCGCAGGGCCGCAGCATCGAGCCCAAGCCGATCGACGGCCGCCTGCTCGGCGGGGATCTGCACAAGATCAACCAGCCGACCATGTCCGCGCCCAAGGGCATCGCCATCACGGTCAAGGACTTCCACGACCTGAACATGATCGCGCGCACCTGGACCGGCAAGAAGACCGCCATGAAGGTCGGCGCGCAGACCGCGCTCAACCTGATCAAGGGCGCCAAGCCGCTCAGCCTGGGCAAGGCCCTCGCCGCCCGGCTGTGGCTGTCGCTGCGCGACGCGGGCGTGCCGGTGTGGCTGAACACGCCGCTCACCGACCTGATCGTCGAGGGCGACGCCGTGGTCGGCATTCGCGCCGAGCACGAGGGCCGTCCGGTCACCATCAAGGCGCGCCGCGGCGTGGTGCTGGCCGCGGGCGGCTTCGAGCACAACCTGGAGATGCGCAAGCAGTACATCGACGGGCCGCAGAACACCGGCTGGACCGTCGGCGCGACCGAGAATGTCGGCGAGGGCATCGTGGCGGGCCAGAAGGCCGGCGCCGCAGTGGATCTCATGGACGACGCCTGGTGGGGTCCGTCCGTGCGCAACCCCGGGGGTCCGCCGTTCTTCATGCTGGCCGAGCGCTCGCAGCCGGGCGCCATCGTGGTCAATGCCAACGGTGAGCGCTTCGTCAACGAGTCCGCGCCGTATGTGAACGTCGTGCACACCATGTACGAGGAGGAGAAGAAGGTGCCGGGCAGCATTCCGGCGCACTTCATCTTCGATCAGAACTTCCGCGACCGGTACCTGTTCCTGGGTAACTTCCCCAAGCGGCCGCTGCCCCAGAAGTACTTCGACGCGGGAATCATCAAGCAGGCCGACACCCTGGCCGAGCTGGCGGACAAGCTGGGTATCCCGGCGAACAAGCTGGCGGCCACCGTCGAGCGCTTCAACGTCTTCGCCCGCAAGGGCCGCGACGAGGACTTCCTGCGCGGCGACTCGGCCTACGACCGCTACTACGGCGACCCGACCGTCAAGCCCAACCCGACCCTGGCCCCGCTCGAGCGCGGCCCGTTCTACGCGGTCGAGATGGTGCCGGGCGACCTGGGCACCAAGGGCGGCCTGGTCACCGACGAGCACGCCCGCGTGCTGAACGACCAGGGCGAGGTCATCCACGGCCTGTACGCGGCGGGCAACAACTCCGCCGCCGTCATGGGCAACGACTACGCCGGCGCGGGCGCCACCATCGGACCCGCCATGGTGTTCGGCTACATCGCGGCCAACCACCTGGCCGACGCGGAATCCGAAGCAGCACAGGAGAACTGACATGGGACGGGTTGATTCGAAGGTCGTCGTCGTCACCGGCGGTGCGCGCGGCATGGGCGCAGCCTTCGCCCGCAAGCTCGCGGCCGAGGGCGCGCGGGTGGTGATCACCGACGTGCTCACCGAGGCAGGCCAGGCCGTCGCGGCCGAAATCGGTGACGCCGCACGGTTCCTCCCGCTCGACGTGACCGACGAGGCGGCCTGGAACGACGTGGTCGCGCAGACCGAGGCCGCGTTCGGCCCGGTCTCGGGCCTGGTCAACAATGCGGGCATCGTGCACGTCGACCCGATCGAGAAGCTCTCGGAGGCCGACTACCGCAAGGTGATCGACGTCAACCAGGTCGGCGTGTTCCTGGGCATGAAGGCCGTGATCGGGTCCATGCGCCGGGCCGGGGTGGGTTCCATCGTGAACATCTCCTCGACCGGTGGGCTCATCGGTTACTCCAACATCCTGGGTTACGTGGCCTCCAAGTGGGCCGTGCGCGGCATGACCAAAACGGCCGCACAGGAATTCGCGGCCGACAATGTCCGCGTCAACTCCGTGCACCCGGGCATCGTGGCGACCGAGATGGTCGCGGCCTCCGAGCGGTCGGCGAACATCGCGGCCAATCAGCCCATCGCCCGCCCGGCCACCCCCGAGGAACTCGCCAACATGGTGCTGTTCCTCATCTCCGACGACTCCTCCTACAGCACCGGCGCGGAATTCATCGCCGACGGCGGCTTCACCACCCAGTAACAACTCCGCTGCGAGACAAGGAAACACCCATGAAGGACTTCCACGGCAAAGTCGCCGTAATCACCGGTGCGGGAGCGGGCATCGGCCGGGCGCTGGCCCTGGAGCTCGCCCGGAACGGCGCGCAGCTGGCGCTGTCCGGGCGCAATCTCGACAATGTCGCGGAGACCGTGGCGCTGTGCGAGAAGGAGGGCGCCAAGGCCCGCGCCTACAAGCTGGACGTGACCGATCGGGCGGCCGTGTACGCGCACGCCGACGAGGTGGTCGCGGATTTCGGCAAGGTCAATGTCGTCGTCAACAATGCGGGCGTCTCGCTGACCGCCAATATCGAGGAAGTCTCCTGGGAAGACCTGGAGTGGATCTTCGGCATCAACTACTGGGGCACCCTGCACGGCGTGAAGGCGTTCCTGCCGCACGTGATCGCCTCCGGTGACGGGCACATCGCCAATGTCTCCAGCATGTTCGGCCTGGTGGCCTGCCCCAGCCAGGGCGGCTACAGCTCCTCCAAGTACGCCATGCACGCCATCAGCGACGCACTGCGCCAGGAGATGATCATCGCCGGCTACAACGTGGGCGTCTCCAGCATCCACCCCGGCATGATCAAGACCGAGATCGCCTGGAAGGCCCGCGCCGCCGCCACCCGCGACCGCGACGACCTGGCCGCCAACTTCGACCGCCTGGCCCAGACCAGCCCCGAGGACTGCGCCAAGACCATCGTCAACGGCATCCGGAAGAACAAGCCGCTCATCCTGATCGGCAAGGACGCCAAGGCCATGAACATCATGCGCCGCCTGCTCGGCTCGGGCTACATGAAGCCCCTCACCGCCCAGATGCGCAAGGAAATCTGAGGTAGCTCTCGCGGCTCCCGTGCCCCGGTGCGTTCCGCACCGGGGCACGGACCGAGGGGTGCTGAGTAGTGCCCTGGTGAGCTGTCCGGTTGGGCTCGGACCGAGCTGATCGAGTTGCCGGGGCATCCAGGCTGTCCACACCCATTGCTGCCCAGGCACATTGGCGCTCGAGCGCAGTGGCGCTCGAGCATATTGGCGCCGACCGCTGCCGATCGGCCCGGCTGCTCGGCGGGCGGTCTACCGCCGACCTTTCAGTGATAACGGTGAACAAGTCGTCATCGCCGCGGCGGCCCGCCGCTGCGGCGGCTCGCCTTGTCCGGCCGCGCCCGCGTCAGCCCTGCACCGTACGGTGCGGGGCCAGCTGTCGTTGCCTGAATTGACTGCTCTGAACTGGGATTTCGTTGGTCTCGGTGAGCGGGACCGGAGCGATTTGTGACCCCGCTAACACGCCACGATCGGAGGGTGGCCCAGTGGCGGGTCGTACCCGGAAGGACGGAGGCGGCCGATGCGCATCGGCATGCTCATGCCATATCTCGAGGGTCTGGTGACCTCGGGCGGATTTCTGCGGGAGTTCGCGGCGGCGGCGGAGGAATGCGGGCTGGATTCGATCTGGACCGTGGAACACGTTGTGGTGGCACAGGATTACGAGCCGCTGTACCCGTATTCGCCCGACGGACGGATGCCGGGCGGGGATCTCGGGGTGCCGATGACGGATCCGCTGGAGACGCTGGCGTTCGTGGCGGCGGCGTCGAGCACCCTGAAGCTGGGCACCGCCATGGTGGTGGCGCCGCTGCACAGCCCGGTGGTGCTGGCCAAGCGCGCCGCCACCATCGATCGGCAGTCGGGCGGGCGGTTGCTGCTCGGGCTCGGAATCGGCTGGCAGAAAGAGGAATACGCGGCGATCGGGGTGCCGTTCGAGGATCGTGGCGGATGCCTGGACGACTGCATCGGGGCCATGCGCGCGCTGTGGACGGAGTCCCCGGCCACGTATCAGGGCAAGCACGTGTCGTTCGAGAAGCAGTTCTGCCTGCCGCAGCCCGAACGGTCGATTCCGATCGTGCTGGGCGGCAACAGCGCTCCGGCGGTGCGGCGCGCGGCCCGGGTCGGGGACGGCTGGTTCCCGTACACCATCTCGTCCGAGGATTTCGCGCGCGGGGCGGACCGGATTCGTGAGTTGTCGCGGGAGGCGGGACGTGCCGAGGACGCGGTCGAGATGACCATCTGGCCGGGCTCCTTCGATTTCACGCGCGAGTTCGACCCCGGCTACGTGCGCCCCTATGTCACGGCGGGCGCGAGCCGCGTTGTGCTCACCCCGCCCATGTTCGGCCCGGAGTCCCTGCTCAACGGCGTGGAAAACCTTGCGGCCTACGTGGATCGGTATCGCAACGAGGTGGAGGCGAAGCTGTGAATCCCGCGACGGCTGTCCGCGTTGTCGACCGCATCGTCCTGCCCGCCAACCGTGCGGAGGACTGGCTGACCCGCTGGCGCAGCGACTATCTGCCGGGGGCCACCGCCCGCGGACTGCGTTCGCCCCAGGTGCTGCACGAGCACACCGGCGCGGATTCGGTTGCCGTGCAGATCATCTGGGAACTGCCCGGCATCTACGACTTCTACGGCATGCGGGGCGCGGCCGCCGCCGATCCCGCCGTCTCGGCCTTCTGGTCGGACACCGACGCGGTCGCGCTGACGCGGGAGCGGCACGTCCTGGCGGTACAGGAGGAACTGTCATGAGCCGCTGGGTGATTCTCACCGCCCCGCCCGCCGGAGACGACGCGGACGGGCAGCTCGCCGCGCAGGCCACGGCGGCGACCGCGACACCCGGGGTCACGCACTGCTCGGCCGGTGTCGATCTGCCCGGCAGCACGGGCGGACTCGGCGCGGTCTGGGATCTGGCCGCCGACTCGGCGCCCGCGACCGTCCTGCCCGTTCTGCCCGCCACCGCCGATGTGGTTCCACTGGCCCCGGTGAACGCCCGCGTGGTGCGGCTGGATTCCGCCCGCCGCATCAAGCGCACCCTGCTGCTCACGGTGCGGTCCGGCACGGCTCCGGATACGGTGGCGCGCTTCGAATCCGACCTGATGGCCATGCCCGCGCACATCTCGGCCATCCGGTCCTGGTCGCTGAGCCGGGTGCCGGGCCACGGCCGCTGGACCCATGTGTGGGAGCAGGAGTTCGCCGACCCGGACGGGCTCAATGGCGATTACCTGCTGCATCCCTACCACTGGACGCACGTGGATCGCTGGTTCGACGGCGAGATCCCGGATTCCATCGTGGAACCGGCGATCGCGCACCTGTACCGCTGGGCCGACGGCCCGGTGCTGGGGAACTGAGCGGTGCTGCCGAACTGATCAGCTGGGATCGCGCAGCTGCTGTTTGAGCACCTTGCCGCCGGCATTGCGCGGGAGGTCGTCGACGAAGACGATCTCCCGCGGCACCTTGTAGCCGGCCAGGCGCGAGCGCGACCACTCGATGAGGGTGGCCGGATCGGTCGCGGCCCCGTCGGCGGGCACCACGACGGCGCGGCCGACCTCGCCGAGCCGCTCGTCGGGGATGCCGATCACCGCGACATCGCGAATATCCGGGTGCTGCAGCAAGACCCGCTCGATCTCGGCCGGGTAGGCGTTGAAGCCGCCGACGATGAACATGTCCTTGAGCCGGTCGGTGATGCGCAGGTAGCCGTCGTGGTCGAGGGTGCCGACATCGCCGGTGTGCAGGTAGCCGTCCGCGTCGATGGCGGCGGCGGTGGCCTCGGGGTCGTCGAGGTAACCGAGCATGACATTCGGGCCCTTGACGGTGATCTCGCCGGGTTCGCCCGGCGCCACCGGTGTGCCGTCGCGATCGAGGATGCGGATCTCACTGCCGGACAGGGTCTTTCCGACCGTGCCCGCGACCAGTTCGGTGGGGGCGTCGGGCGGGCAGATGGAGACGACGCCGATGGATTCGGTGAGGCCGTAGGCGGTGAAGACGTAGGGGACGCGCAGATCCTCGCGAATGCGCCGCACCAGTTCGGTGGGGATGGTCGCGCCGCCGGTCCCGGCCAGGCGCAGCGAGCCCAGTAGGTGCTGATCGTGCTCGGCGGCCAGCAGGTCGGTGAAAAGCGTTGGCGGCCCGGCCAGCACGGTGATCCGCTCGCTCTCGATGAGCTGCAGCGCCCGGGCGGCGTCGAAGCGCTCCATCGGAACCATGGTGGCGGTGCGCAGCAGGCAGGCCAGGATGCCGGCCTTGTACCCGAAGGTGTGCGAGAACGGGTTCACCAGCAGATACCGGTCGCGCGGGCGCAGCGTCACCGCGTCGGCCCACTGCGCGAGCACCTCCAGGGTCTGCCGGTGCGTGGCGAGCACGCCCTTGGGTGCGCCGGTGGTGCCGGAGGTGAACAGGATGTCGGACACCGACTCCGGATCCACCTGGGCGCTGCGCTCGACCGCGGACTGCGGCTCGATCACGGTGCCGGGAGCCAGAAATCCTGCCCAGGAGCTGATGTCCCAGTCGGCCGCGTTCTCGCCGCGGGCGTCGTCGAGCAGGATGACATGTTCCAGATCCGGTAGGGGACGGCCGGATTCGGCCAGCATGGCCGGATAGTCCGCGCCCAGGAACTCCTGGACCGTGCACACCGCCTTGACGTGGCTGCGGGCCAGCACCTCGGCGGTCTCCGCGCCACGCAGCCGGGTGCTGATCGGCACCAGAGTCGCTCCCGCACCGAGCATTCCGAGCGCGGTCACGATCCAGCGCACGCTGTTGGGGGCCCACATGCCCACCCGGTCGCCGGGTTCGAGCCCCGACGCCATGGCCGCCCGGGTCACCGCGGCGACATCCTCGGCGAGTTCGGCGAATGTCAGCCGCCCCGCCGGCCCGGCAATGGCCACCGCCTCCGGATAGCGCCGCGCCCGGTCCGCCACCAGCGCCGGAATGGTCGTCACGGGCCCGGCCGCGGAGCTGCCGCCCGAGTGCCGCCGATCCATCCGCCCATCCTGCCCCAACCCGCAGTCCGCGTAGCCCATTTTCGAAGTGCCATCCCGCTGACCGGGCGTGCTGTTCCGCCTCCCCGAGACTTCAGCGCACGGTTTGGGAGCCGTTGCCGGTTTCGCACGCGTGCCGGCGGTCTGGAGCGCCACCGATTTTGGGGGTCCCCGGGGAGTTACCCCGGTCGGCGCGAGATCAGTTGTCGCGTTGGGCAACGGGGCCGGGTGTGAGTGTCGGTCCTTTCATTCCGCTGATCGGGATGGGAGTTGGGTGTGGGCGCGCTCACCCGGCACGCTCGTTGAAGTGGTCCCGTAGTGGGGACGGGATGGATATTGCCCGGCAGGCCGCTCGAGCAGCGGCGGAGCGCTGGAGTGCGAATGAATCCAGGACCTCGAAGGAGTGACATGACGGCCGGAACGGAGCTTGCGCAGCGTCTGGACCTTGCGGCGGGCGCGACCGTTGTCGAACTCGACGGCGCGTGCGGACTGTCGCGAGAGAAGATCGGCGGCAAGGCGTGGAGCATCGACCACATGCGGGCCCTCGGTCTGCCGGTGCCGCCCGCGTTCGTCATCACCACCGACGGCTGGGCCGACTACACGCGACGCGGCGCCATCGCCGATGAGATCTGGGCGCAGGTGCTCGACGGCATCGCCATGATCGAGCGCGGCACCGGCCGTCGCTTCGGGTCGGCGGAGCGCCCGCTGCTGGTGTCGGTGCGCTCGGGTGCGGCCATCTCGATGCCCGGCATGATGGACACCGTCCTGAACCTCGGCATGACCGACGCGGTGCAGCAGGCGCTGGCCGTGGAGACCAGCAATCCGACCTACGCGCAGGACACCCGGCAGCGCTTCGTGCATCAGTACCGCGAGACCGTGCTCGGCGACGCGAACGGCGCGGTCCCGGCCGATCCGTGGGACCAGCTGCGCGGTGCGATCGAGGCCGTGTTCCGGTCCTGGGATTCCGCGCGCGCCAAGACCTATCGCGCCAACCGCGGCGTGCCCGACACCCTGGGCACCGCGGTCACCGTGCAGGCCATGGTATTCGGCAACCTCGACGAATTGTCCGGCACCGGTGTGCTTTTCAGCCGCAACCCCAATACCGGCGACGGCCCCGTCTACGGCGAGTGGCTGGTCGGCGGGCAGGGCGAGGACGTGGTGTCCGGCCGCCTGACCCCGCGCCCGCTCGACGAGCTGGCCGCCACCCAGCCCGCGGTGCACGAGCGGCTGATCGCCGCCGCCCAGCTGCTCGAGCACGACGGCCGCGATCTGCAGGACGTGGAGTTCACCGTCGAATCCGCCACGCTGTGGCTGCTGCAGTCGCGTCCCGCCAAGCGCTCGGCGCGGGCCGCGGTGCGTACCGCGGTCGCCATGGTCGAGGAGGGGCTGATCAGCGCCGACGAGGCCCTGGACCGGGTCACCGCCGACCAGGTGCACGAGGTGCTGCGCCCCGCCTCCGGCGACACCGGCGGTCAGGAGCCCCTCGCCCGCGGCGAATCCGCCTGTCCCGGACTGGCTTCCGGCGTCGTCGTGACCGATCCCGACGAGGCCGAGGCGCGCGCCGAGGCGGGTGAGGACGTCATCCTGGTGCGTCCCACCACCAGCCCCGACGATCTGCACGGCATGATCGCCGCGCGGGCCATCGTCACCGAATTGGGCGGCACCACTTCGCATGCCGCGCTGGTCAGCCGGGAACTCGGCCGCCCGTGCGTGGTCGGCTGCGGGCCCGGTGTGGTCGCCGCGCTGACCGGCAAATCTGTCACCGTCGACGGCGGCGCCGGGCTGGTGCTGCCCGGCGAGGTCGTCGCCAAGCCGGTCGAGCAGGCCGTCCTCGACGATGTGCGTCAGCTCGCCCAGTGGGCGGGCGTGACCGGCGAGCAGCTCGCCGACCGGCTCGAAAACCGCGCTGTCGCATCGGAAGACGCCGAGGCCGCCACCGAGAACGCCGAGCAGGAAGAGGTTTCCGTGAACGCTCCCGTCACCGAGCTGGCCGTGCTGCGGCTGGTCGGCATCAAGGGCCGGGTGAACGTCGACAATCTGGCCGCCAGCCTGTTCGCCGACACCGCCGAGATCGCCTCCTGCTGTGAGGGTTTGGTGACCGCGGGCTACTGCGCCACCACCCCGGCCGGCTTCCGCATCACCCCCGAGGGCCGCCCGCGCCTGGAGCAGCTGCTGGCCGAGGAGCGCGCGACCGTCGACGCGGCCGCCATGACCGCCGCCTACGACGAGTTCTGCGTCTTCAACGGCGACCTCAAGGTCATCATCACCGACTGGCAGATGAAGGACCCGGCTACGGTCAACGATCACGCCGACGCCGAGTACGACGCCTCGGTGCTGGGCCGGCTCAACGAGACTCACCAGCGCCTGCGCCCGCTCATCGGCCGCCTGGGCGGGCTCGCCCCGCGCCTGTCCCGCTACCTGGACCGCCTCGACCGCGCCGTCGAGCGCATCGCCGAGGGCGACCACACCTACGTGGCCCGGCCCATCATGGACAGCTACCACACCGTCTGGTTCGAGCTGCACGAAGACCTGATCGGCCTGTGCGGCCTGACCCGCGCGGAAGAGGCGGCGGCCGGCCGTGCCCACTGAGCCTGATATGACCACCGAGCCCGTCGTGACCACTGATTCCATGCCCTCCCGCTGGATCGACTTCGCCCAGATCGACAATGTGCGCGACCTGGGCGGGCTCCCCGTAACCGGCGGCGGCACCACACGTTTCGGCATCGTGCTGCGCTCCTCCACGCTGCAGCAGGCCACCTGCGACGACCTGTCGCACCTGGTCGAGAAGCTGGGCCTGCGCACGGTCATCGACCTGCGCCTGCCCGACGAGGTGGAGCGCGAGGGCTACGGGCTGATCGCCGACTCCGGTCTGCGCATCGCCAACCTGCCGATCCGTAAGTCGCCGCAATCCTCGCTGGCCGCACGGGATCTGGTCCCCGACAAGACCCGCGTCGACCTGACCGAGCTGTACGGTCAGCTGCTCGGCGGCAGCGGCGAGCACATCGTCGAGGCGGTTCGCCTCATCGTCGATCCGGACAGCCATTCGGTGCTGTTCCATTGCGCCGCAGGCAAAGACCGCACCGGCGTGCTCGCCGCGGTCCTGCTGGACGCGGTCGGGGTCCCCGCCGAGGCGATCGCCCACGACTACGCCCTCACCAACGAGCGCATCCAGAAGGTCCGCGACCGACTCGACGCGCTCCCGTCCTACGAGGGCCTGCCGCAGACCAATACGGGCATCCTGGCCGTCTCCCCGGAGGTCATGCTCGGCTTCCTGAAGGACCTGCATGCCGAGCACGGCGGGGCCGCCAACTGGCTACTCGCCAACGGACTTTCGGAGTCCGAACTCCAGCGGCTCCGCGAGGTTCTGGTCGTCGCCTAGGCCTCAGGTCCCGGTCGCTACCTCAGGTCCGGTCGTTCCAGCCTCCGGCAGCAGCGACCGGACCCCCGCCGGGAGGCCGCCGCTCGCGGCAGCCTCCCGGACGAAACTCTCCAGCGTCGCCCGGAACGCCCCGGCGGCGTGCGTGGGTGTGACGTCCTTGCGATGGGCGAGCGCGACCGTCCGATGCAGCCCGTGGGATTCGCGCCCGCCGTCGCCCGACAGCGGAATCCCGCGCAGCCCGGGCCGTCCGGCCAGCACCGTGGACGGGACGACCGCGATCCCGAGTCCCACCTCCACGAACCGCAGCACGGCATCCATCTCGCCGCCCTCGACCGCGAAGCGGGGTTCGAACCCCGCCTCCCGGCAGGCCCCGATCGTCGCCTCCCGCAGGTCGTAGCCCGGCCGGAACATCACCAGCGGCCGGTCCCGCAGATCCGTGATCCGCAGGTGCGAGCGCTGGGGCAGGGAACTGTCGCCGACCCTGGCGGTGACCACCAGATCCTCGCGCAGAATCGGTGTGGTGGCCAGCGGGGTGTCCTCGCCCAGCGGCAGGATCACCAGCGCCGAATCGAGTGCGCCCCTGGTCAATTGCCGCACCAGATCCCGCGACCCGCCCTCCTCCACCAGCAGCCTGATCCCCGGATACGCGTCGTGATACCGCCGCAGCGCATCGGCCAGCAGCCCCGAACACAGCGACGGCGTCGCCCCGAGCCGAACCCGCCCCCGCCGCAGCCCCGCAAGCTCCTGCACCTCCAGCCGCGCAGTATCCACATCCGCCAGAATCCGGGTAGCCAACGGCAACAACGCCTCACCCGCCGGAGTCAGCGTGATATTCCCCCGCGCCCGGCTGAACAGCGAAGCCCCGAGCTCGCTCTCCAGCGTCCGAATTTGCTTCGACAACGACGGCTGCGCAACCCCCAGCGCATCGGCCGCTCTGGTGAAATGCCTGGCCTGCGCCACAGCCAAAAAGTACGACAACTGCTGCAACTGCACAGTCGATAGCCTAGAACTATGAACTCCGCCATTCCGATTCCGAGTCGATTATCACGAACACTCGTGCTCTCGAGCGGGGGCTGGTGGCGTATCGGGCGTGAGGTCGCTGCGTGGTGCGGACGGCGGACGGCCGTTGATCGAGAAGACCGCAATTTCCCATTCCGGCGGCCCCGTCCACGCCGTACTCTCGAATGGCATTGCCTCATGAGCGAGAAACCAACCGGTTACGAATTCAGGAGGTCGACATGCGAACCCAGGACAAGATCAGCACGGGAATGTTCCGTATCGATCTGGGCAGATTCTTCATGGAACAGGCTCGCAGCGTGGTGTCAGGTCTCGGCGATGGACGGGATGACGACCAGCCGGAGGCCGAGCAGCGTGAGGTGACCATTACCCGGAGCCCGGACAAGAACGAGGTATTCGACCGCTGGATCCGGCAGTCGCTGAAGGACCCCTACGGCGCGAGAGCGAACATCACGATCACCGAACTGGACAACCATGGGGAGCCCGTTCTGGCGATCAGTCTGATAAATGCCTGGACTCGCTCGTGGAACGTTCCCTCGCTCGAGTCCGGCAACGCTGGGTCGGCGAAGGAGACCGTCACTCTCTCCTGCGACAGGATGAAAATCGAGCAGTTCTAGCCTGCGGCGTACCTACCGTCGCATGAGCTGTGCGAGGTCACGAACTCGACGATCAGATACCAGCCGGCGGTCTCGACCTCCATGAGGCCGCCGAGCTGGGGTCTTCGCAACACCTCGAATACGCTTCCGGCGATTCTTGATTCGAATAATCGCTGATGTGGGAGGGTGCGGCCCATGCTGATCGAATACGGGGTGTGGGTTACGCGATTGGCGCTCGCCGTGGTGTTCGGGTTGTCGGCCTGGGGGAAACTGGCCGATCGCGCCGGTACGCGGCAGGCGGTGGGGGAGTTCGAGGTGCCGGTGCGGTGGGTACCCGCCGTGGCGTGGGGGCTGCCGGTCTCCGAGGCGGTGTTGGCGGTCGGCGTCGTCCTGCCGTGGACGGCCGCCGCGGCGGCCGTCGGCGCGCTGCTCCTGCTGACGGTCTTCACGGTGGTCATGGTCGGCTTGTTGCGGCGCGGCAAGCGTCCCTCGTGCTCATGCTTCGGCGCGGCGAGTACGACGCCGATCGGCGCGCGCAGCATCGTGCGCAACGGTCTGTTGATGGTGCTCGCGGCGTCGGTCGTGTGGGGCGGGTTGGCCCGTCCCTCGGTGCCCGCCGGACTGGCTGCCGATGCCGCGACCGCGCTTGCGCTCGGCGCGCTGCTGTGCGGGGTCCTGGCGTGGCTGGTCGGCCAGGTCGGCGCGCTGCGGCGCCGGCTGGACGAGCAGGCGCTTTCGACGCTGGGCGCCGAGGGCCTGCCGGTCGGCTCGGTCGCGCCGGAGTTCGAGTTGCTCGACCTCGCGGGCGCCCGCACGAACCTCGCGGACCTGCTCTCGGGGGGCCGGGCAGTGCTGCTGGTGTTCGTGCACCCGGGCTGTGAGATGTGCGCCGCGCTGGCCCGTGAGCTGCCGCGGTGGCGGGCGCGCACGGCCATGACCATGGTCGTCGTCGGGAACGGCGATGCCGATGAGCAGGCCGTTTGGGGTGCCGAACAGGGTCTGGGCGAGATCCCGTCGCTGGTCCAGCAGGGCAACGAGGCGGCGCTGCGATATCGCGTCCGCGGTACACCGTCGGCTGTGCTGATCGACGCCGAGGGCCGGGTCGCCGCACCCGTTGCGCGGGGCGCTATCGCGATCCGTGAGTTGATTTTCGCCGGGAGATCGATCCGAGCCCAGCTTTCCTCTCGGAGCAACGGCCACCACGCCGCTAACCAGGGCCGGAACTGACCCCTCGGTCCGGTTACCTCCGCCAGAAACCGGCTGGAAGTCCAAATCTATTGTCGCACAGAGAATTTCGTGTACACAGCGCTCTCGCGCCGATACGATGCTGAGTGCATCGATGCAGAACCGCGTACGAATCCCATCCACTACTTCTGGCAGGGAGATGTCATGGCGGACTTCGCATTCACCGATTACTCCGGCAAGGAATTCATCATCCGGCTCAATGACCCGCAGCGCATCGCGGAAGCACGTCGGATCCTGTCCGGCGAGGAGCAGATGTCGATCCATGTCATGGGCCGCATCAGGAAGCGGGTGGCAGACTACAACCCGGGTTGGAGCTTCCACCTCGACCCGGACACGATCAGCTTCTTCACTGTGGCGATCGAGGTCTGCGACTCGGCTATCTCCTACGTCGAGGAAAACCTGGACGAGGCTTGCGGCGCTTTCCTGCCGGGTTGCTTCTGGTGTCCGTGGTCGTCCCGACTCACCCGAGAGATCCGCTGATCGCGACGCCGTCGGCGGCGGACCCCGGCCGAGTGCTCTCGGCCGGGGTTCGCTGGTTCAGTCTCCGTGTGACATCGTTCACGGGCCGCATTCACTACTTGCAGTAGTAATTCCGGTTGCAGCTCGGTGCATAGGCCAGGGTCATGGAGACCAGAGCATTGGGGACTTGGACCGGGGGTGCGGAGCGGACGTAGTTTCCGCTGGTGGCTGTCGTAATACCTGAGCTCTACCGGACGACGGTGGGCAAGAAGGCCGTGATGGCGGTGACCGGGGGCATTCTGGTGCTGTTCCTCATCGCCCACATGGCCGGGAATCTCAAAGTGTTTCTGGGGGCGTCGGATTTCAATCACTATGCCGAGTGGTTGCGGACGGTTGGTGAGCCCGCGGTGCCTCGGCGGGGGCTGTTGTCGGCTGTGGAGGTCGTGCTCGCGGTGAGCGTGATCCTGCACATGTGGTCGGCGGTCTCGCTTGCGCGTACGGCGCGGCGCGCCAGGCCGGTCGGGTACGCGGCGAAGAAGAAGTCGCATGCGCAGGGTTATGCCGTTCACACCATGCGGTGGGGCGGGGTGATCATCGCGCTGTATCTCGTCTGGCATCTGCTGGATCTGACCTTCGGCGCGGTGAATCCTCTGGGCCGCAACGCGACTCCGTATGAGAAGGTGGTCGCCGACTTCGCGCCGTCCCACTGGTACGTCACGCTCTTCTACGTTGTCGCCGTGGTCATGGTGGGTCTGCACCTGCGGCACGGCATTCGCAGTGCCGCCCGGACCCTGGGTCTGGCCGGGGCTCGCGGCTACGACCTGCTCGCGGCCGCCGTCTCGATCCTGCTGGTCGCCGGTTTCCTGGCCGTCCCGATCGCTGTCTCCTTCGGATGGGTGAAATAGCCATGAACGACAGTCTTTTCCGCATCGGCGAGCCCATCGCCGACACCAGAGCGCCGGGCGGGCCGATCGCCGAGCGCTGGACCGCCCGTAAGTTCGAGGCCAAGCTGGTCAATCCCGCGAACAAGCGCAAGAAGACGGTCATCGTCATCGGCACCGGGCTGGCCGGCGGCTCGGCGGGGGCCACGCTCGGGGAGCAGGGCTATCGCGTGATCCAGTTCTGTTTCCAGGATTCGCCGCGGCGGGCGCACTCGATCGCCGCGCAGGGCGGGATCAATGCCGCCAAGAATTACCGCAACGACGGTGACAGCGTGCACCGGCTGTTCTACGACACGGTCAAGGGCGGCGACTACCGGTCGCGCGAGTCGAATGTGCACCGGCTGGCGGAGATCTCGACGCAGATCATCGATCAGTGTGTGGCGCAGGGTGTTCCGTTCGCCCGAGAGTACGGCGGCCTGCTCGACAATCGGTCGTTCGGCGGCGCGCAGGTCTCGCGCACCTTCTACGCCCGCGGCCAGACGGGGCAGCAGCTACTGCTGGGCGCGTATCAGGCGCTGCTGCGGCAGGTCGACGCGGGCACCGTGGAACTGCATGCGCGGCACGAGATGCTCGACCTGATCATGGTGGACGGGGTGGCGCGGGGCGTGGTCGTGCGCGACCTGGTCACCGGCGCGATCCGGTCCTACACGGCCGACGCCGTGGTGCTGGCCTCCGGCGGGTACGGCAACGTCTACTTCCTGTCGACCAATGCCATGGGCTCGAATGTCACGGCCTCGTGGCGGGCGCACAAGCACGGCGCGTACTTCGCCAATCCCTGCTTCACACAGATTCATCCGACCTGCATCCCGGTCTCGGGCGAACACCAGTCGAAGCTGACGCTCATGTCGGAGTCACTGCGCAACGACGGCCGGGTGTGGGTGCCCAAAAACATTGGGGACCAACGCAAGCCCGGCGATGTGCCCGAGCACGAGCGCGACTACTACCTGGAACGCATCTATCCGGCATTCGGCAATCTGGTGCCGCGCGACATCGCCTCCCGCGCGGCCAAGAACGTCTGCGACGAGGGGCGCGGGGTCGGGCCGGGCGGGCTCGGCGTCTATCTCGATTTCGCCGACGCCATCGGGCGGCTCGGCGTCGATGCGGTGAAAGCCAAGTACGGCAACCTTTTCACGATGTACGAGCGGATCACGGGCGAGAACCCGTACGAGATGCCCATGCGCATCTACCCCGCCGTGCACTACACCATGGGCGGGCTGTGGGTGGACTACGACCTGCAATCCACCATTCCGGGACTGTTCGTGATCGGGGAGGCCAATTTCTCCGACCACGGCGCCAACCGGCTCGGGGCCTCGGCGCTCATGCAGGGCCTGGCCGACGGGTATTTCGTTCTGCCGGCCACCCTCGGCGACTATCTCGCCCGGGGTCCGGTCGGGGAGGTGCCGGCCGCCGCGATCGCGGCCGCCGAGGCCCGGGTCACCGCGATGATCGACAGACTCCTGTCCATCCGGGGCGACCGCACCGTCGACTCCTTCCACCGCGAGCTCGGCCACCTCATGTGGGAGTACTGCGGCATGGAACGGACCGAGGCGGGTCTGCGCAAGGCGCTGGCCCTGATTCCCGCACTGCGCGCGGAGTTCTGGGAGCGCGTCAACGTGCCGGGCTCCGGGGACGACCTCAACCAGTCGCTGGAGCGCGCGGGCCGGGTGGCCGACTTCCTCGAACTGGCCGAGCTCATGGTCATCGATGCCCTGCACCGCACCGAATCGGCGGGCGGCCACTTCCGGGCCGAGTCGCAGACCGAGGACGGTGAGGCACGCCGCGACGACGAGAACTTCTCCTATGTCGCCGCGTGGGAATGGAACCAGGACGCGCCACCGACGCTGCACCGGGAAGCGCTGAGCTTCGAGTACGTCCAGCCCAGCACGCGGTCCTACAAGTAAGAGCGGAATCGAGAATGAAACTCACCCTGCGTATCTGGCGGCAGCGGAACTCCCGCGACAAGGGCGGGATGGTCGACTACGGCGTGGAGGTCTCGCCCGACGCGTCGTTCCTGGAAATGCTCGACGTCCTCAACGAACGGCTCACCGGCGCCGGCGAGGAGCCGATCGCCTTCGACCACGACTGCCGCGAGGGCATCTGCGGCGCGTGCTCACTCGTCATCGACGGCACTCCGCACGGCCCGGAGCAGGCCACCACCACCTGCCAGCTCCACATGCGGAAGTTCGCCGACGGCGACACGATCACCGTGGAACCGTGGCGGGCCAAGGCTTTTCCCGTCATCAAGGACCTGATGGTCGACCGCTCGGCCTTCGACCGGATCATCCGGGCGGGCGGCTACATCACCGCGCCGACCGGCGCCGCACCCGAGGCCCACTCGATCCCGGTGCCGAAACCCGACGCCGACCTGGCCTTCCAGGCTGCCGAATGCATCGGCTGCGGCGCGTGCGTGGCCGCCTGCCCCAATGGTTCGGCCATGCTCTTCACCGCCGCCAAGGTCACCCACCTCGGCCTCCTGCCGCAGGGGCAGCCGGAGCGCCGCTCCCGCGTCGTCGGCATGCTCGAAGCCCATGACGATGCGGGCTTCGGCGGCTGCACCAACACCGGCGAATGCACCCTGGCCTGCCCGAAGGAAATCCCGCAGGACGTCATCGGCCGCCTGAACAGGGACTTCCTCCGCGCTGCGAGAAAGGCCCGCTGACCCCCTGATGTGGCCGCGCCGGAGAGAGATCCGATCAGCGCGCCTCGATCATGATCTTGCCTTCTTCACCGGGCACGACGAGCGGGAGCAGGCGTTCGGCCTCGTCGCGGACAGCGGCCTCGGTGGCACGGGTGAGGGAATGCCAGGGCGTGATCCGAATCGTGGAACCGTCCAGATCCCAACGGCCGTGGACGAATCCGTCGACGAGATACATGGGCACGCCGCCCGAGGCGATCTTGGCGATGCGGGCGCGGTCGGCGTCGCTGATGATGCGGCTGCGGTCGCGGTGGCCGAGGCAGGCATTGTCGAAGGCGGGGAGGAAGCGGACGGGAGCGGGGAGTTCGGGGTCGGCGATCGGGGCGTCCGGGAGGTCGAAGAGTTCGCGGCCCGAGTCATCGTGCAGGACACGGAGTTCCGGGCGCAGGCGGGCTATCACCGCTGCCAGGCGGGTGACGCCCGCGAACTCCTGGATGTCGGCGGCGGTGGCCGGGCCGTAGGCGGCCAGGTAGCGGCGGATGAGGGCTTCCGGGCGCGGGCCGTCGGCCAGGGACGCGCCGATCGCCTCCGCGGCCGGCGACACCGAGACCGAGCGGCCGCGCCACGCGCCCCACACACCCGCGGCGGGATCATGTACCAGCGGGTGGATGATGCCGAGCGCGTGCACCAGGGCGCGCGGTTCACGGCCCGGGAAGCGTTCGGACAGCCGCTTGCCGAGGTCGCGGCGGGAAATGGTGGTGCCGGTCAGCAGTTCCGTTCCGGCCGAGGCCAATTCGGCGATATCGAGGCCCTCGACCGCATCCCGGAGATACACCGAGCGGAGCGTGGGCTCGATCGTCGGGCGGACCGTCGGGTACAGCCAGCGGTAGTCCTGGGCGTCCGTCAGGTGGACGGTCCGGCGAATCGTGGTGGCGCGTACCACGGTTCGATCACGCAGCAGCGCGGTCAGATCCTCATGACGGAAATCGGTGAGGCGCGACCACAGCCCCACATACGGCCAGTTCGGTTCCTGCGCCTGCACCGCGACCAGATGCCGGACCAGCTCGGCGGCGGGCATGGCGACCCGTTCGTTCAACTTCTGACGCAGCAGCAGCGTGCGGTTTAGGGTTCGCAGCGAGAGTTCCGGCATGGGTCCATTTTCGACGGAACTAGGACAGATCAGATCCTATATGGAGGACGTATGGGCACGGTGACGGCGGGGGAGTTCCGGCACATCTACGACCCCAGCGGGCCGGATCAGTGCTGGTACATCAACGATCACACCCTGATCCAGGACACCGGCGGGCGCTGGCACCTGTTCGGCATCACCCATCCCGAGCCCGCCGACCCCTTCGACGAGACCGAGTTCGCGCACGCCACCGCCGACGACCCGCACGGCCCGTGGACCAAGCATCCGGCCGCGCTGACGGTGGACCGCGAGCGCGGCGAGACCCACCTGTGGGCCCCCTTCGTGGTGCGCGACGGCGACACCTACTTCATGTTCTACGACGGCGGCGGAACCGACCGCACCGCAACGGGTATGGGCCTGGCCATCTCCACCGACCTGTTCCACTGGACCCGGCATCCGGGCGGCCCGGTCTTCCGCGACGGCTACGACGCCCGCGACCCCATGGTGCTGCGGGTGGCCGGGCAGTGGGTCATGTACTACTGCGCGACCAGCGCCCCCACCGGCGGCAACCACGTCGTCGCCTACCGCACCAGCCCGGACCTGGTGCACTGGAGCGAGCGCCGCATCGCCTACACCGACCCGGCGACCGGAACCGGCGCGGGCAATACCGAATCGCCGTTCGTACTCCGCCACGCCGGCGCCTGGTATCTGCTGATCGGTCCGCGCCCCGGCTATGTCGGCACCGAGATCTTCCGCGGCGACAACCCTTTTCACTTCGACGCGTCCGGCCGCGTGGGGCACGTGCCCGCCCACGCGGCGGAGGTGATCACCCACGAGGACGCCCTCTGGATCACCCACGCGGGCTGGGCGCAGGGCGGAGTCGCGCTGGCCCGCTTGCACTTCCCACGCTGAGGGAGCCCGGCCCGCGTTCACCCCGAAAATCCGATTTCGGGCGTGGCGTGCGGCCTGAACTGGAATTCTGAACGGAGTCGAGAGTCCACCCAGTGCGGGGAGGCAGGCAGTATGGCCCGAATCGGCGTGATCAGTCTTTCCGACGGCCGCGACTATGTGCACGGCGGCATCGTCGGATTCATCCGGACCGCGGAGGACCGGCTCGTCACCGAGCTGACCGCGGCCGGGCACACCGTGATTCGCGGTGTGCAACCCATCGGCGGCAACGACCAGGCGGTGCGGGTGGCCCGGCAGGTCGAGGCGGCCGGGGTGGACCTGACCGTGCTGCACTACGCGGTGTGGGCGTTCCCGCACTTCACCATGCTGGCCGCGGGCGCGCTGCGCGGGCCGCTGCTGCTGCTGTCCAATATCGACCCGGTGCAGCCGGGCATGGTGGGCATGCTGGCTGCGGGCGGCGCGCTGGATCAGATCGGCCGCGCGCACGCCCGGCTGTGGGGCGATCCCGCCGATCCAGACCTGATCGCGGCCATCGGGGAACGCGCTCGCGGTGCGGCGGCGGTGGCCGGCCTGCGGGGCAGCACCTTCGGGCGCATCGGCGGGCGGCCCATGGGCATGAACACCGCGGTCGCCAATACCGATCAGTGGCAGCGGGCGTTCGGCATCGATGTCGAGGAGATCGACCAGTGGGAGATCGTGCGCCGGGCCGAACTCGCCGACGCTGGTGAGGCCCGGGCGGCGCGAGAATGGCTGGAGCGCAATACCGCCGGGGTCCACTACGACGGCGGCAAGCTGACGCCTGAGCTGCTGGAACGGCAGCTGCGCTCGTACCTGGCCATGCGGGATCTGATCGCGGAATGGCGGCTGGATTTCTCCGGCATCAAGGGACAGCCGGAGCTCACCCAGTACTTCGCCACCATGGACATCACCGAGGCGTTCCTCAACGACCCCTACGACTGGAACGGGCCCAAACAGCCCCATGTATGCGCCACCGAGGCGGATATGGACGGGGCGCTCACCATGCAGCTGCTCAAGCAGATCGCGGGCACGCCGGTGCTCTTCGCCGATGTCCGGCACTATCACGCCGACCGCGACATCTGGGATCTGTGCAATTCCGGCCAGCACGCCACCTGGTACGCGGCGCGCAGCGACGATCCGGCCGAGAATCTGGCCCGGGTGCACCTGTATCCGGAAGTGTTCTTCTTCCCGGCCGGCGGCGCGTCGGTGCATCACCTGGCCGCGCCCGGGCAGATGACGCTGGCCCGGCTCACCCGCCGCGACGGCGCCTACCGCATGCAGCTGATGCTCGGCGAGTTCGAGACCTACGACCCGGCCACCAACGAATCGCTGATGAAACAGTCCACCTGGGAGTGGCCGCACGCCTTCGCCCGCCTGGACGCCGACGCCGGGGACTTCCTGTCCCGCTTCGGCGCCAATCACATTCACGCCGTGCCGGGCGACCAGCGCGCCACCGTCCGCGCGGCCTGCGAACTGCTCGACGTCACGCTCGACGAGTTCAGCCGGGCGAGCTGACATGTTCCTCGGCATCGATATCGGCACCTCCGGATCCAAGGGCGTCCTGGTCGACCACGCGGGCACGGTCGCGATGAGAGCCGAACGACCGCACCGGGTTTCGACGCCGCGCCCGGGCTGGGTGGAGCACGACGCGGAGACCGTGTGGTGGGCCGACTTCGCGGCCATCGCCCGCGAACTGGTGGCGGCCGCCGACGGCGAACCCCTCGAGGGGCTCGCGGTGAGCGGCATCGGGCCGTGCCTGCTGCCCGCCGACGCCGCCGGCCGTCCGCTGCGGCCCGCCATCCTCTACGGGGTCGACACGCGCGCCGGCGACGAAATCGAGGAACTGAACGCGGAATTGGGCGCACAGACCGTGCTGGAGCGCTGCGGCTCGCCGCTCACCAGTCAGGCGGTCGGGCCGAAGCTGCGCTGGCTCATCCGCCACGAGCCGCAGGTGTGGCGGGCCACCCGGATGCTGTTGATGGCGAGCTCGTTTCTGGTCCATCGACTCACCGGCCGCTACGTCCTGGACCATCAATCCGCCAGCCAGTGCGTGCCCATGTACGACCTGATGGCCCGCGACTGGGCCGTGGACTGGGCCGAATCCGTCGCACCCGGCCTGCGACTACCCGAATTGGCCTGGCCCACCGAGATAGTCGGCCGGGTCACCGCCGAGGCCGCCGCGGCCACCGGCCTGCCCGCCGGGCTGCCGGTCACCACCGGCACCATCGACGCCTGGGCCGAGGCCGCCGGTGTCGGCGTCCGGGCCCCCGGCGACTGCATGATCATGTACGGCACCACCATGTTCCTCATCCAGGTGCTGACCGGCCCCCGCCCCCAGCCCGGCCTGTGGACCACCTGCGGAACCTGGCCCGGCACTTACACGTCCGCCGCCGGCATGGCCACCTCCGGCGCGATCACCGACTGGCTGCGCACCCTCACCGGCGGCGATTTCTCCGAACTCGTCGACGAGGCAGCCCACGTTCCGCCCGGCAGCCGCGGGCTGCTGGTGCTGCCCTACTTCGCGGGTGAACGCACGCCCCTGTTCGATCCGGACGCCCGCGGCGTGATCGCCGGTCTCACCGTCACCCACCAGCGCGCCGACCTCTACCGCGCGGTCCTCGAGGGCATCGGCTACGGCGTGCGGCACAACCTCGAGGCCATGGCCGCCGCGGGGGCTCCCGCCACCCGGCTGGTGGCCGTGGGCGGCGGCACCAAGGGCGGGCTGTGGACCCGCATCGTCTCCGACATCACCGGCCTGCCCCAGCAGCTTCCGGCCGACACGGTCGGTGCGGCCCTGGGCGACGCCCTGCTCGCCGCCGAATCCCTGGGCCTGGACACCGCCGCCTGGAACCCGATCATCACCACGGTCGAACCCGACCCGTCGGTCACCGCCCACTACGCCCCGTACTACCGCCACTACCGATCCCTTTACGACGCAACGAGAGCCACCGCCCACTTCCTCGCCCGGGAGCAACACCGCGCCGCCCCGTGACACCCGCTAGGGTCCGGCGGGGAAGGGCAGGTGGATGACTCGATATCACCGCATCGCGGCGCAGGACCTCGGCCGCCTCGGGGCGCTCAGCGACGGAATCTTCGCTGTGGCAATGACATTGCTGGTGCTGGATCTGCACGTGCCCGCGGGCGAGGCGTGGCACGAGCGCTCGCTGTGGAGTGCGGGCGCGGTCTCCGACGAGCAACCGGTCTGGCATGCCCTCACCCACGTGGGCCCGCAGTTCCTCATCTGCCTGCTGGGTTTCCTCACCCTCGGCATGTTCTGGATCGGCCAGCAGACCCAGCTCAACCTCATGGACCGGGCGGACCGCTCGCTCACCTGGATCCATCTCATGTTCCTGTTCGGAATCTGCCTGGTGCCCTTCGCCACCGCGCTGCTGGCCGCCTTCCCCCAGTCCCGCCTGGCCCTGCTGGTGTACTGGGCCGACCTGCTGTATCTGGGCCTGGTCCAGCTCGCCGCGCTCCGCTATGCGCGTCGCGCCGGTCTGCTCGCCGAGCACACCGGACCCGAGGACCTGACGGCCATCCGCCGCCGCATCGGCATCGTGCAACTGCTGTATGCGGCGGCGGTGGTCCTCTGCCCGATCAGCACCTACCTGAGCATCGGGCTGATCATCGCACTCCAGGTGAATTCGGCTGTCTCCCCGCCGATTCGCCCGTTCGATCGTTTCTGAGGGCTACTGCGCGGCGGCGAATCCGGCGCGCAGATCGGCGAGGATGTCGTCGATGCCCTCGATTCCCACGGCCAGGCGGACCAGGCCGGGGGTGACGCCCGCCGCGAGCTGCTCCTCGGGGGTCAGCTGGGAGTGGGTGGTGGAGGCGGGGTGGATGACGAGGGAGCGGACGTCGCCGATATTGGCGACGTGGCTGTGCAGGGTGAGGGCTTCGACGAAGCGCTTGCCCGCGTCGACCCCGCCGGCCAGCTCGAAGCCGATGATGGCGCCGACGCCCCTGGGGGCCAGTTGCTTTCCGCGTTCGTACCACGGTGACGACGGCAGGCCCGCATAGGAGACGGCCGTGACCTCGGGTCGCTCGGTGAGGAATTCGGCCACCGCCCGGGCATTGGCGACGTGCCGCTCGAGGCGCAGGCTGAGGGTCTCCAGGCCCTGGCTGATGAGGAAGGCGTTGAACGGCGAGATGGCCGAGCCCAGATCACGCAGCAGCTGCACCCGCGCCTTGAGCGCGTAGGCGGGTGCGCCGAGATCGGCGTAGACCACACCGTGGTAGCTCGGGTCGGGCTCGGTGAATCCGGGGAAACGTCCACTGCGCCAATCGAAGGCACCGCCGTCCACGATCACGCCCGCGATGGCCGCGCCGTGCCCGCCCAGGTACTTCGTCGCCGAGTGCACGACGATGTCCGCCCCGTTTGCGAGCGGCTGGATGAGATACGGGGTGGCGACGGTGTTGTCGACGATGAGCGGGAGCCCGGAACCGTGCGCGACCTCCGCGGTGCCGGGAATGTCGAGAATGTGGTTCTGCGGGTTGGACACCGTCTCCCCGTAGAAAGCCTTGGTGTTCGGGCGGATTGCCGCCCGCCACTGGTCGAGGTCGTCCGGATCCTCGACGAAGCTCACCTCGATGCCCAGCCGCGGCAGCGTGTACCGGAACAGGTTGTAGGTGCCGCCGTACAGCCGCGGGCTGGACACGATGTGGTCCCCGGCCCCCGCGAGGTTCAGGATCGCGAAGGTCTCCGCCGCCTGACCCGAGGCCAGCAGCAGCGCGGCCACGCCGCCCTCCAGCGCGGCGATCCGCTGCTCCACCGCGTCCTGGGTGGGATTCATGATGCGGGTGTAGATGTTTCCCGGCTCGGCCAGCCCGAACAGCGCGGCGGCGTGATCGGTGTCGCGGAAGACGTAGGAGGTGGTCTGGTAGATGGGCAGCGCGCGGGCGCCGGTCGCGCCGTCGGGCGTCTGCCCCACGTGGACCTGCTTGGTCTCGAAACTCCAGGCGGCGGTGGGGTCTTCGGGCAGAGCGGATGCGGTCATCGGGGCCTCCGGTGGGTTGGGGACGTGTTCCTACTGGGTGACGAGGGTGGTCTCGGCCACGGCCCGGCCGGTCGCCTCGACGATGTCGTTCAACGGAGTGCTCAGCTCGGTTGTCATACCGCGTGAAGCTACGACCCGGCCACCGGTACCGACGATGGTTACGCTCGCCGTGAGCGCAATCGCGGCCGGTCGCACGGCCCCGGAGCTACCCGCCGGCCATGTGATGGACGCCAACTGGTCAACCGTTCGGCAGACAGGGTTGCGCGGGGGTGGTATGAATTCGCGGTGGCATGGACTTTGCGGCTCAGCGAGGACGAAGAAGCTGCGCTGAGTGCGCAGGCGGCGACGGAGGGGCGGTCGAAACACGACATTGCCCGGGACGCCATCCGGACCTACATCACCCGGCACCAGACCTGGGACGACTATCTGTCCGACGGTCCGGTCGTCTACGGGTAGTAGGTGTCGCGTATCTCGGTGTAGCGCTGGCGAATAGCGTCGCCGATCCCCACTGCCAGAGCATGGAATTCGGTGCCCGCGGGGGCGGGCCAGCGGGGCGGGCGGGGACCGCCGCGCAGGGCCCAGGCGGCCTGGCGGGCCGCGCCGAGGGCGACGTATTCGCTCGGATTGGGCACCGTGACGGTGCGGCCGAAGATGGTGGCGGCGGCATGCGCGATGAGGCGGGACCGGGATGCCCCGCCGATCAACAGGATTCGATTCGGCACCGTCGGCAGGCGGTCCAGGGCCTCGGCGATATTGCAGAGCATGCCCTCGATGGCGGCGCGGGCCAGATGGTGCGGACGCATGGTGTGCGGGCGCAGGCCGTGCAGGCTGCCGGTGGCGTACGGCAGATTCGGGGTCCGCTCACCCGCGAGATAGGGGAGCAGGGTGAGACCGTCCGCGCCCGCGGGCGACTGGGCGGCCAGCACCTCCAGGCCGGACACATCGATGCCCAGCAGCATCGCGGTCGCGTCCAGCACCCGGGCGGCATTGAGCGTGCACACCAGCGGCAGGAACGCCCCGGTGGCGTCGGCGAACCCGTTCACCGCGCCGGAGGGATCGGCGCTGGGGTGCGTGGCGCGGGTGAAGACGGTGCCGCTGGTCCCGAGCGAGACCACCACATCCCCCTCCGCGATGCCCAAACCCAGTGCAGCGGCGGCATTGTCGCCGGTGCCGGCCGCCACCAGCCGCCCGCCCGGCGTGTGCCCGGCGATCTCGGCGGGCGCCAGCACCCGCGGCAGCGCGGGACTGCGGCCGCGGAAGGCCAGCGCCAGCAGATCCGGGCGGTAGGCGCCCGCGGCCGGTGACCAGTACCCGGTGCCGGAGGCGTCACCCCGATCGGTGGTCGGCTCGGTGGCCGGATCACCGCCGCGCAGCTGCCAGGTCAGATAGTCGTGCGGCAGCAGGACCCGGACCGTCTGGTCGGCCAGCTCGGGTTCGTGATCGGCGAACCAGCGCAGCTTGGCCACCGTGTGCGCGGCCAGCGGCACACTCCCTACCGCGTCCGCCCACGCCTGCGGCCCGCCCAGCTCGTCCACCAGCTGTGTCGCCGCCTCCGCGGACCGGGTGTCGTTCCACAGCAACGCATCCCGCACCGGATGCCCGGCCGCGTCCAGCGCCACCAGTCCGTGCTGCTGCCCGGCCACCGCGATGGCCTCCACATCGCGCATCATGCGATCACACGCCGCCCGCAGTGCCTCCCACCACATGAGCGGCGGCACCTCGGTCCCGTCGTAGTGCGGAATCTGGCGGTGCCGCAATATCGTTCCGGTATCGGCATCGCACACCACGATCTTGCAGGACTGAGTGGACGAGTCCACTCCGGCAACGACCGTCATTGGCCAGCCACCACCCTCTATCGTGCCGCCGCCCGTCCGGGATGCAGCTGGATCTTGCGTCCGGTGCCCGCGCGGAAGGTCTGCAGGGCATCGCCGAATTCGTCGAGTGCGAAGTCGTGGGTGATCACGGTGTCGGCGTCGATGACGCCCTCACCGAGCAGGTCCACGGCCCGTCCGAAACTGTGCAGCACGGCCATGGAGCCGACGATGGTGATCTCGTCGTTGTAGACGCGGAACGGCGAGATGCTCGCCCGCGCCGCCGCCGGCGCCACCCCGAACTGCTGGTAGGTGCCGCCGCGCCGCACCCGGGACAGCCCGTCCTCGATCGCGGCCACCGTTCCGCTGCAATCGATCACGATCTCCCAGCCCTCGGGCCGGTCCATGTCCTCGGCGGACACGGTGGCCGCGTCCGCGCCGAGCGTGCGCGCGGTGGCCAGCCGGTCGGCATTGGTGTCCACCATCGACACCGACGCCGCGCCGGCCGCGATGGCCAGCTGCAGCATGAGCAGCCCCATGGTGCCCGCGCCGTAGATCAGGTAGTGCGATCCGAGTCGCCGTGGCAGCACGTCGAATCCGTGCACCGCGCACGAGAGTGGTTCCACCAGTGCGCCGTGCGCGGGCGGCACATGCCCGGGCAGCCGATAACAGTTGGCGGCGGGCACTTTCACGTACTCGGCCATGGCGCCGTCCACGGTGTCGCCGATGGCGCCCCAGTTCTCGCAGAGATTGCCGCGCCCGATCGCGCAGTAGTGACAGCGCCCGCAGAACAGCGAGGGATCCACCGCCACCCGGTCACCGGCCCGCACCCCGGCCGCGTCCGCGCCGAGCGCCACCACCTCCCCCGCGAATTCGTGGCCCGGCACGATCGGATAGGGCGTGGGCGGGAATTCGCCCTCCACGATATGGATATCGGTACCGCATATCCCGACCGCATCCACCCGGATCACTACCTCACCGGTGCCCGGAGTAGGATCCGGCACGGATTCGACCGAGAACTGTCCGGGCTTCTCGACCACCAAGGCGCGCATAGCAATAACCATGCACCCGCGTGCCACCCGCTCGACGCGTTTTACGCAATAGCAATCGCAATCTTTCTGTTTTCCCGCAATCGTTACGGGGACACGCGGGGGATCAGGGGAGGGCGTGATACCAGAAGGCGGTGGAGGCCACATGCGCCTGGTCCAGCGGTAGGTAGCGGCCGTCCGCGCGCCAGCCCAGCGCCTGCACGGTGGCGCGCAGGCCGTGGTCGAAACAGATTGGGTCGGGAATGTGCCAGCGGTACATGCCGAATCGCTGGTGCGGTTCGTAGATTCGATGCGGCGGCAACACCTGCGGCATGCCCAGATAGGGGGTGGAGTAGGGTTGATAAGCGCCGTCGAGCTCGAAATTCCAGGCCCCGCCGAAATAGTCCTCGGTGCCGGTCCCGCACAGGGTGGGGAATTCGGTGTCGTCGTCGAGATAGAACTTCAGCTCGCCCTCGCCCCACCAGCCCGCCGCCCGCGGCTGCACGGCCAGATACGTCCCGGCATACCGTCCGGGGCCGCCGTCGATCTCGACGATCGGATGCTCCGCCGGGTTGCCCAGCGGATCGGAGCAGCGCCACCGGGCGTGCAGATACCCGGCGGCGCCGGGTAACTCCTCCTCCAGATAGGTGATCTGGTAGTACACCGGCGCGGCCCGCTCGGACCCGTTGTGCAGGGTGATGAGCGCGCGAGTGTGGAAGGGCATGGGCCAGTAGCTGTTCAGCCCGCCGGCGGGCGCGACCACCACCATGGCGGAATTGATCAGCGCCAGCTGATCCCAGCCGTTGCAGAAGAAGTCGCCCAGCGGCACCGCGATGCCCGGTTCGGGCGAACCGTCCCAATACATCTGGAGGGTGAAGTCGCGCAGCAGCGCGCGATCGGTGGTGAGCCACAGGTGCCGGATCACGCCGGGCCCGGAAAGGTCGGCGAGCGTGGCGGTTTCGCCGGGCGGCAGATCGATGGACGGCGACACCTTCCACCCGCGTCCCAGCCCCGCGGCCGCGAAGGCCCCGGTTCCGGAGATGGCGCGCCCGCCCTTGCCGGCCGCGCCGGTGGGGTTCTCCGCGCTCACCGAGCGGGTGCGCCGCCCGTCCAGCTGCCAGATCTCGTGCACCATGCGAATTTTCGCATGTCGATCACAAATGTGAAGCGGACATGCGGCGGACATGCGAATGCCGACGCCGTCCCACACACGGCGCCGGCATCCCGGGAACTGCTTACTTACCGACCAGCTTGGACTTCAGCGCGGCGACGGTCGCGTCGTCGACGCCCAGGCCCTGCGACAGGAAGTTGTCGAAGGAGCCGAAGCTCTGCTGGACCGCGTCGAAGGAGGCGTCCAGGTAGTCGCGGTCCACGCCGAGCACCGGCTCGAACAGCGACGGATCGGTGACCAGGCCCTTGGCGACCAGGCCGTCCAGCGTGGCCTTGTTCGACGCGGCCAGGTTGTCGTTGGATGCCAGGTAGTTGTTGTAGATCTGGCCCTTCGGCGCGCCCAGGGCGCTCAGCAGGATGGCCGACATCCAGCCGGTGCGGTCCTTACCGGCGGTGCAGTGGAACAGCACCGGGCCGTTGGCGTTGGCGATCTCCTTGACCGCGGCGCTGAACTGCGAGCGCGCGGTCGGGTCGGTGACCATCCACTTGTAGTAGTCGACCATGTACTGATGGCCCTTGCCGTCACCGAGCAGCTGCTGCTGCACGGCCGGGCCGCCCTGCACGGCCTTGGCGAAGAACAGGTAGAAGTCGTTGTTCGGGTCGTAGACCGGCAGCGACTTCTCCGGGATGGAGGCCGGGAGCTTGTCCGGGTTCTGGCCGCGCTCGGTCGGGCTGCGGAAGTCGATGATCTCGACGATGCCCGCCGACACCAGCTGCTGCTGCTCGGCGTCGCTCAGCTTGTTCAGCGCGTCGGAGCGGAAGACCGAACCGTCCTTGACCTTCCCCCCGCCGCCCTGTGTCGGGATGCCACTCAGGTCCCGGGCATTCGGCGCGGACGGCAGGTCCAGTGACGCGCCCTTGGGCGTCTGTAGCACCGGGACGGGCGCCGCCAGCGCCGGGGTGACGGCGATCGGGGTGAGGGCGATGAGCGCGGCGGCTACACCGGTGAGTGTGCCGCGTACGGCGCGCGAGATCGTCACTAGGGGGTTCCTTTCGGTCACGGACCGGGTGGTGGGGTGTCCCGGTCCGGGCTTCTGACGCGGGCCCGGCTGCCGGATACGGCGCGGGCCCCGCGGGTCCGGGCATGACCGACCGGCCTCGGGCGCGAGCGCGGGAGCGCGCCCGAGGCACGGTGCGGTTGCCGGCCGAGCTATTCCGCGTCGGCCAGCAGCGTGATGGTTCCGGCGGCGCCGTCGACCCGGACGCGCTGGCCGTCCTGGAGCGCCGTGCTGGCGGTCTTGGTGTCGACGACGCAGGGGACGCCGAACTCGCGGGCCACGATGGCGGCGTGCGAGGCCGAGCCGCCGATGTCGGTGACCACCGCACCCGCGTAGCCGAACATGGCGGTGTGGCCGGTGTCGGTCACCGCGGCCACCAGGATGTCGCCCGGCTCGATGTCGTCGTCGAGGGTCAGTACGCGCTTGACGGTGCCCTCCACCACGCCCGGGCTCACGCCCAGGCCGGAGATGGTGTCGCCGACCGCGATCGCGCCGGAGATCTCCTCCGGCTCCCACGGGCCGTTGACCACATCGGGCATCCGGATGGCCTGGAAGCGGGTGCGCTCGGCGCGGCGGCGCGCCACCCGCTCCTGCAGATCGGCCGGGGCCCAGAGGATTTCGTCGAGGTTCAGGAACGCCGAATCCTCGATCGCGGTGAGCTTGCCCGCGTGCACCAGGCGCGCGGCCCGCTCCTGGGTGGCCAGGCGCAGACAATGGGTGACCCGCACGACGGCGTCGCGGGCGCGCTCGCGGTAGACGGTCGCGCCGACGGCCATCTTGGCGGTGCGGCTGGTCGGCTCCGGCACCGGTTCGCGGTGCGGCGCGGGCATTTCCGCGGCCCGCCCGGCGGCGGTGACCAGCAGCTCGGGGCGGTCGCCGAAGGTGGCGTTGATGAGTTCGCACTCGCCCGGGCCGCGGTGGCCGATCCGGGCCAGCTCCTGGTCGAGGGCCTGCGAGAACTCCGGCGACTTCTCGCGGGCGGCCGCCACGTCACCGGTCTTGGCCAGCGCCTGTAGTCCGGCGTCCTTGCGGCACAGGGCCGCCAGCCGCTCCACGGCCAGCATGGTCTTGGCCGACTCCAGGCGGTTCAGGTCGATCTTGACCTCGCCCTTGTGGGCGGCGGTGGCCGCGCCGGTCATCATGACGCCGATGGAGGCCGCCTGCCACGCCTGGTTGAGGCGGTCGCGCCAGAGCAGGGCGCGGGCGTGCAGCTGCTCGTCGGTGAGCTCCGAGATCTGGTCGCGGGTCAGCGCTTCCGCGTGCGAGGCGGCATTGATGTGCTCGGCGGTCTTGCTGAAGCCGAGCGCGGTGGCGGCGACCCGGCCCATGGCCTTGAAGGTGCCGGCGCGGGCGGCCAGGCCGGTCGGCATGGCCGGGCGGCCCTTGGGGTGCAGTTCGACATCGCCGATGGTGCCGTAGACGTCGCGGCGCACGCTCTCCTCGTCCCAGCCGGGCATGTTCTGCGCGGAGAAGACGCCGATGGAGGCGTTGATGTACACGCTGTGGCCGAGCACGCTGGTCACGCGGGACACCCAGTGCTCCAGCGCGATTCCCTCGATGGCGATCATGTGGCCCATGGCCTCGTTGCCGAGCCGGATGGCGCCCGCCTGCAGATCGATGGTCAGCGGGGTGAGCGGGCCGGGCAGCGCCTCGGAGGTGTTGGTGGCGGTGTAGACCGGGATGCGGTCGTCGACCATGTCGTCGAACTCGCCCTGCAGGCCTTCGGGCGCAGCCGATTTCAGCGCGTAGCCGTCGGAGGTCGGGGCGTTCTGGGGTACCACGTGGGTGGGCAGCGGAATCGCGCCGCGGCGAGCGCGGATACCGGAGCCGCCGCTCTTGCGGCCGTGCAGGGCGCGCGCCACGTCGGCGATCACCTCGGTGGCGGTCCAGCCGTAGCGGAAGCCCCAGTCCTCGCGGGCGGCGCTCGCGTCCACCGAGGTCTGCGACGCAGACGACTTGGGCAGCCACGCACCGTATTTCACGCCCGCGTCGGCGAGGATGCGCTTCACCTCGGCGCTCGACACGTTGCCGGGCGCGGCCAGCTCGACCACGCCGCCGCGCTGCGACAGCGTCGCCAGCACCAGGAAGCGCTCCAGGTCGTCGTAGTGCAGCACCTGGATGCTGCCCTTGCCGCCGGCGGTCAGGCTCTCCAGCGCGCGCCAGCTGCCGCGGTCGATGCGCCGGCCGGCCACCAGCGCGGTGCGCACGATGAGCGCGTCCGCGCCGGAGCCGGTCACGATCTTCTCGACACTCGAATCGCCGCCCGCCGCAACGGGAACCACGAGGCGCGTACCGGAATCCTTGACCGCCTGGGCGATTGCCGCCACCGCCGGACCTGCCAGGTGCACGATCGCGTCGACTCCGGCCACGGCCCGCGCGCAGACCTGGGCGTCGGACAGATCGCCGACGATCACCTCGACCCGCGGGTCCACGTAGCGGTGCCGCTGCCGGTCCAGGCCGACCACCTCGTGGCCGGCCGCCAGCAGCATGCGCGCCACGGCACGGCCGCTCGGCTCGGTGACACCGGTGACCAGAATCCGCATTGACTCTCCTCCTCGTGCAGGCATCCCCAACCACAGTGACGCCGTTCACACACCATCCCCAGTGCAACGGGTGGTGACGGGTCACAGTCCCGGTCAACGGGATCGGTGAATCGCTCAGCAAGATGGGGCGCTAAGTGACGGCGGTCGGAGCGGGCACCGTCGAGGCATGACAGTGCGGAATCCGGTCACGCCGCGGGCGGCCGGCGAGGTGAGCCACTACGACATCGAGACCGATGTGCTGGTCGTCGGGTACGGCGCGGCGGGCGCCTCGGCGGCCTACGAGGCGGCCTACGCGGGCGCCCGGGTGCTGGTGGTGGACCGGTCCGGCGGTCCGGGCGGCGCGTCGGCCATGTCGGGCGGCGAGATCTATCTGGGCGGCGGCACCCCGATCCAGGTGGCCTGCGGCTACGACGACACCCCCGAGGCGATGGCGGCCTTCCTGAAGGCGGCGCTCGGCGCGGGTGCGGACGCGGCCAAGATCGACGAGTACTGCGCGGGCAGCGTCGAGCACTTCCACTGGCTGGTCGACCGCGGCGTGCCGTTCAAGCCGACCATGTGGGACGCCCCCACCTGGGTGCCGCCCACCGACGACGGGCTCATGTGGCTGGGCGAGAACAGCTGGCCCTTCACCGAACTGGCGCACCCGGCCCCGCGCGGGCACCGGCCCACCGCCAATGACTTCGGCGGCAAGCTGCTGATGGAGTGCCTGGCCGGCGCGGCCGAATCCGCCGGCGCCACCGCATTGTTCGACACCCACGTCGGCACCCTGATCGTGGACGGCGACGGTGTCGTGGTCGGAGCGGTCGCGCGGCGGTACGGCAAGGAGATCACCATCCGCGCCCGGCGCGGCATCGTGCTCACCACCGGAGGTTTCGTCGACAACGACGACATGCTCGCCGCCCACGCGCCGCAACTGCTGGGCCACACCAAGGTCAGCGCGGGCACCGACGACGGTTCCGGCATCCGCATGGCCCAGGCCCTCGGCGCGGCCGTGCGCCACATGTCCGCCGGTCAGGTCGGCATGTCCCTCGTTCCCGGGCTGGCCGCGCGCGGCCTGGTGGTCAATGCCCTCGGCCGCCGCTTCGTCAACGAGGACACCTACCCCGGCCGCATCGGCCAGCACGCGCTCTACCGCCAGAACATGGGCGGCAGCTGGGCGGGCGACGACACCGCGGTCTGGGTCGTCGTCGACGAGGACGGCTTCGAGGACGTCCCCGAGCCGCAGCGCTGGGGTGTGCGGCCCACCCACGTCGCCGAGACGCCCGCCGAACTGGAAGAGCTGACCGGCCTGCCGGCGGGCTCGCTGACCGCGGCCATCACCCGCTACAACGAATTCGCCCGGCAGGGAACCGATCTCGACCACCACAAGTCGCCCCGCTGGCTGCGCGAACTGACCCCGCCGTTCGCCGCCATCGACGTCAAGGCCGGCGTGCGCCCGCCGTCGGAGGCCGGTGACCGCCGTGGCACCGGCGCCTCCGTCTTCACCCTCGGCGGCCTCCACACCGACCTGGACGGCCACGTCCTCGACCTCGACGGCCGCCCCATCTCCGGCCTCTACGCCGCCGGTCGAGCCGCCAACGGCCTGCACGGCTTCGGCTACATCTCCGGCACCTCCCTCGGCGACGGCACCTTCTTCGGCCGCCGCGCGGGCACCGCGGCCGCCCGTCGCGCATAGCCGATCGCCTTCTGCCGACACTCTCGGCCCGGCGGCAGGGCACGGAAGCCACTGCGGAACAGGGTTCCGGCGGCGTAACGGGCCAGCCGCTCCAGGATCGAGGCGAGAAGGCTTCGAGGCGGCTCAGCAGCCGGGACTAGCAGGCGATGAGGTGACACGGCTCGCATCGGGCCGAGGGCCATGGCTGCCGCCGCGCCGGCACCGCCGCCGTTCGGCGTCTGTGGTCGCTGCCCCTTGTTCGCAGTGGCGATTCGGCGGCCGGGTTGCTGCCGCGTCGGGTGAGTTGTGGTTGGCGATGGCCCTTTTGCCACCGAGAACAGGTTCTAGACTCGCCCGCTATGGAAATTCACATGCGGCAGCTGCGGTATTTCGTTGCGGTGGCGGAGGAGCTGAGCTTCACGCGCGCAGCGCAGCGGTTGCATGTGGCGCAGCAGGGGCTGAGCGCGCAGATCCGGCAGCTGGAGAAGGCGCTGGATCTGGTGCTGTTCACGCGGACCACCCGCAGCGTCGAGCTCACCGCGGCGGGGGCGGCCCTCCTCGAAGGTGTCCGAAGTGCTTTGACCACACTGGAAATGGCGGTCGAGCAGGCGCGGGTGGCGCAGCGGCGAGAGTCGGATCGGCTGGTGCTCGGCTATCTGGAGGGCGCGGCGCTCACCCTCACCGAGCCGATCCTCGCGGCCTTCCGTGCACAGCATCCCGGGGTGACGGTGGACATGCGGCAGTTCACCTACGAGGAGCCCGCGGCCGGACTGGAGAGCGGGACCGTCGACGTGGCCTTCGTGCGACTCCCGTTCCGCGCGGCCGGAATCCGCTTCGAGCCCCTGTTCGCCGAGCCGCTGGTGGCGCTGGTGCCCGCCGCGCACCGGCTGGCGGAACTGCCCGAGGTGCGGGTGCGGGACCTGCTCGACGAGCCGCTGCTCGGGGCGGCCACCACCGATCCGGAGTGGAATGCCTTCTGGGAGTTGCACGATCACCGCGACGGGCGGCCCGCCCCGGTGGTGTCCCGGTCGAGTTCGCTGCTCGAGGAGCTGCACAAGGTCGCGGTGGGGGTCGGCGTCGTGCTGACGGTGGCGTCGGCGCGGTGGATGCCCTTTCCCCGGGTCCGGGTGCTGCCGATTGCGGACGCCCCGCACAACCAGGTGACGGTCGGCTGGCGCGTCGACCACGAGACGCCGCTGGTGCGGTCGTTCGTGGACATCGCGCGCCGCGTTCGCGACGCCAACCCCGACCTGGTCGCGCGCCTGGAACAACCCGATCTCGACGACTGCACCCTGCCGCAGCATCTGTGATTGACAACCGGCGCTTGTCACTGGCTGGGAAATAGCTGTTTCACACCGGTTCCCCTGCGCCCTAATGTGTTTCCGCGTGGGCGGTCAACGCGGGGGGTGCGGCGTCCACCGGCGAGCCCGCCCAAGGCTCGCGACTGCCTCATTTACCCGGTGAGACGATCTCGGATAGCCGGCACCGCCGGGCGACGGACTGAGCCCCCGTTGTCCGGGCGGTGCAGGCGCCCGTGCCCGCGCGTGTCGCTGCCGTGCGGCCGCCGTCCGGCGACCAGACTCGAGGGCATGACGGCGGACGAACAGCAGGGTGACGAGCACGGGGACGATGCCCGCGACGCGGTAACCGGGCGCGGCGAAGCGACCGAACCCCAGCCGCCCGTATCTCAGCCTGCGGCCGAGCCGGAGCAGCCGACCGAGCCCGAGCAGCCGATCGAGCCCGCCGAGACGACCGAACGTGATGAGACGACCGAACGTGACGAGACAACCGGGCGTGACGAGACAACCGGGCGTGATGAGACGACAGCGCGCGAAGAGCTGACCGCGACTGGTAAGTCGACCGACACGGGTGAGACGAATGGGCAGGCCGCAGGCACGGCACGGCCGGCATCGCTGCGTTCACGTGTATGGGCGGTCGCGGATCGTGCGGAGCGGGCCGTCAATCCGAGCTATCCGGGGTTGGTGGTGGCCTGGATCTTCTTCCTCTGGGCGGTGTCGCCCTCACTGCTGCCGCGTACCTGGCTGTTCGAGGGTCTGGTGTGCGGGATCAGCGCCGCCATCGGATACGGCGTGGGTGGCGTGCTGGAGTGGGCCTTCAAGAAGTGGGTGCGGCCACGGCTGCCGGAGTCGGCGGAGGGCCTGGCCAAGCTGTGGCATCCGAGCGAGACGACGCTGGCGGTCAGCAAGGCCGTGATCGTGGTCGGGACCATCGTCGGCGCGGCCCTGGTGCTGGCCAGGTCGGCGCGCTGGCAGCGTGATCTCGAAGTGCTGATGGGGATGATGCCGACCACCACCTCGAGCTACCTGCGCGCCGAACTGGTGGCGGCGGCGACCCTCGCGCTGGTGATCGTGTCGTATCGCCTGGTGCGGTGGCTGATCCGGCTGATCGTGCGGCTGCTCAACATCGAATGGCGGGTGCCGAGGGACATCGCCTACCCGGGCGCGGTGATCGTGGTCGCGGTGGTCGCGGTGCTGCTGTTCCAGGGTGTGCTGGCGAAAGCCTTCTTCTCCGTGGCGAATTCGGCGTTCAGCCTGCGCAACGGCAAGACCTCGGCAAGCGCCGTCCAGCCGCAGCTGCCCGAAAGGTCCGGCAGCCCACAGTCACTGGCGCCGTGGGACACCCTCGGGTCGGAGGGCCGCTGGTTCGTCGCCACCGCGCCGACCGCGGACCGGATCGCCCAGGTCACGGGAAGGCCCGCGCGCGAACCGATTCGGGTGTACGCGGGCCTGGACTCGGCGAACACGCAGCAGGACATCGCCGATCTGGTGGTGCGGGAACTGGATCGCACCCACGCCTTCGAGCGCAAGGTGCTGGTCGTGGTCACCACCACCGGAACCGGCTGGGTGGACTCCACCACCGCCTCGTCCATCGAGTACATGTACGGCGGTGACACCGCCATCGCCGCCACCCAGTACTCCTACCTGCCGAGCGTGCTGTCGTTCCTGTCCGACCGCCAGAAGGCCACCGAGTCCGGGAATGCGGTGATCCACGCCGTCCATGAGCGCTGGGCGCAGCTGCCGCCGGGACAGCGTCCGAAACTACTGGTGTACGGGGAGAGTCTGGGCTCGCAGGGCTCCGAGGGCGCCTTCACCGGGCTCGACGACATCCGCACCATGGTCGACGGCGTGCTGTGGGTCGGCCCGCCCAACTCCAACCGGATCTGGCGTCAGCTCGAGCAGCGCCGCGATCCGGGAACGCCGGAGATCCTGCCCATCTACGCCGACGGCCTGATCGTCCGCTTCGCCGCCACCGCACCGGAACTGGGCCGCCCGGACCGGACGTGGTTCGACCCGCGCGTGGTGTATCTGCAGCACGCCTCCGACCCGATCGTCTGGTGGTCGCCGGATCTGCTGTTCACACAACCGGATTGGCTGAAGGAACCGCGCGGTGCGGACGTCTCCAAGTCCATCCGCTGGTGGCCGATCGTCACCTTCTGGCAGATCAGCGCGGACCTGGCCAACGCCCAGGGCGTCCCGTCGGGCCACGGCCACCGCTACGGTGACCTGCCACTGGACGGCTGGGTCGCGGTGGCCCAGCCGCAGGACTGGAACCCGGACCTGGAACGCAGCATCCGCAAGGCCCTCGACGAGGACATCACCTGGGAATACGCCCACAAATAGCCGCTGTACGGCGATCGGTCCGTATCCAGCGGAACCTGGGTTCCGATCATCGGGACTATTTCGGATCGAAACACCGCGTTGGTCATAGCTTCGAGGGCAGGAAACTCTGGCACGAGGAGGAACGCCCGCATGACTAACAAGGTGCTCGATCGGGTCCGCGATCTGCTGCCCGCGATCCGGGAACGCGCGGTTCAGGCCGAGGAGCAGCGGCGGGTGCCCGACGCCAGCATTGCCGAGCTCACCGAGGCAGGCGTGTTCCGCATGCTCCAGCCGGCCCGCTTCGGCGGCCTGGAGGAGTCGCCGGTCGCCTTCTACGAGGTGATCCGCACCATCGGCACCGTCTGCCCGTCCACCGCCTGGGTGTCCTCGGTGCTGGGCGCCCACCCGTGGCAGCTGGCCCTGTTCGAGGATCAGGCCCAGCAGGACGTGTGGGCCGCCGACCCCGACACCCTGGTGTCCTCCTCCTACGCGCCGACCGGCAAGCTGACCCAGGTCGAGGGCGGCTACGAGATCTCGGGCCGCTGGGCCTTCTCCTCGGGCTGCGACCACGGCCAGTGGGTGTTCCTGGGCGCGCTGGTGCCGACCGAGACCGGCATGGACTACTACACGGTCCTGGTGCCGCGCACCGACTACCGCATCGAGGACACCTGGAACGTGTCGGGCCTGTCCGGCACCGGTTCCAACGACATCGTCATCGAGAAGGCCTTCGT
The DNA here is from genome assembly GCF_042755705.1 of Nocardia sp. NPDC059154. Classification (NCBI taxonomy): domain Bacteria; kingdom Bacillati; phylum Actinomycetota; class Actinomycetes; order Mycobacteriales; family Nocardiaceae; genus Nocardia; species Nocardia sp. NPDC059154. The sequence continues at coordinate 114,083 of NZ_JBHZCS010000030.1, forward strand.
GCCGGCCCACCGCGCCTACTCGGCCGCGGACCAGGCCAACCTGGTCGGCCCCGGCCAGCAGGTGAATACCTCTCCGCTGTACAAGATTTCGTTCGGCGCGCTGTTCTCCAACACCATCACCGCCCCGATCATCGGCGCGGCCCAGGGCGCGTACGAGGCGCACATCGAGCGCCAGCGCGAGCGGGTGCGGCTGTCCTACGGCGGGCAGAAGGTGTCGGAGGATCCCTTCGCCCACGTCCGGATCGCCCGTGCCGCTTCGGAAATCGACGCCGCCGTGCTCCAGATGGAGCGCAATATGGGTGAGCAGCTGCGTTACGCGCAGGCCGGTGAGGAGATCCCGTTCGAGCTGCGCCTGGCCACCCGCCGCGATCAGGTGCGCGGCACCGAGCGCGCGCTCGAGGCGATCGACCTGCTGTTCAAGAACTCCGGCGGCCACGCCATCCGCCGCCCGAACATCATCGAGCGCAACTGGCGCGACGCGCACGCCGGCAGCGTGCACGTGATCAACGATGTGGAGCGGGCCCTGGCGATGTACGGCAAGGGCGCCATGGGCCTCGAGGTCGCGGATCGGATGCTCTGATGACCCTGACCGCGGAGAACACCACCCGCTGGGTGACGGTCGACGGCCACAAGCTCCGCTATCACGAGGCCGGCGAGGGCCCGGCGCTGGTGCTGCTGCACGGCTCCGGCGCGGGCGTGTCCGGCTGGGCCAACTTCGGTGACAACCTGCCGGTGCTGGCCCAGCACTTCCGCTGCCTGATCCTGGATCAGCCCGGCTTCGGCGAGAGCGGCCGCCCGGAGGTGTACGAGCGCAATTACCTGCGCATCGCCGCCGACGCGGTGATCGGGCTGCTCGACGAGCTGGGCATCGAGAAGGCGCACGTACTCGGCAATTCCATGGGCGGCACCGTCGCGACCCTGCTCGCGCTCGAGCACCCGGGTCGCGTCGATCGCATGGTGCTGATGGCGCCCGGCGGCGTCGGCGTGAACGTGCTCGGACCCGAACCGTCCGAGGGCATTACGCGGCTCATGGAGTTCAATGCCAACCCCACCGACGAGAAGGCCATGGGCTTCCTGCGGGCCATGGTCTACAACCAGGCCACGCTCACCGAGGAACTGGTGGCCAAGCGCCTGAAGGCCGCGGCCGATCCGAAGGCTCAGGCCGCCCTGCGCGACGCCTACGCCACCTTCTACAACCCCAAGCTGGCCGAACCGGTCCCGCTGTGGGCGCGGTTGAAGGGCATCACGCAGGAGGTGCTCATCCTGTGGGGCCGCGATGACCGGGTCACCCCGGTGGAGGGCTCGCTCTTCGCCGCCCGGCAGCTGCCGAACGCGGACCTGCGCACCTTCGCCCGCTGCGGCCACTGGGTCATGGTGGAGCGCAAGGACGCCTTCGAGCGGTCCGTGGTCGACTTCCTGAACAACGGCCTGTAGCAAGCGGTTTCCGATGATTCGGGGGTGGGATTTCCCACCCCCGAACTCGTTTTCCCGGTTTCGGCCCGGCGCTACAGTCCGAGCATGACGTGGACAGCCCCGGACATCACCCGGTCCGCCCAGGTGCTCGTCGGCGACGAGCGGGCCATGCTGCACTCCCTGCTCACCCGCGGCCGCGAGATCCTGCTCTGGAAATGCCAGGGGCTCACCGGCGCCCAGCTCGCGACCCGCAGCGTGGCGCCGTCCACCATGTCCCTGCTGGGCCTGATCCGGCACATGACCGAGGTGGAACGCGGCTGGTTCCGCAAGCGGGCCGCGGGGGAGCCGGTCGGCTACCTCTACTCCAGCGATCCGAGCCAGGACGCCGACTTCGACGACACCATTCCCGAGCAGGCCGAGGCCGACTACGCCCGATTCCTCGAGGAAATCGCCGTGTGCGACAAGGCCATAGCCGATCTTCCCCTCGACCACACCGTCACCCATCCGCGCACCGGCACCGACCTCTCCCTGCGCTGGATCTACCTGCACATGATCGAGGAGTACGGCCGCCACGCCGGCCACGCCGACCTGCTGCGCGAACGCATCGACGGGGCCACCGGCTACCAGTAGCCCGGGTTCCCCGACGGGCGCCCGATCCGAATGTGCCTTCGGCTGCGGCAGATTCGGGTCGCGCGTAGCCGGCGGATCTACAGATTGTGTTCGTGCGCCCAGGCGGCCAGCTGCGTGCGGGAGGTGAGCCCGAGCTTGGTGAGGATGTGCTCGACGTGGGTCTCGGCCGTACGGACCGAGATGACCAGGTCGGCGGCGATGCGCTTGTTGCTGTGACCGGCCGCGACCAGGCGGGCGACGTCCTTCTGACGGCGCGTCAGCACACTGGTTTCCGACAGGGTCGCGGTGGCCGCCCGCGGAGCGCGCTTCAGGGCGGGCGGCGGCGCAACGGGTTCCGGCTCGACGGCGGTGCGGCCGAGCGCGTAGTCGATGGCCTCCTCCAGCGGCAGGCTCGCGCCCGCGCCGAACGCGGTGCGGAACGCCTCCTCGCCCAGCGCGTCCCGGACCTTGAGCCGCTCCTTCTCACCGACCGCGACGGTGATGGTGTGGGCCAGCCGAATCGTGCTGCGCTGCAGGGATTCCGCCGCACCCAGCAGGCGGGCGGCCCGCTCGTGGTCGCCGTCCGCGGAGACCGTCCAGGCCAGCCCCTCGAAGGCCGACGACAGCCAGATACAGCGCTCGAACAGGGCCAGCTCCTCGATGGCGCGGCCGTGGAATTCGGCGGCGGCCTCGAGTTCGCCGCGCCGCCAGTGGTCGATCCCGACCGTCCACAGCGCCAGCCCGCCCAGCAGGTGCGAACCGCTGTCGGTGGTGAGTTCCAGGAAGCGCTGGGCCAATTCGGTGCGCCCCGGCGCCTCCAGCACCATGGCCGCCATGAAAGAGAAGGCGTGCGAGTCCATTTCGATGGCGTGCTGGCCGTGCGTGGCCGCCAGCTCGATGGCGCTCCGCCCGAGCTCCAGTGAGCGTTCGCGGTCGCTGGAGGCGAAGGCCAGCAGCGACTGGTCCAGCGCCACCTCGGCCATGATGTCGGTATCACCCAGGACGGCAGCCAATTCCATGCACTCGCTCACCAGCCGCGCCGCCGACTCCTGATCACCCAGCAGGGCGGCCAGCGAGGCGGCCGAGGACAGCGCCTTGGCCCGCTCGGCGGTCCGCTCCGGATTGCGGGCCAGCGAATCGGTGAGCCAGCGGTAGCCCTCGGACAGGAAGCGATTGTGCTCCCAGAACGGGCGCAGCACGGTCACCGTGGCCATGGTGCGCAGCGGCTCGTCCTCGAGGCCCGTGCGCAGCGCGGCACGCAGATTCGCGTGCTCGCGGCTCAGCTCCCGGAACCACTCCACGTCTTCCGCGGTCCAGTACGCGGTCTGCCCGCGCATGGCCAGCTGCCGGTAGTGCTCGCGGTGCCGCGCCCGAACCTGCTGGTCCGTACCGCGCTCGGCGAGCCGGTCGGCGGCGAACTGACGGATCGGCTCCAGCATCGAGTACCGGGCGACATCCCCGTCGAAGCGCAGCATCACCACCGACTTGTCCACCAGCCCCGTCAGCGCCTCCATCAGCGACGCGGACCCCAGCTCGCACACCGCCTCCGCGGCGTCGATGTCGAAACCGCCCGCGAACACCGAAAGCTGTTCCCACAGCGCCTGTTCCGCCGCCGTGCACAGGTCGTAGCTCCAGCGGATCGCGCCCTCGATGGTCTGCTGGCGCTGCGGCGCGGTGCGCGGCCCGGCGCTGAGCAGCCCGATGGTGTCGTCGAGACGGTCCAGAATCTGCTCCGGCGTGAACATGCGCAGCCGCAGCGCCGCCAGCTCCAGCGCGAGCGGCATGCCCTCGAGGCGGCGGCAGATCTCCGCCACCACCGGCCGATTGCCGGGGCCGGCCTGGAAGCCCGGGTTGGCGGCGCTGGCGCGCTCGATGAACAGCTGCAGCGCGTCGCTGTCCTCACCGGCGGTCTGGGGCACGGTCAGCGGCGGCACCGGCATGACCTGTTCGCCCGGTATCCCGAGCACCTCGCGGCTGGTGGCCAGCACCCGCACATCCGGTGTGGTGGCGATGATCCGGCCGACCAGCGCGGCGCACGCCTCGATCAGATGCTCACAGTTGTCCAGAATGAGCAGTAGCCGCTTGTCGGCCAGGAATTCGGTGAGCCGGGGCAGCGGCGCGGTGGATTCGTCGCGCAGGTTCAACGCCTCGGTGACACTCAGGGTGACCAGCGCCGGATCCTGCACATCGGCCAGCTCGACCAGCCATACGCCGTCGGGGAACGCGCGCGCGACGAGGTGCCCGATCTGTCGTGACAGGCGGGTCTTTCCCATGCCGCCCGGACCCAGCAGGGTGAGCACCCGGGTGGTGGGCAGCAGGCGCTTCGCAGTAGCCAGCTCTTCGCGGCGGCCGACGAAGCTAGTTACCTCTTCGGGGAGGTTTCCATTGACACGCCGCGCCATGGCGTCAAACCTATGTGATTTGCCGCATTCTGTGCCAGCAAGCACGCATAAACGCAGCTCGCGGCCGCTGCTGATGTGTGCGGCGATACACTCGGCCGGGTGCCGAGCCGAACGCGCCGAGCCCGCCTGGCGGACGTCCACGAATTGGCGGCCGGTATGCCGCACGTGACCATCGAGCACGGGCCCGCGGGCAACCCCGTCTACCAGGTCGGCCGCAAGTCCTTCGTCTACTTCCGGACCCCGCGCCCCGACGCCGCCGACCCGGAGACCGGGGAGCGGTACGACGACGTCATCATCTTCTGGGTGCCGTCGGAGGACGACAAGCTGGCCCTCACCCAGGACCCGGATTCACCGTTCTTCACGACCCCGCACTTCCAGGGGCATCTCTCGGTCCTGTTGCGCGGCAGCCGAATTCCCGAACTCGGCCTGCAGGAGCTCACCGAAGTCGTGCAGGACGCCTGGCTTTCGCGCGCCTCGGCGACCAGGGCACGACGGTGGCTGGCCGAAAACGCGCCGGGTACAGGGAAATCCGGCTGAGGCTCAGGCCGGGGAGGTCGCCGGGGTCAGTGCGCCGCGCAGGACGTCGATGATCAGCTTGCGCGCCTCGGTGCCTTCGGGGGTCGGCGTCAGGGGATAGACGTGGACCAGTTCGGGAGCCTCGTGATAGTCGACCTCGACACCCGCGGCCCGAGCCTTACCCACCATGATCCGGGTGTCGGGCACGAGGATGTCGCGGGTGCCGCAGAAGACGGTGAGCGGGCCGAGTCCGGTGAAGTCGGCGAACAGCGGGCTGACCCGCGGGTCGGTGATCGAGAGCGGGCCGCGCCAGTGGTCGCCGAGGATCAGGCCGCCATCGCGTCCGAGCCAGGGATCCTCGGACTGGACGGTCAGGATCTCCGGATTGCTCAGGCTCAGGTCCAGGGCGGGTGAAATCAACACTGTCCGAGGCACTGCCGGTTGCTGCTCGTCGCGGAGCAGGACTGCCGTAGACAACGCGATCTGGCCGCCCGCCGAATCTCCCGCCAAGCAGACCTCGCCGTACTGGTCTCGATTGGCGCGAACAAGATTCGCGAAGGCGGGGATCACCTGATCGGCGGTGCCGTAGGGGATGAGCGGATAGATCGGCACCGTGACCGTCGTGGCCGCTTCGGCCGCGATATCGGCGGCCAGCTGCCAATGCTGCCTGGCGACCTCATTGACCCAGCCGCCGCCGTGGCAGTACACGACATTGCCTCGAGCGCGGCCGGATCGGGGCGTGAGGGTGTAGATCGGCCAGCCGTTCTCCCGGCGCACCTCGATGGTCACATCCGCACGCAACAGGCGCGGCGGGCCGTACGCCTGAGGCCGGAGGCTGCGCTCCCGAATGTGCTCGCGCGCACCCTCGGCGCTGATGAACGGCCGATTGGCCCGGACGACCCGCAGATACGCGGGCACCGCCCGACTGAGCAAGCTGGGCATCAGCGCCTCCCGTGCGGTAGTCCGTCTCCGGCCTCGACCATACCGAATCGGACCAATGCCCTAGCGGTGTTCGATGACCGCGCCGGTGAGGAAGGCGGACATGGCTGCGGCAACGGCATCCGGCTGATCGAGCATCGACAGGACGTAGGCGTCGTCGATCTCCACCAGGCGCGCCTTGGGAATCAGCTCGGCCAGGCGGCGGCCGTGCTCGCGCGGCATCACCTTGCCGGCCGACGACCACAGGATCAGGGCCTCGCCCCGGAAGTCGCGCAGCGCTTCGGTATTCGCGATGAGCTCGGCTTTGTTGCGGCGGGATCGGGCGTAGGCGAGCAGATCACGCCGAATCCGCTTGTCCCGCAGGCCGGGATCGGTCCAGCCGCGAATGATCTCGTCGCTGAGCGGATAGCGTGCCATCCAGCCGAACAGCAGCGGTGAGGAGCGCAGCCACCGGACGCGTAACTGCTTGAGCGCCATCGTGATTCCGCCGGGCAATGCCGCGCCCACGATAGCGGTCTTGCCCGGCAGGCCGGGTGGGAAGTTCGCGAAGGCCTCGCAGGGCAGCACGATCAACCGGCCGACGCGCTCGTCGAGGCCGTAGGCGGTGAGGAAGAGCCCGCCGCCCCAGTCGCTGTGCACCAGGGTGACGTCGCGCAGGTCCAGGGCGGCAAGGAAATCCGCGATCAGCTGATTGAGCCCGCGCAGGGTCAGGTCCGTGCCCTCACGCAAGGGCTCCGGATGCGACCCGAGCGGCAGATCCGGCAACACGTACCGGAAGCCCTCGGGCAGCTTGCCGATCACCTCGTCCCACACCGTGTGGTTCATCAGCAGCCCGTGCAACAGCACCACCGGTGGCCCCTCACCCCGCTCGGCGTAGTGCACCCGTCCCGCACTCAGTTCGACAGTCGGCATGGTATCTCCCCTCTAGAGCACACGCTCTAGTGCGTTTGCTCTAGTCTGGACGGGTGAGCGAGAAGCTGTCAACCACCACCCGGGATCGCCTGGTCACCGCCGTCGCTGAACTCATGCGGGTCCAGGGCTACAGCGCGATCACCGTCAAACAGATCACCTCGTCGTCGGGCGCCCCGATGGGCTCGCTCTACCACCACTTCCCCGCCGGAAAGTCGGCCATCGCCGCCGAGGCCCTCCGCGTCTCGGGCGCCGCCTACATCCAGCTGCTGCCGCTCCTGATGGATGCCCACGACGACCTCCGCGAAGCCGTCCCGGCCGCCTTCACCGCCGCCGCGGAAACCATCGAGCAGGCCGGCTGGATGAACATGTGCCCGGTCGGCACGGTGGCCGGGGAAGTCGCCGACAGCGAACCCGGAATCCGTGACGTGGCAGCGGAAGTCATGAACTCCTGGATCGACGAGGGCACAGGCTATTTCATCCGCCGTGGCCTGGAAGCGGCCGACGCCCGGGAACTGATGATTGCGATTATCGGTGCGCTGGAAGGGGCTTTCATTCTCAGTCGGACCCTGCGATCGACAGAGCCGCTATTGGCCGCCGGTAAAACGATGTGTGCCCGTGTCTCGGAAATTGTGAAAAGGCAAGGGATACTGGACATTTCGGGTTCCTAGCATGACCATTCGGCGGTAATATCAATACATGAATTCGACGGGGGTGACACTCAACGCATGCGGTATAGCCGACCTGGCGACCGCCGTCGAAACCCTGTCGAATTCCGTCCTGCACGGCAACCTCACCCCGTTCTCCGACGCTGATGTCGTCGAGTTGATGCAGCGGCTGGAAACCTGCAAACGCCAACTGTCCGCGTTGGATTCACGCCTGATCATCGAAGCTGCGAATCGCTCCTTGCCTGAAACCAGCGGAGCCGGGGAACTGGTGCCGTTCCTGCGCCAGACATTGGGATTGTCGAGGTACGACGCGTCGGTGCGGGTGAAGATCACCCGCCAGTGCGGAGAATTCTTCGAACCCACCGGTCATCTGCGTCCGGCCGCGTTGGCGGCGACCGCCGAAGCCTTTGAGGCAGGCGA
>NZ_JBHZCS010000031.1:0-117807 GCF_042755705.1 Nocardia sp. NPDC059154
CCGAATCCGGATTCGTTCGGCAGCGCGAGCGTCGGCTCGTAGCCGCCCGGGCGACCCGGGCCCGGCTCAGCGGAATGTTCGGACTCGCCGCCCGCACCTCCTGCGCCGGATTCGGCGGGCAGCGCGAGAGTTGGCTCCTGGCCGTGTGGTTGACCTGGTGCGGGTACTCCGGTCGAACCAGGTGCGGAGTCCGAACCTCGCGCGGTCTCCGGCGTGAATCGGACGGTCGGGTCGGTACGGCCGATGGGCGCGGCGGTCTCGTCGTCCGGATCGCCGGGGAGCGGGTAGTGCTCGTGGCCCGGGTGGGCGGGATCGGCTGGGGCGGTATGAGATTCGGCGGGGTGTGCGGGGTCGGGGGTGGGGCGGTCCGGGTTTTCCGGACTACCGGGACGGTCTGTGGACATTGGTCGACTCCGTGGGCTCGCCGCTCGCTAGCGTTCTTCGAATCCTGTCATGTCGCCCGCGGCGGCACTCCAGTCTTCCACCACCAGGTTTACCCGACCCGGTGTAGTACCGGAACGTAGCAGGTCGAGCAGGGTTTCGCAGCGATCGCGGGGCCCTTCGGCCACGACGTGCACGCGGCCGTCGCGGTGATTGCGGGCATAGCCGGTCAGGCCCAGTTCCAGGGCGCGCGAGCGCGTCCACCAGCGGAAGCCGACGCCCTGGACCAGGCCGTGGACCCAGGCGCTGAGCCGGACCGGGTCACCGCTCATTCGTCGACGCGGAACGTCAGGTTGACGGTGGTGCCCGCCTTGAGGGTGCGGCCGACCGTGCAGACCTTGTCGACGGCGCGCTGCGCGGCGACCAGCAGGCGCTCGCGGGTTTCGGCGTCGAGTTCGCTGAGGTCGAGCTCGAACTCCTCGTTGAGCTCCGGGTACACCTCGTTCTCGCGGTCGGCGTCGCCGGAGACGTGCACGGTGGCGTCGAACGTCTCGCCCAGCCGGCGCGCGAGGGTGAAGTCGGCGCTCAGGCCGGTGCAGCCCGCCAGCGCGATCTTCAGCAGCTCACCCGGGGTGAACGCGCCCGGCACGCCCGCGGACGCGATGAACACCTCGCCACCGCGGTTGTTGCGGCCGGTGTAGGCGCGGGTGCCGGTGCGTTCGGCCCACAGCTTGACCGGCTCGGCGGCCGGGTCGGTGGTGGCGGTCTGCGGTGCGGCGGTCTGTTCGGACATAAGGAAGATCCTCCCATTGAGTCACCCGGGACAACCATCTGGTTGCCGCTCGTTCGGAACGCCGAGGCGGTCAGCGGAATTCCGCCATCAGCTCCGGGGTGATCTCTTTCAAGCTGTCGGCGACGTACGCCGCCAGCGTGATGGCGTCCACGGCGGGCGGGTACTTGGGATGCGGGACGGCGATGACCGTCATGCCCGCGGCGTAGGCGGCGCGCAGGCCGTTGCTGGAATCCTCGATGGCGACGCACGCGTCGGGGTCGATGCCCAGCCGCGCGGCGGCCTCGAGGTAGCCGTCGGGCGCGGGCTTGCCGCGCGCCACCTCCTCGGTCGACACGGTGGCGGCGAACAGGTCGGAGACGCCCATGTGGTCGAGCACCACGTCGATCAGCCGGCGCGGGGACGAGCTGGCCAGCCCGAGGGTGTAGATCCCGGCCAGCCGGCGCACGGTGTCGACCGCGTCCGGCATGAGCGGCAGATGGTCGGCGTAGCGGGCGGCCATCCGGGCGATGACATCCTCGGCGACCTCGTCGGGCGTGCGGCGGCCGTCGAGCAGCTCCTCGCTCAGGTACCGCGACCATTCGGCCGTGCTCATTCCCATGAACCGGTCCTGAGTGTCGGGCAGCCAGCGCCCGCGCATCTCCTCGACGTACGCGCGCCGCACCTCTTCCCAGATGGGTTCGGTGTCGATGAGCACACCGTCCATGTCGAATACGATCGCAACAGACATGTCCTCCATGGTGGTTCATCACCGTCCGGGTACCCGGCATCGGGGGCGCATGCGGCGCGTCCACTGACTGGGATCGCGGTGCGGAACCGCGTCGCCCGCTCGCGCGCGGCGTTAGCGTCCGAAGCGAAAGACGCATACTCGCAAGCGAATACCGAGGTGGGCCGTGGGCACGGTCATGGACATCTACGATCCGGAGCTCTATGTGTCCGGGCCGATCCACGAGATCTTCGCCGATCTGCGGCGCACGGACCCGGTGCACTGGCAGGAGATGCCGGGCGAACCCGGCTACTGGGCGATCCTCAAGCACGCGGATGTGGCGCACGTCGCCCGCAATCCGGAACTGTTCTCCGCCGAGCGGGAGGGCGTGATCCTGGAGAACCAGCCGCCCGAACGCCTCGAGCAGACCCGCAACATGCTGCTCATGATGGATCCGCCGCGGCACACCGACTACCGCAGGCCGCTGGCCGAGCACTTCAAGGCACGGGTCATCGGCGAGCTGGAGGACCGGGTCCGCGAGCTGACCCGGAACCTGCTCGAAAGTGTCGACGGCGACGTCGAATTCGTGCACGACGTGGCGGGCGTACTGCCCAGTCAGGTGGTGGGCGGTCTGTTCGGGATTCCGGTCGCGGACTGGCCGAGCATCCGGCGCTGGGCCGAACAGTCCACCAGCCAGCAGGATCCGGACCTGGTCGGCGATTTCGACGTGACGGCCGAGCTCACCAATATGGCCATCTACGCCATCCAGTTCTCCATGGCGCGGCGGGCCGAGCCGCCGCAGGCGGATCTGACCTCGCTCATCCTGGGCGGATCCTACGGTGGAAAACCCATGTCGGACCTGGAGTTCGGCAGCTTCTTCACCCAGCTGGTGACCGCGGGCAACGACACCACCAAGACCATGCTGTCCTCGGGTCTGGAACTGCTGCTGCGGCATCCCGAGCAACTCGCGGCACTGCGCGCGGACCCGGCGCTGATTCCCGGTGCGGTGGAGGAGATCCTGCGATACGCCAACCCGCTGCACTACTTCCGGCGCACCGCCACCGCCGACACCGAGATCCGCGGGGTCCCCATCAGGGCCGGGGACAAGGTGGCCATGTGGTACACCTCGGCCAATCGGGACGAGGACGTCTTCGACGACGTGCAGCGCTTCGACATCCGCCGAAATCCCAACCCGCACATGTCCTTCGGGCTGGCCCAGCACTTCTGCCTGGGCGTGCACCTGGCCCGGCTGGAGGGTCGGGTGTTCTTCGAGGAGCTGCTGACCCGCTTCCCGGCAATGGAGCAGACCGGCGAATCCCGCCGGATCCGTTCGAATCTGAACAACGGCCTCAAGACATTGCCGCTCCGCCTGACGCGGTAAGTTCGCGCGTCCATCACCACGGCGACGCCCGGCCGTTACCCGCACCCGCGACTCTGTCGGGATCTCGGCGCACCGGTACGGGTGGCCGGAGGTGAGGAGACGGAATTGAGTCAGGTGCGTGGACTGGGCTACCGGCTGGCGGCGGCCGGGGCCTGCGGGGTGCTCGGGCTGACGGGGTCCGGGTGCGGGAGCAGCGCGGATTCGGCGGCGCACGATCAGCATGTGCTGCTGCTGTCGATCGACGGCATGCACCAGTCGGATTTCGCCGGTTATGTGGCGGCGCACCAGGATTCGGCGCTGGCCAAGCTGGTCGCCCGCGGCGCGCAGTACACCGGCGCGCAGGTCCTGGCGCCGGCCGACTCCTTCCCGGGCACCATGGCGATGATCACCGGCGGCAGCCCCAAGACCACCGGCGTCTACTACGACGACACCTGGGCCCGGGACCTGCTCCCGGCCGGCACCAAGGACTGCGCCACCGCCAGGAAGGGTGCACAGGTCCCGCTGACCGAGGAGATCGACAAGAACACCGACGAGCTCGACGGCGGCCAGGGCCTGACCGGTCTGCCGGACGGCATCGCGGTCATGACCGGAGATCCGGGCTCGGTGCTGGATCCGGCCAAGCTGCCGGTGGATCCGGCTACCTGCAAGCCGATTTCGCCGTCGGACTATCTGAAGGTGAACACCGTCTTCTCGGTGGTGCACGACGCCGGGCAGCGCACCGCCTGGTCGGACAAGCACCCGGCGTACCAGATCATGAACGGCAAGGGCGGCCGCTCGATCGACGACCTGTTCGCCCCGGAGATCGACAGCAAGTCGCCGAAAGGTGATGCCTGGACCAAGGACTCGGACCAGACCAGGCGTTACGACACCTACAAGGCCGACGCGGTCGTCAACGAGATCAACGGCAAGGACCACTCCGGCACCCAGCAGGTCGGTGTGCCCGCGGTGTTCGGCATGAACTTCCAGGCGGTGTCGGTCACCCAGAAGCTGCCCGCGTCCAAGGGCTACTCCGCCGACGGGAAACCCGGTGCGCTGCTGTCGGCTTCGCTGGATTTCGTGGACCAGCAGATCGGCCGTTTCGTCACCGCCTTGGACCGGGCGGGCCTGACCGGCACCACCACCATCGTGCTGACCGCCAAGCACGGGCAGTCGCCGATCGATCCGAACGCGCTGACCCGGGTCGACGACAAGCCGATCATCGATGCGGTGAACAAGGAGTGGGCGGCCACCCACCCCGAGACCCCGAAGCTGATCGCGCACTCCATCGACGACGCCGCCATCCTGTGGTGGCTGGCCGACCGTTCGCCCGAGGCCACCGCCTTCGCGAAGCGAAAGCTGCTGGAGGCCAGCGGAACCGGCACCGACATCAACGGCAACCCGAAGCCGTTCACCGCGTCGGGCGTGGACACCGGCCAGGTGTACGCGGGCGCGGACGCCGTGAAGTACTTCGGCGCGGACGCCGACGACACCCGCGTGCCCGACCTCTTCGCCGGCACCAACGGCACGGTCTACACCGCCGGCAAGTCCAAGATCGCCGAGCACGGTGGCACCAGCCCCGACGACCGCCACGTCCCGCTGGTGGTCGTGGGCTCGGGCATCTCGAAGCACGATGTCCCCGACCAGGTTTCCCTCACCCAGGTCGCTCCCACCATCCTGGCTCGCCTCGGCCTGGACCCCCGGAAACTCGACGCCGTGAAATCCGAACACACGGCGACCCTGCCGAGCTAGGGGGTCCATACCAGATCAGGGAGCTCTCAGCGCGGAATTCTGTCCGATACCGCGCGGTGAGAGCTCCCTGATCGCTGTCCGGGGGATTTACGACTGGAAGCGGTAGCCCATGCCCGCCTCGGTGAGGAGATGTTTGGGCTGGGAGGGATCGTCCTCGAGTTTGCGGCGCAGCTGGGCGAGATAGACACGCAGGTAATGGGTTTCGGTCGCATAGGACGGGCCCCAGACCTCGCGCAGGAGCTCACGGCGGCCGACGAGCTTGCCGCGATTGCGCACCAGCATCTCCAGCACGCCCCACTCGGTCGGGGTCAGGTGCACGTCGTGGCCGTGGCGGGTCACCTTCTTGGCCGCGAGATCGACTGTGAAGGAGGCGGTTTCGATGACCGGCTCGGCGGTGTCGGCGGTACTGGCCGAGCGGCGGACGGCGGCGCGCAGCCGGGCCAGCAGTTCGTCCATGCCGAAGGGCTTGGTGACGTAGTCGTCGGCGCCGGCGTCGAGAGCCTCCACCTTGTCGGAGGAGTCGGTGCGGGCGGAGAGCACGATGACCGGGGCGGTGGACCAGCCGCGCAGGCCGGCCAGCACCTCGATGCCGTCCATATCGGGCAGGCCGAGGTCGAGAATTATGACGTCCGGGTGCTTCTCGGCGGCCGCGCGCAGGGCCGCGGCCCCATTGGACGCCGTGGTCACCTCGTAGCCGCGGACCGACAGATTGATGCGCAGGGCACGCAGGATCTGTGGTTCGTCGTCGACCACGAGCACTTTGATCGGCGCTGCCGCCGCGTTCGTCACCCGTCCTCCTCTTCGGTGTTCGCGGGGTCGTCCCCCGCGGGCAGATCGATCACCATGGTCAAACCGCCGCCCGGGGTGGGCTCCGCGTGCACGGTGCCACCCATGGCGTCCACGAAACCGCGCACCACCGACAGACCCAGGCCCACTCCGGTGGAGGTGTCGCGGTCGCCGAGCCGCTGGAAGGGCTCGAACAGTTGGTCCTCCAGGCCGGTCGGGACACCCGGACCGGTATCGACCACCGTAACGGCCACCCGCTTCCCGACCTGCTCTGCCGCCACCCGCACCATCGAATCCCTGGGGGCGTAGCGGGCGGCATTGTCGATCAGATTGGCCAGGACCCGTTCCAGCAGACCGGGATCGGCGCGCACCGAGACGGTGTCGACGTCCACCTTCACCCGGTCCATGGTGGTGCGGCGCATGCCGCGGGTGCCCATGCCCATGAGCGCGTGATGCACCACCTCGTCGAGGTAGACCTTGCGCACCTGCGGCTTGATCACGCCGACCGCCAGGCGCGAGGAGTCCAGCAGGTTGCCGACCAGCGCGGTCAGCTGATCCACGGATTCCTCGATGGTCTCCAGCAGTTCGGCGGTGTCCTCGGGGGAGAACTCCACATCGTCACTGCGCAGGCTCGACACCGCCGCCTTGGCCGCGGCCAGCGGGGTCCGCAGATCGTGGCTGACCGCCGACAGCAGAGCGCGGCGCAGCTTGTCGGCCTCCATGACCGCCTGCGCTGCGCTGGCCTCCTCCTGGAGCTGCTTCTGTTGCACCAGTCCCGCCGCCTGATTCGCGACCGCGCCCAGCACCAGGCGGTCCCTGGAGGTCACGGGACGTCCTCGCAACAGCAGCCAGTGCATGTCATCGCCTGCCTCCAGAGCGGTTTCGGCGTCGCTGACCTTCGTCGGCGGCTTCTCGCCCACCGACGCGATGACCTCGTCGTCGGTGACCAGGCTGACGGCGTCCTGGCCGTAGGTCTCGCGGGCGCGTTCGAGCAGATCCTGAAGATCCGCGCCGTGCAGCACCGAGCCCGCGAACAGCGTCAGCAGCTCGGCCTGGCGAGAGGCCTTGCGCGCCTCCAGGGTTCGCTTGGCGGCCACATCCACCAGCGCCGCGACCGCGACCGCCACGAACAGCAGCACCACGATGGTGAGGAAGTTGTCGAGCTGGTCGATGGTGAGGCTGTAGCGGGGTTGGGTGAAGAACCAGTTCAGCAGGACGCCCGACAGGATCGCCGACAGCGCCGCGGGCGCCACGCCGCCCAGCAGCGCGACCGCGATGACGCCGATGAAGAACAGGGCGCTCTCACCGCTGAGGTCCAGCAGGCGATCGAGCCAGAAGTAGATGACCGCGCAGATCACCGAGGGCACGATGAACGCGGCCGACCAGGAGCCGACCTTGCGCTCGCGCCGGGTCAGCGAGGACCAGCGGAAGCCGCCCTTGTTGGATTCCTCGTGGGTCACCATGTGCACGTCGATCTTGCCCGACTCCTGCACCACGGTGGCGCCGATACCCTCGTCGAGCATGCGCGCCCAGCGTGAGCGGCGGGAGGTGCCCAGCACCAGCTGGGTGGCATTGACCTGACGCGCGAAATCCAGCAGCGCGGTGGGCACGTCCTCACCGGTGACGGTGTGCAGGCTGGCGTCGAGACTCGTGGCCAGGTCGCGCAGGCGGCTGAGCCGTTGCGTCGAGACCCCGGCCAACCCGTCACCGCGCACGATGTGCACCACGATCAGCTCGGCGCTGGACTTGGCGGCGATGCGGCTGGCGCGCCGCACGATGGTCTCCGATTCCGGACCGCCGGTCACCGCCACCACGACGCGTTCGCGCGCCTCCCAGGTGGTGGTGATCTTGTGGTCGGCGCGGTATTTGGCGAGCGCGGCATCGACCTGATCGGCCAGCCACAGCAGCGCCAGCTCGCGCAGTGCGGTCAGATTGCCCGGGCGGAAGTAGTTGCGCAGCGCCGCGTCGACCTTCTCGGCGGCGTAGACATTGCCGTGGGACATGCGGCGGCGCAGGGCTTCCGGCGTGATGTCCACCAGCTCCACCTGGTCGGCGGAGCGAACCACCCAGTCCGGCACGGTTTCCCGCTGCACCACGCCCGTGATCTGCTCGACCACGTCGTTGAGGCTCTCCAGGTGCTGCACATTCACCGTGGACACCACGTCGATGCCCGCGTTCAGCAGGTCCTGGACGTCCTGCCAGCGCTTCTCGTGCTTGCTGCCCGGGACATTGGTGTGCGCCAGCTCGTCGACCAGCACCACCGCCGGATGCCGCCGCAGCACGGCGTCCACATCCAGTTCGGGCATGGTGGTGCCCCGGTACTCGATCATCCTGGGCGGGATGCGCTCGATTCCGGCCAGCAACTCGGCGGTCTTGCTGCGGCCGTGGGTCTCGACGACGGCGGCCACCACATCGCGCCCACGCTCGAGCCGCCGATGCGCTTCGGCGAGCATCGAGTAGGTCTTGCCCACGCCGGGGGCCGCGCCGAGGTAGATGCGTAGTTGGCCGCGTTTCACTCGTCCATCATCGCGCGGGGTGCGCGGAAGCCCTGCTGTGCCGTGCGGATGGATTCGCGGGTGCCTTCGGCGGCGGCCAGGACGCGCAGTATCAGCGCGCAACCGAGGAACCCGAAGATCACCATCAGGGTGACGGCGATGTGCGGCACGGCTTCTCCTTTATCTATCGGGGGTGTGCGCCCGGGCGCGCGTGCGCGCGTAGGGGTTCCCACTTCATACCTCCGATGCTGGTCAGGTCGCTGATCCTGACGGTTTCTTTACGGTGGTGTCTCGCGTTGTTGACAGGATCCGAGCGGGCCCCGAAAGAGCGACCGGTACGAGATCTGACTGGATGCCGGCGTCCGGGAGTCACTCGGCGAACCGCTGAGCGGATAGCAACAAAGTGGCAAACATTGTGCTGGCATCGAAGTCAAAGCCCCTTCGCATGATGCGCTGATCGCTGGGAGCGCGACGGGACCTATTGCCAAATAGTGTGGTTTGCGCCACATTATTCTGCATAACGCAGTTACTGTGTAGCTATCATTCTTGACGCGCGTTTTCGATAACCAGTGGTCAGGGGAGCTGTTCCAAGTCGAATCCAGCGAGAGGGCTGTCGCATGACTCGTCGGTATGGAGAATCCAAGACCAGCGCGTCGCGACGCGCCCTGCTGCCGATCGTCGGCGCGATACCACTGGCCGTCGCGGTGACCTGCTCCATCGCCACGGGCGACGCTGCGGCGCAGCCCAGCGTCCCGGCTCCCGCGGCTGTCGAGCAGCTCTGGACGAGTCCGGTACAGCCCGGTGCGTTCGGCATCCCGGTGCCGCAGAGTGTCCCCGACACCATGCTCGATCAGGCGAAAAACGCTGCAGCCGCCACCAATGCCGCCATCGGCGGCGGCCTGCACGCGGTCGACGACAACTACTCGGACAGGGTCACCAGGCTGAACGTGGGTAGCGGCACCGCCGGTCTCATCATCGGCACGGTCGTGGCGGCTGTACCGGGCGCGGTGGTCGGGGCGGTGCCGGGAGCAATTATCGGGGCTGCGTTCGGTGCGATTGCCGGCGCGATCGCGGGCGGCGTCGTCATGGCCGTTCCGACCATGGGGGTGGGTGCGCCCTTGGGAGTCGCAGGCGGCGCCCTCGCGGGGGCCGGCGTCGGCGGTGTGGTGGGTGCGGTGGTCGGTGGTCTGGTGGGCGCTGTTTCCGCTGGCGTCGTGGGCGCAGCCGTCGGTTACGAGCTCGGCGCAGCCACCGGGCAGGGCAACGGCATGCAGGGCACTTAGCCTGAATTCACCGCGCTCGAAAAGACTGACCGGTACGAGATCTCGCGTGGACAGTGGGGGAACCCTAAGCTGTCGTCCGTGAATTCCGGGCGGGCAGTGGTCGACGGGCGTTTCGAGTTGATCGAACCACTCGGCAGTGGCGGCATGGGCACGGTGTGGCGCGCCTACGACATCGCGCTGCACCGCGAGGTGGCATTGAAAGAGGTGCGAGCCGAAGGCGACGCGGGCTCCGCGGAGGTGCAGCGAGAACGGGTGCTGCGCGAGGCACGCGCGCTGGCGCGCATCACGCACCCGAATGTGGTTGCCATCCACCACATCGTGGACACACCCGCCGAGAAGCATCCATGGATCGTGATGGAACTGGTCGCGGGCGGCTCGCTCGCGGACCGGCTGGACGAGGGGCCGATGTCGCCCGGACAGGCCGCCTGGGTCGGTCGCGGCATCCTGGCCGGCCTCCGCGCCGCGCACGCGGTGGGCGTCCTGCACCGCGATGTGAAACCCCCGAATGTGTTGCTGCGCACCGACGGTTCCCCCGTCCTCACCGATTTCGGCATCGCCGCAGTGAACGACCTCACCGGTCTCACCTCCACCGGCAGCGTCGTCGGCTCCCTCCCGTACGTCGCCCCCGAACGCCTCCAGGGCCACGAGGGCAACCCCGCCTCCGACCTCTGGTCCCTCGGCCTGGTCCTCTTCGCCGCAGTCGAGGGCTACCAGCCCATGCGCCGCGACACCGATGTCGCCACCCTCGCCGCCGTCCTGATGGGCGCGGTCCCACCCCCACGCCAGGCGGGCCAGCTGACCCCGGTCCTGCAAGCCCTGCTGGTCCCCAACCCCGGACACCGCCCGCCGGCCGATCAGGTCGACCAGATGCTCGCCCAGGTCACCCAGGACTTCACGCCGCCGTCCCAGGGCTTCCAGCCGTCGCCGCAGGACTTCACGCCGCCGCCCCATTTCCAGGGATTCACGACGGCGTCCAGACCCCAGGACGCGCCGCCGTCGCAGGGCTTCCCGGCAACGCCCCCGCCCCAAGGGTTTTCGACCGCACCGCAGCAGCAGGGCTTCCCGACCTCGCCACCCTCGACGGGATACCCGACAGTCCAGCAGCCTCACGGGTTCACCGCATCCCAGCCGTTTCCACCCGGCTTGCCGAACCCCGTCCACACTGCGCCGCAACGCAATTCGCGCCCCTTGATCCTCGCCGGCATCGGTGTCGTCCTGGCCGTCGCCGCGGTCGCCGCCATCGCCTTGTGGCCCTCCTCCTCCGGCGGCGGCCAAGGCCAATCAGGTCAGCCGAACGTCCCCACTCAACCCACGGGCATCCCCCTGAGCGGAGTCATCCCGCCCACCGTCATCGCCCCCACCACCGCCAAGGGCGACGCGACCACCGACCTGCTCACTCCCGACGGCATCCGCAAGGCCGTCGCCGCCCTCGAAAAGGTCACGGGCGGCAAGCAATTCACCGAAACCACGATATACCCGACCTACATCAGCACGGGCGCCCCGGTCCAGGGCCAGCCCAAGCTCTACGACCAGTTCTCCTACCGCAACGGCACCGCCAAACGCGACGGCGCCGGCAGTGAGCTGACCGACCCCACCATCGACCTCGGCTCCATCAACTGGGACCTCCTCCCCACCCTCCTCACCGCCGCCGCCCAGCAACTCAACGTCCCCAACCCCACCAGCCGCTACATCATCGTCAACCCCGCCTGGACCTTCAACGACGACCAGCCCAGCCTGCTGGTCTACCTTTCGGACGAGTACGGCGGCGCCTACCTGGCGGCTGGCCTCGACGGCACCATCGTCAAGACCTACCCCCGCAAGTAAGCCGTCGTTCAGGCCACGGTCGAGGACGGTCCGGCCAACCCGGTCCGTTCCCGATGCGCCTTCTGGCGACAGCCCCGGAGAGCATTGCTCTCCGGGGCGGTTCGGCGTCCGGAGTCCGTCGAAATGCCAGGTCCTGACGGTTTCTTGATGGATTTGGGTGATATGTCGACGACATCTCTGCGACACGCGGCGCGACCCTGTAAGCGGAGCGTCAATGCGACCCGCTGGGACGCTAAGAAGGCGTAAAGGACCTCGAAGTTGGGCTATCCGGGCGCTTGACTCACCTCCGGCGCGTCTCAGGACGTGCCCGTAA
Source organism: Nocardia sp. NPDC059154 (assembly GCF_042755705.1). Lineage (NCBI taxonomy): Bacteria > Bacillati > Actinomycetota > Actinomycetes > Mycobacteriales > Nocardiaceae > Nocardia > Nocardia sp. NPDC059154. The sequence goes on from NZ_JBHZCS010000031.1 coordinate 11,688, forward strand.
GCAGAGAGGTTTCGAGACATGTCTGTCGTGGTGTTCACGGTGCTGACGGTGGCGATCTTCGCCCTGTTCGGCTTGATCCAACGCGGGGTGGAACGGCTGTGACGCAGAACATTATCGGTCTGGTCCTTGCCATCGGCATCGCCGTTTACCTGGTAGCTGCGCTGCTGTATCCGGAGAGGTTCTAAGTGAGCACGACAACAGCGGGGATCCTGTTCGCGGTATCCCTGGTCATCGCGCTGGCCGCGGTGCATGTGCCGCTGGGCGACTACATGTACCGGGTCTACAGCAGCGAGAAGCACTCCAAGGCCGAGAAGGGTATCTATCGACTGATCGGCGTGCAGCCGGGCGTCGAGATGACCTGGGCCGTCTACGCGCGCAGCGTGCTGGCCTTCTCGGCCATCAGCGTGCTGCTTCTGTTCTTCCTGCAGCTGATTCAGGGCAAACTGCCGTTGCACCTGAACGATCCGGGTACCAAGATGACCCCGGATCTGGCGTGGAACACCGCCATCAGCTTCGTCACGAACACGAACTGGCAGAACTATGCCGGTGAATCGACGATGGGTCACGTCGTTCAGGCCGTGGGCCTGAGCGTGCAGAACTTCGTCTCGGCGGCCGTCGGCATGGCCGTGGCGGTCGCGCTGGTGCGCGGCTTCGCCCGGCGTCGCAGCGGCGAACTCGGCAACTTCTGGGTGGATCTGGTGAGGGGAACCACCCGTATTCTGCTGCCGCTGTCGATCGTGTTCGCCATCGTGCTCGTCGCGGGCGGCGCCATCCAGAACCTGCACGTGTACGACCAGATCGCCCAGACGGTGGGCAACACCGGTTCGCAAACCCTGCCGGGCGGACCTGTTGCCAGCCAGGAAGCGATCAAGCTGCTCGGCACCAATGGCGGCGGTTTCTACAACGTGAACTCGGCGCACCCGTTCGAGAACCCGACCGCGTGGACCAACTGGGTCGAGATCTTCATGCTGCTGGTGATCAGCTTCTCGCTGCCGCGGACCTTCGGTCGCATGATCGGCTCCAAGAAGCAGGGTGTGGCCATCGCCGCCGTCATGGCGACCCTCGCCATCCTCAGCGTCACCGTGATGAACCTCTTGCAGCTGCAGCACCACGGCACGGTGCCGTCCGCCATCGGCGCGTCCATGGAAGGTGTGGAAACCCGTTTCGGCGTCTCGAATTCGGCGACCTTCGCCACCGCGACCACGCTCACCTCGACCGGTGCGGTGGACTCGGCGCACGACTCCTACACCAGCCTCGGCGGCATGATGACGATGTTCAACATGCAGCTGGGTGAGGTCGCGCCCGGTGGTACCGGTTCGGGCCTGTACGGCATGCTGATCCTTGCGGTCATCACGGTGTTCATCGCCGGACTGATGGTCGGCCGCACCCCGGAGTACCTGGGCAAGAAGATCACCCCGAAGGAAATCAAGCTCGCCGCTTCGTATTTCCTCGTCACCCCGCTGATCGTGCTGACCGGCACCGCCGTCGCCATGGCCCTGCCGGGCGAGCGCGCGGGCATGGCCAACTCGGGTCCGCACGGGCTCTCGGAGGTGTTGTACGCCTTCACCTCCGCGGCCAACAACAATGGTTCGGCCTTCGCCGGTCTGTCCGGCAACACGCAGTGGTGGAACACCGCGCTCGGCCTGGCCATGGTCTTCGGTCGTTTCCTCCCCATGATCTTCGTACTGGCACTGGCCGGTTCGCTGGCGGCTCAGGGGCACACCCCCGCCTCCGAGGGCACGCTGCCGACGCATCGGCCGCAGTTCGTCGGCATGGTCGCGGGCGTCACCGTCATCCTGGTCGCGCTCACCTTCCTGCCGATGCTGGCGCTCGGCCCGCTTGCTGAAGGAATCCACTCATGAGCACTCCCACCCTCGATTCCGCGCCGGCGGAACAGGCGCACGGCAAGCCGAAACGCGGTGTCTCGGCGGGGTTGTTCGACCCCAAGATGCTGGTGAAGTCCCTGCCGGACGCGGTCAAGAAACTGGATCCGCGCATCATGTGGCGCAATCCGGTGATGCTGATCGTCGAGATCGGTGCGGTCTGGTCCACCATTCTCGCGCTGGTGCATCCGACGTTCTTCGCCTGGGCGATCGTCGTATGGCTCTGGCTGACAGTGATTTTCGCCAACCTGGCCGAAGCGGTGGCCGAGGGCCGCGGCAAGGCGCAGGCCGACACCCTGCGCAAGGCCAAGACCGACACCATCGCTCGCCGTCTGGTGGACTGGTCCCCGGGCGCGCGGGTGGTCGAGGAGAAGGTCGCGGCCCCCGAGCTGCAGCGCGGCGACTACGTGGTCGTCGAGGCGGGACAGGTCATTCCGGGTGACGGCGATGTCGTGGAAGGCATTGCCTCCGTGGACGAGTCGGCCATCACCGGTGAGTCCGCGCCGGTCATTCGCGAGTCCGGCGGTGACCGTTCCGCGGTCACCGGCGGCACCACGGTGCTGTCGGACCGGATCGTCGTCAAGATCACCCAGGAGCCGGGCGGCTCGTTCATCGACAAGATGATCGCGCTCGTCGAGGGCGCCTCGCGGCAGAAGACACCGAACGAGATCGCGCTCAACATCCTGCTGGCCGCGCTGACGATCATCTTCGTGTTCGCGGTGGCGACCCTGCAGCCGCTGGCCATCTTCTCGAAGGTCAACAACCCGGGTGTGGGCGACAGCCAGGCGCTCGACATCAACGGTGTCACCGGCATCGTGATGGTCTCGCTGCTGGTGTGTCTGATCCCGACCACCATCGGCGCGCTGCTGTCGGCCATCGGCATCGCCGGCATGGACCGGCTGGTACAGCGCAATGTGCTGGCCATGTCCGGTCGGGCCGTCGAGGCCGCCGGTGACGTGAACACGCTGCTGCTGGACAAGACCGGCACCATCACCCTGGGTAACCGCCAGGCTTCGGACTTCGTGCCGATGCCGGGCATCACCGCCGACGAATTGGCCGACGCCGCACAGCTTTCCAGCCTCGCGGACGAGACCCCGGAGGGCCGCTCGATCGTGGTGTACGCCAAGCAGGCGTACAACAAGCGCGAGCGCACCCCGGGCGAGCTGACCGGCGCCCACTGGGTGGAATTCACCGCCCAGACCCGCATGTCGGGTGTGAACCTGGCCGACGGCCACCAGCTGCGCAAGGGCGCGGCCAGCGCCGTCACCGAATGGGTCCGCTCCAACGGCGGTCGGGTGCCGACCGAGGTCGGCGTGACCGTCGACGGCATCTCGGCGTCCGGCGGCACCCCGCTGGTGGTGGCCGAGATCAAGCAGGGCACCGCCATGCTGCTCGGCGTCATCCACCTCAAGGACGTGGTGAAGCAGGGTATGCGGGAGCGCTTCGACGAGATGCGCCGCATGGGCATCCGCACCGTCATGATCACCGGCGACAACCCGTTGACCGCCAAGGCCATTGCCGACGAGGCGGGCGTGGACGACTTCCTGGCGGAGGCGACTCCGGAGGACAAGCTCGCGCTCATCAAGAAGGAGCAGGCCGGCGGCCGCATGGTCGCCATGACCGGTGACGGCACCAATGACGCGCCCGCGCTCGCGCAGGCCGACGTGGGTGTCGCCATGAACACCGGAACGTCGGCGGCCAAGGAAGCCGGCAATATGGTCGACCTGGATTCCGACCCGACCAAGCTGATCGAGATCGTGGAGATCGGCAAGCAGTTGCTGATCACCCGTGGTGCGCTCACCACGTTCTCGATCGCCAACGACATCGCCAAGTACTTCGCGATCATTCCCGCGATGTTCGTGGTGCTGTTCCCGGGCCTGGACGTCCTGAACATCATGCGACTGCATTCGCCGCAGTCGGCGATCCTGTCGGCGGTCATCTTCAACGCGCTCGTCATCGTGGGCCTGATCCCGCTGGCGCTGCGCGGCGTCAACTACCGTCCGTCGAGCGCGTCGAAACTGTTGAGCCGCAACCTGTACATCTACGGCCTCGGTGGCATCATCGCGCCGTTCATCGGGATCAAGCTCATCGACCTCGTCATCCAATTCTTCCCGGGGATGTCCTAATGCGTATGTCAACCTGGATCCGGCAACACATCGCGGCGCTGCGCGCGCTGCTGGTGCTCACGGTGATCACCGGGCTCATCTACCCGGCCGTGGTGCTGGGTATCTCGCAGATACCCGGGCTGAAGGACAAGGCGGACGGGTCGCTGATCACCAAGGACGGAAAGCTGGTGGGCTCCAGCCTGATCGGGCAGGCGTTCACCGACGGCAAGGGCAACGCGCTGGTGCAGTACTTCCAGACGCGTCCGTCCAACTCCGCCCCGGCCGACGGCAGCATTCCCGACGGCTATGACCCGACCAACACGGCGTTCGGCAATATGGGCCCGGAGTCGGTGGTCGACACCCTCGACGCCAGTGACCCGAAGAAGGACAAGCTGAGCCTGCTCGGCACCGTGTGCTCGCGCAGCGCGGCGGTCGGCCAGCTGGAGGGCGTGGACGGCAGCCGTCCGTACTGCACCTCCGGTGGCGTCGGCTCGGTGCTGGCGGTCATGGGCGACCGTGACTCGCACGGTCTGGTCACCCACCCGACCCAGGTGATCAGCATCAACGAGGCCTGCTCGACCGATCCGAAGAACCCGACCACGCCGTTCATGGAGGCGTACGAGGGTGTGAAGGTGGAGTGCGCCAAGCGTGGCGAGGACTACTCCGCCGGTCAGATCGTGCCGATCCGCGGCGACGCCTCGTCCGACACCCCGGTGCCGACCGACGCGGTGACCGCCTCGGGCTCCGGCCTGGATCCGCAGATCTCCCCGGAATACGCCGCCATCCAGGTGGCGCGGGTTGCCAAGGCGCGCCACGTCTCCGAAGATCAGATCAAGGCCCTCGTGGATGCCCACCGGAGCGGCCGGGCCCTGGGCTTCATGGGTGAGCCCACGGTCAATGTCGTCGAGCTGAACTACGACCTGGACAGCAAGTACCCGTCCAAGGGCTGATCAGCCGACCCCTGGGGTCCGGTCGCTTCGCTCACGAAGGCGACCGGGCCCCTTGGCATGTGTCGGCTACCGGTCCGGCGAACACGTGGTGGGGTTGGGCAGCTCACCGCACGGGGTGTTGCCGTAGGACCGCAGCACATCCTTGCCGGTCCCGCCGGTGAGGAAGCGCAGGAAGGCCGCGGCGAGTGAAGCGGCGGGGAGTTCGCCGTTGCTGTAGGCGTATTCGACGCTCCAGAACGGATAGGTGTGGTCGAGGACCTGGTCGCGGGCGGGCACGTGGCCGTCGATGGTCACCGTCTTGATGCCGGAAGCCTTTGCCGCGTCGGAGTATTCGCTGTATCCGATCGAACCCGGCAGGTCGGCAATGGTTTTCAGCATGTCGCTGGTGACCGGGACCTCGCAGAATGCGGGTCCGGGCGGATTGGTGGCCGCGATGGTGCGGCAGGAGGTGGCGGCCGGCGCAGCGGGCTGGTCGCTGCCCAGCACATGCTGGCGGAAGGCCTCCCGGGTGCCCGAGCCCAGCGCCCGATTCACCACGCGCACCGGCAGATCCGGGCCGCCGACCAGTCGCCAGTTGTCGATGCGCCCCGCGTAGAGGTCGCGGATCTGCTGGGTGGACAGATCGTGCACACCCACCCCCGGATTGACGACCATGGTGAACAGCGACATGGCCAGGGTGCGGGGGAGCAGGTTCGGGTAGCCGACACCCTTCGGGCCGTCGGTGACGGCGAGCAGCCCCGGATTGTTCCTGCCGTCCTCGTCCACCCGGCTCAAACCCCGGTCGCTGCTGTCGAATTCGAAATCGAAGTGCGCGGTGGAGCAGTGCTCGGCGTACGCGCCGGCCGCATCCTGGATGGCGGGCTCGAAGGCGGTGGAGCCGACCAGGGTCAGCGTCCCCGAAACACAGTCCGCCGCATCGTTGTTCGACCTGCCGTCGCCCATGCCCATGACGAACTGCACGGCGATGACCGCCACCAGGAAACCGATGAGCCCCAACAGCTTCGGTGAGACGCCGACCCGGCTGCGGGTCTCCGACACCCGCCCGCCCTTGAGCTTGGCCCGCATCACCGGCGCGGGGTACTCACCCGCTCCGGCCGTGCGCTGCAGGATGGCCAGGATTTTGTAGTGGTCGCCCCGGTCCATGGGCACCTTGGGCAGGTCGATGATCCCGACCCGGTGCTGGGTGTCCTCGCGGCTCCCGATCCCGGTACCCGGTTTCAGGCTGTCGCCCATGGCGTCGTCGGACAGCTCGGTCACCGCCATGCCGATGACCCGGCGGTGCGCGAAGTGCAGGTGCAGGCCGACATTGTCGGTGTCGGGGGAGGCGTAGTCGGCGCTGTCGATATCGGTGATGCCGTTGTTCTCGATGCGCACCAGCACCACCGACAGATCCTGCAGGTCCGGCGCGGATCCACCGCCCTCCGGCCGCAATTGGGGCAGTACGCCCGGAAAGACCGATTCGATCTCCCCGGTGACCGGCGTATCCATCTGTACCCGGTACCCCAGCCGCTTCCGGCCCACCAGCACGAATTCCCACACGAAGGCCACGATCGGCACCGTGATGCCGATGACGGCCAGCGCCGTGTCGAGGGCAATACCACTCACCGAGTCCCCGAATTCTGTTGTGTTACCGCGTCATCGGTAGAGCGTAGTCGTGTCAGGGGTCGTGTCAGGTCCGTGTCAGGCGCTTGCCAGCACGGGCGACGACAGTTGCGGACATCGCCCGAAGCGGATCAAGGAGCAACCCGTCATGACGAACAACAGCACTTCCCCGGCCACCTCGACCTGGACCGGCATGGTGGCGGTGGAGGACACGGCCCTCGCGGTCACCGACACCGGCGGTAGCGGCGTTCCGGTCGTCTACCTGAACGGTTCCTATGCCACGCAGAAGAACTGGAAGAAGGTGATCGCCGATCTCGGTCCCGGGTTCCGGCACATCACCTTCGACGAGCGGGCGCGCGGCAGGTCGAAGACCTCGGCGGACTACTCGTTCGACGCCTGTGCGCGGGATGTCGATGCCGTGCTCGCGGCGCGGGGTGTCGAGCAGCGGCCGATTCTGGTGGGCTGGTCCTACGGTGCGCTGGTCGCGGTGCACTGGGCCGACCGGAACCCCGACCGCATCGCGGGCGTCGTATCGGCCGACGGTGCGATGCCCTGGGGTTTCACCGATGAGGAGAACCTGGAGCGGATCCGGGCGATGTTCCGCAAGATGGGGCCGATGATGCCGGTGCTGCGCCCACTGGGCCTGGCCGCGCGGATGAGCGCCGAGCAGCACGCCGAGGTCAATGTCGAGCTCAACCAGCTCTGCGCCGCCCTCGCCCCGGTCCTGGAACGGCTGCGCTGCCCGGTCCGCTACGTCGTGGCCACCGGCGCCAATCTCGGTGCGGCCGAAGCGGAGATCGAAGCGGTGCGGGCCTCCCTGGAACCGCTGCTGGCGGTCAACCCGAACCTGACGGTCAGCGCGCGGGTCGCCAGCAACCACTCCAAGATCCTCGCCAAGGATTTCCACGCGGTCGCCGAGGCCATCCGCGAGACGACAGCGGCTCTCGACCAGCTGAGCTGAGCAGATCAATCCACCGGACACTCACCAGGTTTCAGGACACCCATGTACTTTCCGACATCCGGCAAGCGGGTCGGCCCGCTTGCCGCGCTGCTGGCCGCGGCCGCTCTCGTCGCGGTCTCCTGCTCGTCGTCACATGACACCGCGGCACCGAAACCCGCGGCATTCCCCGGATTCCAGGACGGAACCGTCGACGCCGACGGGATCGCGATGCACTACGTCAAGGGCGGACAGGGTCCGGCGATCGTGCTGCTGCACGGCTGGCCCGAAGACCTGCAGGCGTTTCAGAAGGTCGCACCCGATCTGGCCAAGGACCACACCGTGATCGCCGTCGACCTGCCCGGGTTCGGGGATTCCGGGTTCCCCGAGACCGATGACGGGTATCAGGCCCTGGCTGTCGCCGCCGACGTGCACGCGGTGACCCAGGGCCTGAACCTCGGCCGCTTCGACCTCGTCGGCCACGACTGGGGCGGGGCGATCGCATTGGCCTATGCCGCCGAATACCGTTCCGATCTGGGGCATCTGGCGATCCTCGAAGCCCCGCCGACCACCGACTACCTCGAGCTGGTGCAGCACAGGCCCGGGACCTTCTGGTGGGATTGGCTGGCGAACGGCCCCAAGAACGACCTGGCCGAACAGCTCATCGACGGCAAGGAGTCCGCCTTCTACGGATCCTTCTACCGGGAGGCCGACGGCGCCATCGACAAGGCCGAAAGCGATGGCCTGATCGCCGCTTTCAGCAAACCCGGCCGCACCCACGCCGGACTGGAGTACTTCCGTGAGCAGGAGATCGGCGAGAAGGCGGTCGACGCTCTCATCGCCAAGGACGGCAAGATCACCGTCCCGGTGCTGGGCATCGGCGCCGAGCACAGCATGGGCGCCGGCGTCGGGGGGCTCACCGCACGGGTCGCCGAGCACGTCACCACCGACGTGGTGCCCGGCGCCGATCACTGGGTGCTGGAGGAGAATCCGATCTACGTGCTCACCAGCGTGCGGAACTTCCTGAAGAGCTGAACGATCCGCCCGGCGCTCGGGCACCATCGGTCCAGGATGGGCTACCACCAGTCCAGGATGGGCTGGAGTTCGCGGGCGAGTTCGGGGGCCATGGACCGCGAATAGCTTGCGGTCAAATGGTGTTCGTCGTGGTAGATGAGGATGTTGCCCTCCACGACGGGGCAGATGTCGTGTTCGCAGACCGCGTCGTTGGGGTCGATGAGGTGCATGTTCGGGAAGGCGGCGGCGGGTGCGGCGGCCGGGTTCTCCGCATTGAGGGCCTCGGCGCGCGGGATGCCGCAGCTGAGGCGATCGCCGCCGCCGGCCAGGCAGTCGATGGCGCGGTAGCGAATGCCGTTGCGGCGCAGCCACGGAGTGTCGCGGATGCCGATGAGCTGGAGGCCGCGGTCGGAGAGCGCCGACCAGACGTCGACGTAGTCCTGCGGTGTTTCGTCGCCGCCATTGTCGTTGGGGCGGGTGGCGGTGGTGAAGACGTAGTCGGGGCGCTCCACGCCGAGCCGGTCGATCACCTCGGACGACCAGTCGCGGCAGTCCGGATTCTGCTGGCCCTTGTACACGGGATCCTCGGCGACCGTGAGCGGGCAGCCCATCTTCAAGTAGACGACGACCCGGAAACGGTACTGCTCGCCCAGGATCTGCAATGCCGGAATCCAGTGCTCGGCATGCGAATTGCCCACCACCGCGAGGGTGCGGTGCGCGTCGCGATCACCGTAGGTGCAGGTGGTGACCGCGCGGGTGTCGAAGTCGGAGATACAGCCGTCGCGCGTGGGGTAGGGGATATCGGCGGGGGCTTCCTCGGTGGTGGGGCGCATCGGGGCGCGCGGCACCAGCGCGTGATCGGTGAGCGCCTCCGCACCCGGATATTTGGCGGGATCCAGCTCGCCGACCGCGTGCGCCTTCGCACCCATGCTCCACTGCCAGGCGAGGGTCGAGCCGACCAGCAGCACCCCGACCGTGGACACCGCCACCCCGGCGAGTACGCGGCCGAGCGCGGGGGTCGCGGCGGGCCGCGAGCGCAGCCGCAGCGGCTCCTCGACCAGATGATGGGTCACGAAGGCCAGCAGCAGCGAGATCAGGATGATGACCAGCCCGCCCAGCCACCCGGCCCGGCGCTGATGCTGTTCACCCAGGTAGAAGATGAGCATCGGCCAGTGCCACAGATACAGCGCGTAGGCGAACCCACCGAGCTGCACCACCGGTCCGGTGGCCAGCAGGCGATTCACCACCGGCTGATCGGCAGTGTCGCGGCCCGCACCCGCGAGAATCAGTGCGGCCGTGGCCAGGACCGGAATCAGCGCGGCCGGGCCGGGGAAGACCAGGGAGCCGTTCACCATCCAGCCACAGCAGGCGATGGCCGCGATTCCGGTCCAGGCGAACACTTCCCGCGTGGGCCTGGGCAGCCGGATCAGCGGCGCGGCCAGGGAGAGCAGACCGCCCACGAGCGGTTCCCAGGCGCGGGCGAAGGTGTCGTAATAGTTCCAGCCCTGCTGGGTCGAAACGCCTTCACCGGCATGGCGGAACGAGATGATGGCGGCGGCGGCGAACATTACCGCGAGCGTCAGCCGCAGCACGCCGTCCTGTCCTGCGCGGCGCAGCAGCGGGTACTCGGCGGCCAGTTTCCAGGCCCCCGCCCGGACCAGGCGCCGCAGCATCCAGGCCACGACGGCGACCGTCAGCAGCAGTACGAGATACATCTGGCCCTGCACCGACATCGACCACAGATGCTGCAGCGGGCTCACCGAGGGATCCGCGGCCAGATAGTCCGACCAGGACAGCGCCAGGTACCAGTTCTGGTAGTAGAACAGCGAGGCCAACGTCTGGCCCGCGATATTCGACCAGCGGGTGTGGGGGAGCAGCACCACCGTGGCGACGACCACCGCCGCCAGCACCACCACCATGGCGGGCAGCAGCCGGCGCAGCGTGCGCCGGATGGTGGTCAGCACACCCACCGATCCGCTGTCGGCGCGGCGCACCAGCATGCCGGTGAAGAAGAAGCCGGACAGCACCAGGAATACGTCCACACCGCCGGATACGCGTCCGGCCCAGATGTGGAAGGCGACCACCAGCGCGATAGCTACGCCGCGCAATCCGTCCAGATCGCGTCGGTAGGCCCCGGGCCTGGTGGGTGCGTCCGGTGCGTCCTGGCGGTCGCTGCGCGGCGCGGTCGGGTGATCGGTGCTGGATATGGACATGGCGGCTGCCATTGTCGGTCAGGGGTCGCGGAAATTACCAATCGCCACACAGAAGAGGTCCGTGTTGTGCCGATTGTCGCTGGTCAGGCGAATGCGAAATAGCGCAGCCACAGATATGGCGCGGCCACCGCAATCGTGACCGCAGTCACCGGAATGCCCTTCCGGGTGAATTCCCAGAACGAGATCGGATGGTCCGAGCGCCGCGCAATGCCGAGCATCACCACATTCGCGCTGGCCCCGACTGCTGTGAGATTGCCACCGAAATCCGCGCCCAGTGTCAGCGCCCACCACAGGGCGTTCGCCTGGGCCGGGTGATCGACGTGCTCCACCAGCTGGGCCACCAGTGGACTCATGGTCGCCACGTACGGGATGTTGTCGATGACACCCGAGAGCACCGCCGAGACCACGAGTATCAGCATGGTTGCCACGAGCGCGTCACCGCCGGTGAGTTCGGTCGCGGATTTCGCAATCCGGGCGATCACACCGGTTTTCACCAGCGCCCCGATCATCACGAACAGGCCGGCGAAGAACAGCAGCGTTTCCCATTCCACCGCGGACAGGTAATCCTGTTGCGGCAGACCGGAAATCAGCACCAGCGCGCCCGCGCCGAGCAATGCCACCAGCGACGGTTCGAGGTGGAAGATCGGGTGGCCGAAGAATCCCGCGAATACGGCGGCGAGCACAATTCCGCACTTGATCAGCAGCTTCGGATCGCTGATCGCCTCGCGCTCGTTCAGCTGCATGATGTCGGCGGCGCGTTCGGGATCGACGTCGAACGAGCCCTTGAACAGGCGCGGCAGCAGCAGGGTGAACACGGCCAGCGTGATCAGCACGATCGGCGTCAGATTCAGGAAGAAATCGTTGAACGACAGCCCCGCCCGGCTGCCGATGATGATGTTGGGCGGGTCGCCGATGAGGGTCGCGGCGCCGCCGATATTGGAGGCCAGCACCTCGGCGATGAGGAACGGCGCCGGCGGCACCTCGAGGCGCTCGCACACCAGCAGGGTGACCGGGGCGATGAGCAGCACGGTGGTGACATTGTCCAGGAAGCCGGACGCGGTGGCGGTGATGAGCACCAGCAGGATCATCACCCGCAGCGCGGATCCCTTGGCGCGCTTGGCCGCCCAGATGGCGACGTACTCGAAGATGCCGGTCTGCCGCAGTACCCCGACGATGATCATCATGCCGAGCAGCAGGTAGATGACGTTCCAGTCGATGCCGGTCTCGTGCGAGTAGAAGACGTCGTCGGAGTCGAGGATGCCGATACCGATGACCACGCCCCCGCCGACCAGCGCCGCAATGGTCTTGTGCACCCGCTCCGAGGCGATGAGCACATACGCGACGACGAAAACGGCGATGGCGGCCGCGGTCACGACAGCCGCCCCGGCGGGCTCAGTTCGCCAGCGCCACCTCGAGCAGCCGCGAGGACGTGATCACGCCGAGCAGCGTCTTGCCGTCCTGCACCGCCACCAGCGGCGACTTGTACTTCGCCATCAGCGCGGCCACCTCCACGATATTGTCGTCGGCCTTCGCCGCCGGAATCTTGGTGAGCCGCTCCGGAATCACATCCCGAACCTTCTTGCCCCGCAACCGCTTCACCACCTGCCCGCACATGGACTCGTTCAGCACCCCCGCCAGCGACGGATCGTCCTGCACGTATTTCGGCACGATGAACAGCGCCACCTGCGACGCCGGCAGCACCGAATGCGGCGCCCCCTTGGCATCGGTCACCAGGATCCCGGGTAGTCGATGCTCGGCCAGCAACTTCGCCGCGTCGATCGCGTCGGAGTCCAGATCGATCACGGGATAGTCCTCGGCCATCTGAGCGGCATGCATATGTGCAGGATACGACGAATAGCCGGGCATTCACGGCAGCAGAATACGTCAAGATCGAAAACGGATGCCGCATCGAAACTCCCAGGTCGGACCGTGCGACCCGAGGTTTCGGACCGGCCGACCAGACTTCCCGGCACACCGTGTGTAGAGATTTCGTCAACGGTACCGCGAACGGGTTTACCTGTCGCCCGGGTGGCTGAGCTCGTACACCCGGCAGGCTGCGCGGATGACCGGATAGGAGACGTTGCGCACCTCGACGCCGCCGGCGGTGCGGCCGAATTCGGTGCCGCCGTGGGCGTGGCCATGGATGGCGAGGACGGCGCCGGACGCGTCCACCGCCTCGGCGAGATCGTGGCAGCCCAGGCCCGGGTAGATCTTCGGGGGCTCGCCGGCGAGGGTGTCGACGACGGGGGAGAAGTGCATGAGGGCGATGCGGAGATCGGTGTCGAGGGATTCCAGGGCGGCGCGCAGGCGGGTGGCGTCGGCGGGGCCGCGGCGGAAGCGGGCGCGGTGTTCGACACTGCCCTCGGCGGGATTGCCCGGGTGGCCGGGAAATCCGCCGCTGCCGCCCATCACCCCGGCGATGCCCAGACGAATCCCATTGACGGGCAGGGTGATCGCGGTGCCGTCGAGCATGTGGACGCCGACCTCGCTGAGCCGCACCGAGATCCGGAAGCCGAGCCGGCGGTCGTGATCGTGATTGCCCAGGACGGCGACGACCGGGACCGGCAGCTCCTCGATCTCGGCGCACAGCGCGTCGGTGTCGCGCAGGGTGCCGCCATTGGTCAGATCACCGGCCAGCAGCAGCACATCCGCGCGTTCACCCAGTTCCAGCAGGGCGGGCCGGAATCGGCCGCGCATGCTCTCGCGCATGTGCAGATCGCCCACTGCCGCGATCCGGACGCGTCCGGAATCGCTCTCACCACGGCCCATACCGTCAGCCAGCCACAGAACCTTCCTGGCTGTCAACGCTATTCGGGTTGTGGCCGGTGCGGGCCTACTCGCCCAGGGGCTCCAGCCGCAGCGGGACGCCGATCCGGTTCCACAGGTTGATCTGCGCGGTCACCGCGACCAGACCTGCCCGCTGGCCCTCGTCGAAGTGCTTCTCCACGCCCGCCCAGATCTCGTCGCTCACCCCGTGCGGGCCGAGTTGCGTTGCGGCCTCGGCGTATTCCAGCGCGGCCTGCTCGGCCGGGGTGAAGAGCTCGGACTCCCGCCAGGCGTTGAGGTGCCAGAGCCGCCGCTCGGTCTCGCCCTCCTTGCGGGCCTCGGTGGAGTGCATGTCGATGCAGAACAGACAACCGTTGACCTGCGAGACCCGGATCTTGACCAGTTCCCGCACGGTGGCGTCGAGGGGGCCGCGACGGATCGCGGTCTCGGCGGCGATCCAGGCCTTGTAGACCTCGGGGGCCGCCTGCTGCATGTTCAATCGCGACATGGTGTCGTCCTTTCGTCCGGTTCGTTTCCACACCAAGGACGAGGCAGGGCCCGCGGACGTGACGGGTGGACCGCTGTGGCCTCGATCACACCAGCATGGCGCTGGTCGCGGCCGCAGTTGCCGGTGGGTTCCCGGACCGCGTCCCAGCTGGACCGGTCGGCTCGTTCGGTCCGGAGGGTGGCGTTTGCCGTAATTGTGCGAAATGCGGCGCGGCGGACAATAATCCGCACGTGGGAACAGTTCTGCTGATCGCGCTGGGTCTGCTGTGCTTCGTCACCGGACCCGCGTTGGCGCTGGTTATCGTGCTCGCCGTGCGAGGGTCGGCGCGGGGCGCCGCCGCCGCGCCCCGGTCCGGACGCCGTGATGCCGGACGGATACCCGTCGGCGTCGACCAGGGCCATCGCCGGTAGCCACGGGATCGCCTGCGCGACGGCCGGGTTCCGGTGGATCCCCCAGGCGATCCACCGGAACCCGGCCGGACACCGGATCACCCCTGAACCGGTGTGCGGGAACCGCTACGGCCGCGTCAGTGCGGCATAGCGGGCGATGTGCTGGTCGGTGGTGCCGAATTCGTACTGCACAGCGGTCAGGCGCTTGAAGAAGTGGCCGATGGCCAGCTCCTCGGTCATGCCCATGGCGCCGTGCAATTGCACCGACTCCTGGCCGATGCGCCGGGCGGCGCGGCCGATGGTGGCCTTGGCGGCCGAGGCGGCGCGGGCCCGCTCGGGTGCGGGGGCATCCAGCTTCAGCGTCACCAGATACGTTGCGGCCACGGCCTGTTCGAGCTCCAGCAGCATGTCCACCATGCGGTGCTGCAGCGCCTGGAAGCTCGCGATCGGGACGCCGAACTGCTGGCGCTGCTTGGTGTAGGCGACGGTGTCGGCGACGACCTTGCGCATGGCTCCGACCGCCTCGGCGCACACCGCCGCGATGGCCTCGTCCAGGGTGGCGGCAATGGCCTCGCCCGCGTCTGCGAGCAGCAGGGCGTCGGCGGGCACGCGCAGGGCCTCGAAGGTCAGGTCCGCGGCCTGGCGCTCGTCGATGGTGCGGTACTGGCGCGCGGTGAGCCCGGCGGGGGGACGGGCGGCGTCGAAATCGACCGCGAACAGCGCGATGCCGCCGTCCAGTCGCGCGGTCACCAGCAGGTGGGTGGCCAGCGGTGCGGCGGTCACCACCGTCTTCTCTCCGGTCAGCACCCAGTCGTCACCGTCGCGGACCGCGGTCGCCGCGACAGCGGTGTAGTCGTAGCCGGATTGCGGTTCCAGCGCGGCGAATCCGGTGACCACCTCGCCGGCGGCGATGCCCGTCAGCAGATCCTCGGCCCGCTTGCCGTCGGCGCGCCGCAGCAGGCCGCCGCCGACCACCACGGTGTCCACGTACGGTTCCAGCACGAGTGCCGCGCCCAGCGCCTCGGCGATGATCATGGTCTCGACCGGGCCGCCCCCGATGCCGCCCACCGACTCCGGCAGGCTCGCCCCGAGAATCCCGACCTCCTCGGCCAGCCCGCGCCACACCTCCGGCTGCCAGCCGGCCCCGGTGCGCGCCGCCGCGCGGCTGGGCTCGAGCGGATAGCGCGCCGCGAGGAACTCGGTGACGGTGTCGCGGAGCAGTTCTTGTTCGGCGGTGAAGGAGAAGTCCATGGCTACAGTCCCAGGGTGGCTTTGGCGATGATGTTGCGCTGAATCTCGTTGCTGCCGGCATAGATCGAGCCGGCGCGGTCGTTGAAGTACCGCAGCGGGGCGACCGCCTGCCAGTCCGCGCCGGCGACGAAACCATCGGCGGGCGGGGTGAAATCGGCGATCGGGCCGCCCGGCATGGTGGCGTGCGGCTGATAGGCGCGACCGCGCGGACCGGCGGCCTCCAAAGCGAGCTCGGTAAGTGTCTGGCTCAGCTCGGTGCCGAGGATCTTGATGGTGGACGCGGCCGGGCCCGGGTCCTTGCCGCTGGAAACCAGTGCGAGAGTGCGGTATTCGAGGATCTCCAGCACGTCCGCGCGCAGGCGGGCATCGGCCAGCTTGGCGGCGAAGGCGGGGTCGTCGATGAGCGCCCCGCCGTTCGGGGCGACCTGCTCCGTGGCGGCCTGGGCGAGCTCCTCGGCCATGACCTGCAGGGCCGGGGCCGCCGCGCCGCCGCCGCGCTCGAAGTTGAGCAGGTACTTGGCGACGGTCCAGCCGTCGTCGATGGCGCCCAGCACGTTCGCCTGCGGCACCCGCACCTGGTCGAAGAACACCTGGTTCTGCACCTGCTCGCCGGAGGTCATGACCAGCGGGCGGATCTCGATGCCGGGGGTGCGCATGTCGATGAGCACGAAGGTGATGCCCTGCTGCTTCTTGGCCTGCCGGGAGGTGCGGACCAGGGCGAAGATCCAGTTGGCCTCGGTGGCGTGCGTGGTCCAGATCTTGGAGCCGGTGACGACCAGGTCCTCGCCGTCGGGCACCGCGGCCATGGTCAGCGAGGCCAGGTCCGAGCCCGCCTCGGGCTCCGAATAGCCCTGGCAGAAGAAGACGTCGCCGGTGAGGATGCGGGGCAGGAAGAAGTCCTTCTGCTCCGGGGTGCCGAAGGCCATGATGGCGTGCGCGACCATGCGAATTCCCATGGGGGACAGGTTCGGTGCGCCGGCCAGGGTGCATTCGCGGCCGAAGATGTAGTGCTGGGTCAGGCTCCAGTCGCAGCCGCCGTACTGCACCGGCCATGCCGGGGCGGCCCAGCCGCGCTCGTGCAGGATGGTCTGCCACTGCATGCTGGCCTCGTGGTCCGGGTAGACGCTGGTCGCCAACCGTCCCGCACGGCGAAGACCATCGGTTAACTTTTCGTCGAGGAAGCTGCGCACTTCATCACGAAATGCCAGATCGGCAGGCGACCAGTCGAGGTCCACGATGACTCCTTGTCCGAGAACTGGCACTAACCATCTCATCGCATCACCCCTGCTGGCAAATGTGCTGGCACCTGCCTTCACTTCAATGTCCTTGACATTCCATTGTGGAGGTTTATCCTGGATTCATATTCCACTGTGGAACATATGGAAGCGTCCGACCGAGAGGATCGACATGGACATCACCACCGGCACCCGCGCCTCCGACGCCGAGCGCGCCCAGATCGCCGACCTCCTCGGCCGCCACCTCTCCGACGGCCGCCTCGACCTGGCCGAATACAACGAGCGCCTCACCCGGGTCTACGCCACCGCCACCCGCGAAGACCTCCAACTGGTCCTCCAGGACCTCCCCAAACTGCCCAAGGCCGTTGCACCCCAGTCCATCTCCCGCACCCGCTTCCCCATCTGGCAGCAGATCGAAGGCAGCGCCTGGCTCGGCGTCAGCCTTCTCTGCCTCGGTATCTGGGCCGCAATCTCACTCACCACAGGCGAATTCACCTACCCCTGGCCCATCTGGGTCATCGGCCCCTGGGGCGCAGTCCTCGTCTTCCGTGTCGTCATGGGCTGGGAATCCGCTGCCCAGAACCGCCACCGCACTCGCTGACCCCGAGTACTCGTCAGGGCGTGGCATCGCCGCGTGTCAGATGGCGAGTCGCCATGAAACCGATTGCAGGGGAGTGGATGCGGCGTAGGTTGCCCGAATATGGCTGACCCGCCGAACAATCCGCACGACGCCTACTTCCGGCACGTCCTGGCCAAGCCCGCGAACGCTGCCGGAGAATTGTAGGCGGTGCTCCCGCCGGCCGTATCCGCGCGCGTGGACTGGGACGCCCTGGAACTGCAGCCCTGCAGCTTCGTCACCCCAGAGCTCCGCTCCCGCTTCAGTGATCTCCTGTTCCGCACCCGCCTGGCGGGCCACGACGCCTTCATCTATGTCCTGGTCGAACATCAAAGCCAACCCCACCCGCTGATGCCGTTCCGGATGCTGGAGTACATGGTCCGCATCTGGAACCACTACATAGACGACCACCCCAAGACCGACACCCTGCCAGTGGTGATCCCCATGGTCGTACACGCCGGCCCCAACGGACGCCGTTGGAACAAACCGACCGAGCTCGCTGACCTGATCAGCATCGACGCAGGCGCCCGCACCGCGCTCGGCGATTACCCGATCTCGGATCCGTCATCGGACAACTCGGACCCCAGGCCAGGGAGGTCATCATGACGACAGCAGACCGACTCCGCGCCGAAGGCCGCGCGGAAGGCGAGGCGAGGGGTGAAGCGAAAAGCGAAGCGAAATGGCGCGCGCAGGCTCTGATCGAGCAGCTGTCGGAGAAGTTCGGGACGCTTACCGCCGAGACTGTCGCCGCGGTCCGTTCCGCGACCCCGGAGCGGTTGCGCGCGTGGAATGCGCGGGTTCTGACAGCGGGCAGTCCCGACGAGGTGTTCGAGGATCAGTGTGCAGCACTTCCCATTTGGGATTTGCTGCACACTGATCGGCTTTCGGCACGGGCTCTCGGTGCCTCGACTACTGGGCGAGTCGGCTTCGCAGCGCGGTGGCGAACCAGCTGAAGGTTGGGGTCAGGTCGGGGAGTGGGGGCCAGGCGTTGATGGTGGCTACCAGGTGCCAATAGCATTCTACGCGTGGGTCGTTGGCGATTTCCAGGCGGTTCAGGATCCATTCTCGGAGATTGCGGTCGTCCGGCTTGGTGAAGGTTTCGGCGTAGCGGGCTGTGAGGGTGTCGAGGACGGGTGCTGCGGCGGGGCTTTCGGGGGCGATGCCATCGGTCAGGGCTCGGGCGACTTCGGTGCGGACGGCCTCGGTGAGGTCGTGGTGGAGGCCGGTGTCGTCGCCGGCGGCGCGTTCCTCGGCCTGGTAGTCCGCCATGCGGCGGACCGCGGCGCGAAATTCCTTGTCCTGCACCAGTTCCACCAGGTCCATCCAGGCGCCGACCTGGTCGGGGGTGGGGTCGTCGGGGAGTTCCGGCATGGTGGAACGGAGCAGTTCCAGGACGGCGGGGTTGCCGTCCACGGCGCCGAAGGTGTCGTCGACGAAGTCGTGAATGATTCGGGCGCGTTCGGCTTCCGACAATTGCACCAGTTTGTGCATGAATCCCATCTCCTTGTCATCCGATCCCCGGTTGGCCACCGCGCGGAGCACCGCGCGCCGGAGCCGCAGTACGCGGATCTGTACGTCCACAGCCTCGGCGTGCCCGGTCGCGACCTCGGTAAGGGAGGTTTCGCGGGACAGCACGCGCCGCACGGTCGCCAGGTCCATGCCCAGTTCGCGCAGGGTGCGTACCAGTTCCAGGCGCGCCACGGCCTCGATGTCGTACAGCCGGTAGCCGCCGGGGCTGTACATGGTCGCCGGAACGATCCCCTTATCGGAGTAGAACCGAATGGTCTTGACCGTCAGGCCGGTGCGTTCGGCCAGCGCCCCGATCGTGTAGAGCGTTTCGTCGTCCATGCGTCAACCTTGGTGCTTCCCCTTGGTGGAGACTCAAGTCCTCGTGTCCGGCATACTCGGGGCAATCCCGGCGGAGCGGGTAGTCTGAGCCGCTGTGCACCTGAAGAGTCTGACGCTGAAGGGGTTCAAGTCCTTCGCGTCCGCGACGACGTTGCGATTCGAACCGGGGATCACCTGCGTGGTCGGGCCCAACGGGTCGGGGAAATCCAACGTCGTCGACGCGCTCACCTGGGTGATGGGTGAGCAGGGCGCGAAAGCGCTGCGGGGCGGGAAGATGCAGGACGTCATCTTCGCCGGTACCACGGGCCGCGCCCCGCTCGGTCGTGCCGAAGTCACGCTGACCATCGACAACTCCGACGGCGTGCTGCCCATCGAGTACTCCGAAGTGTCCATTACCCGCCGCATGTTCCGGGACGGCGCGGGCGAGTACGAGATCAATGGAAACTCCTGCCGGCTCATGGATGTCCAGGAGCTGCTCAGCGACTCCGGCATCGGCCGGGAAATGCACGTCATCGTCGGGCAGGGCCAGCTGTCGGCGATTCTGGAATCGCGGCCGGAGGATCGGCGGGCCTTCATCGAGGAGGCCGCGGGCGTGCTCAAGCACCGGCGGCGCAAGGAGAAGGCGGTCCGCAAGCTGGACGCCATGCAGGCCAACCTGGCCCGCCTCACCGACCTCACCACCGAATTGCGCAGGCAGTTGAAGCCGCTGGGCCGGCAGGCCGAGGTGGCCCGCCGCGCCGCGACCGTCCAGTCCGAGCTCCGCGACGCCCGCTTGCGCCTGGCCGCCGACGATCTGGTGAGCCGCCGCCGCGAACTGGAGAGTCAGCAGAGCAAGGAAGCCTACGCCCGCGAGCAGCAGGTCAACATGCAGGCCGAGCTGGACGCCGCCAATGCCGCCCTGGCCCAGCAGGAATTCGAGCTCTCCAAGCTCACCCCCAGCGCCGAGGCCGCCGCCCAGACCTGGTTCCAGCTGTCCGCCCTGACCGAACGCGTCAATGCCACTATTCGCATTGCCCGCGATCGCGCCCGCAACCTCACCATCGAGCAACCCGCCGGCGCCGGCCGCGACCCGGAACAGCTGGAGCGCGAGGCGGATCGGGTCGAAGCCGAAGAGGCCGAACTACGCGAAGCGGTCGAAATGGCCACCGAAACCTTGGAAGCCGCCCGCGAGCAACTGCACGAACGCGAGCAGGCCGCCAAGGCCGCCGAACAGGCCCACCTGGCCGCCGTCCGTGCCATCGCCGACCGCCGCGAGGGCCTGGCCCGCCTGTCCGGCCAGGTCGATACCCTGCGCATCCGCGCCCAGTCCGTGGACGGCGAGATCGCACGCATGTCCACCGGCATCGCCGAGGCCCGCCGCCGCGGCGAGGACGCGAACGCCGAATTCGACGCCGTCCAGGGCGAATTGAGCGAACTCGACGCGGGTGAGGAGGGCCTCGACACCTCCTACGAGCACGCCGCCCAGGCGCTCGCCCTGGCCGACCAGCGCGTCACCGAACTGCGCGAGAAGGACCGCGAGGCCGGTAAACGCGTCGCCTCGCTGACCGCCCGCATCGAGGCCCTCACCATGGGTCTGCGCCGCAAGGACGGTGTGGCCTGGCTGCTCGAGCACCGCACCGACGGCCTGCTCGGCCCGCTGTCCGGGCTGATCCGGGTGCACGGCGGTTTCGAGTCCGCGGTCGCCGCCGCACTGGGTCCGCTCGCCGATGCCGTCGCCGCCGACACCGGGCCCTCGGCCCACGCCGCCGTGCGCGCTCTCAAGGAATCCGACGGCGGCCGCGCCGCCATCGTCTACGCCGACGCCACCGATCACCCGGTGGCACCGGCGGATTCGCGACTACCGGCCGCCGCGCGCTGGCTCACCGAGGTGGTGGACTGCCCCGCCGACCTGCGCGGCGCCATCGCCGCCCTCACCGCCGGCATCGCCGTCACCGACGATCTCGCCACCGCCGCCCGGGTCCTCGCCGAGCGCCCGGAACTGCGCGTGGTCACCCGCGACGGCGACCTCACCGGCAGCGGCTGGCTGCTCGGCGGCTCCGACCGCGCCCCCAGCCAGCTCGAGGTGCAGGCCGACATCGATTCCGCCAAGGACGAATTGGCCTCCTGGCAGCGCACGGCCGAGGAACTCGAGGCCGCGCTCGCGGGCGCGCTCGCCGAGCAGTCCGACCGCAAGGAGGCGGTCGACCACGCCCTGCTCGCCCTGCACGAATCCGATCAGGCCCTGGTCGCCATCTACGACCGCCTGGGCCGCCTCGGCCACGCCGCCCGCACCGCCCAGCGCGAATGCGACCGCCTGCTGGCCCAGCGCGACGATGCCGAAACCGGCCGCGAGGACACGCTTTCCAAGCTGGCCGACCTCGAGGACCGGCTGCGCCACGCCGAACTCGAACAGGCCGAAATGGATCCGGAGGCCGCCGGCACCGAGACCGCGGGGTACGCCCGCGAGGAGGCTGCCGTCGCCCTCGCCGAGGCCCGCTCGATGGAGGTCGAGGCCCGTCTGGCCGTCCGCACGGCCGAGGAACGTGCGGAATCGGTACGCGGCAAAGCGGATTCGCTGCGCCGCGCGGCCCGCGCCGAACGCGAGACCCGCGCCCGCGCCGAACGCGCCCAGGCCGCCCGCCGCCAGGCCGGCGCAGTCGCCGCCGTGGTCGCCGAGTCCGCGGAACGGGTGGCCGCCGAACTCGAGCAGGTGGTCGGCCAGGCCGCCACCCGCCGCGACGAATTGGTGCGCCGCCGTAGCGAATTCGCGGCCCAGGCGGAGCAGACCAAGGAACGCTCCCGCGCCCTCACCACCCAGCTCACCCAGCTCACCGACGCCGTGCACCGCGACGAGGTGGCCCGCGCCCAGGCCGCGCTGCGCATCGAACAGGTCGAGACCACCATCTCCGAGCAGTTCGGCATCAGCCTCGACGACCTGATCGCCGAATACGGCCCGGACGTCCCCATGCCGCCCACCGCGCTGGAGCTGATGGAGTACGAGCAGGCCCGCGACCGCGGCGAAGCCGTCAGCGCACCCCAGCCCATGCCCTACGACCGCGCCACCCAGGAGCGCCGCGCCAAGCGCGCCGAGAAGGACCTCACCACCCTCGGCAAGGTGAATCCCCTGGCGCTGGAGGAATTCGCGGCCCTCGAGGAGCGCTACACCTTCCTCAATACCCAGCTCGAGGACGTCAAGAAGGCCCGCCAGGATCTGCTCGACGTGGTCGCCGAGGTGGACGAGCGCATCCTGCAGGTCTTCACCGAGGCCTACGAGGACGTCGAACGCGAATTCACCGGGGTCTTCGGCCGCCTGTTCCCCGGCGGTGAGGGGCGGTTGCTGCTCACCGATCCCAGCGACATGCTCACCACCGGCGTCGAGGTCGAGGCCCGCCCGCCGGGCAAGAAGGTCAAGCGACTGTCGCTGCTCTCCGGTGGCGAGAAATCCCTTGCGGCAGTGGCTTTCCTGGTGTCGATCTTCCGGGCCCGGCCCTCCCCGTTCTATGTCATGGACGAGGTCGAGGCGGCGCTGGACGACACCAACCTGCGCCGGCTCATCGGCCTGTTCGAGCAGCTGCGCGAGAAGAGCCAGCTCATCGTCATCACCCACCAGAAGCCGACCATGGAGATCGCCGACGCGCTCTACGGCGTCAGCATGCGCGGTGACGGCATCACACAGGTGATCTCGCAGCGCATGCGCGGGGAGAATCTGGTCGGCGCGACACCGTGACCCGGTGACGACCGTGGTGCAGCCGTCCCGGTGAGCGGGATTGCGGTGCGGCGCAAAGTGAAACGCCTGCGGGTCGCACGGGCGAGGCATTAGCGTCCGGCCCCATGAGACGCTCCATCGCAGTACTGGCCGCCGGCATCGCCGTCGGCCTGGTCGCCCCGCTCCCGGTCGCCCTGGCCGACTCCGGATCCTCCGCACTCGGATCCGGATCGGCCTCCGGCTCGGGCACCGGTTCCCTGTCCGGTTCCGGCGGCAGCAACAGCAACCTGCCGCCCTACAGCCAGTGGATCGGCGACATCACCCCGATCGCCGCTGACGCGCAGACCTACCTCACCACCGCGCTGCCCGGAACCGCCAAGCCCGCCATAGTCTTCGACGTCGACAACACCGTGCTCGAGACGACCTACCATCCGGGCCCGATCACTCCGGCCATCCAGCCGATCCTGAAGCTGGCGCAGTGGGCGAAAAGCCAAGGCGCGTCCATCATCTTCGTGACCGGCCGGCCCGCGCTCATGAACTTCTACACCCAGGTCAACCTGACCACCGTCGGCTACCCGGTGGACGGGCTCTACGGCGGCGGCCTCACCACCGGCTCCAGCGGCGCGGGCGCCCTCGCCGACTACAAGACCGCCACCCGCGCCTCCATCGAGGCCCAGGGTTACACCATCGTCGCCAATATCGGCAACAGCGCCTCCGACCTGTCCGGCGGCCATGCACTGAAAACCTTCAAGCTGCCCGACTACAACGGCGCCCTGCCGTGACCTACCGAGTCCCGTGACCGCGGGAGAGGAGGCTCCGGTCCGCCTCGCCCGCGGTTCTCACCCGTCCAGCAGCGACTTCAGCCGCGCCGCACCCGTTTCGGCGAGCCACATGTCGAAAGTCCGCAAACCGGGGTGGATTTCGCGCAGCGCGGGAATGTCGGCGTGCCAGCCCTGGCCCTGCCGCGACAAGCGCCAGACCGCCCCGACCTCGGGCCCCATGGCATCGGCCTCGGCCTCGGTGCCCTCCAGGTACCGCACCGCATGCCCGGTGGCGGCCGTGATGGCCGCGGCCGCGGCGGGCATGGTCGGATCGTCACCCGCCAATTCCAGGACCTGGCCGTGGAATCGGGCCGGATCCGCGAAGGCCAGGTGCGCGAACACGGCGATATCGTCGAGGGCGATGGACTGCACCGGCCGGTCCGCCGGGAACAGATGCTTGTGCACGCCATCGTTGATGCCGTCCACCGGGAAGCCCTGCATGAAGTAGTTCTCCATGAAGCGGGCCGGGCGCAGGATCGTCCAGTGCAGACCACTGGACTGCAACGCCTCCTCCACTCGCCGCTTGCCCTGCGCACCCCACTTGCCGTCCTCGGTGTAGGAGGCGACGGTGGTGAACACGATGAACTCCACCCAGGCGGCGCGCGCCGCCGCGATGAACCGCGTGCCGCGCTCGACCTCCAGTTCGGTGTCCCAGCCGTTCGGGCCGAAGGTCGCGGGCGGTACCAGGAAGGCCGCGCCCACGCCGGACAGTGCCGGGGCAAGGGACTCGGGAGCGTCGAAGTCCCCGATGGCCAGTTGCGCACCCGCGGCCGCGAGTTCCTGTGCCGCAGGCGATTCCGGATCACGCACCAGCACCCGCACCGCCCGGCCGGAAGCGAGCAGCCGGCGCGCGGTGGCCCCGCCCTGCTTGCCGGTCGCCCCGGTCACCAGCACCAGATCATTGCGAGAAGGCTCGGTCGGATCATTTCGAGAAGACATCGTCAGCCGTTCGTTCGGTAGTATTCGGGTCGGTCGACCCGAATATGGACGCTAGAACCGCCCGTTTCCGTTGACCACCACCGGAAAGGACCCGCGTAACGAAATGTCCGCGCCCAGCCTGTCCCACGTAGAGCCCACCCTGTCCGACATGGAGCGCACCCTGTCCCGCGTAGAGCCGACCCCGCTCCGCGACAAGCCCGCCCCGAACACCCGGTCCGATGCGCGCCGCAATCGCGCGCTGGTGCTGGCCGCGGCACAGCGGGCCCTCGCCGAGGCCGGCGTCGCGGTGTCGCTGGCCGAGGTGGCCCGCCGCGCGGGCGTCGGCGCGGGCACCGTCTACCGGCATTTCCCCACCAAAACCGCACTGCTGGAAGCGGTCATGCAGCAGCGCATCGACCGCCTCACCGCTCTCGCGCACCGCCTGCGGGATGCGCCCGACCCGGGTCGGGCCTTCTTCGTCTTCTGTACCGAGGTCATCGTCTCGTCCCATCGCAACCAGGCCGTCTGCGACCTGGCCGCCAATGACGGCTGGCCCCGCGAACTGGTGCAGGACGCGGGCGCCCGCTTCCACACCGCCCTCGACGATCTGCTGGTCGCCGCGCAGCGCGCCGGCGCGGTCCGCCCGGACCTCGCGCTCTCCGACGTGCTGGCCCTGTTCACGGGATGTGTTGCCATCCAACGCCTCAGCCCGGGTCGCGAACTGTCCCGCCCCGCCGCCCTGGTCCTGGATTCCATGCGCGCCCGGGCCGCATCCGGCACCGTAACGAAACTCCGGAACCCGCCCGCGCCCCGTGATGAAACCAGGGCGCGTGACGAAATACCCCACTGCCCGATCTGCGCCACCCCGATTCACCCGACCGGCACCGGCCGCCCGGCCCGCTACTGCTCCGCCGCCTGCCGTCAGAAGGCCCATCGCCGTCGCCACGCCACCCCCGCATGAGCCCCTGATCGGCCCCGCCCTGAAAGCCGTTGGGGCACTTCGTGACCTGGGTGTGTCCGAACGGATGCGAAGGTGTGACGAGACGGGTGTGGAGGCGAAAAATACTGGTAGAAGGCCATATTTGGCGTCTTGGTATGGACCCGCAACAGGGCGGTGGGGAAGTACGCTCCCTGCGTGGTTTGGGTGTCGGCCGCGACGTTCGGTGTCGCATGGTGGCTCGGTTTGTATCTACTGGCGCGGGATCCGCGAAAGCCGTTGTTACGCAGGGCTGCCATCGGGCTGCTGGCATTCGCCGCGGCCGTGGTGGCGGATCGGCTGGCCGGCGGCAACTCCTGGTTCGACGGTCCGCGGATCGTGCTGGTGTGCGCGCCGGTGCTGGCCTTCAGCGGAGTCTTCGTGCGGCTGCTGCCCCTCGGCGCCGTCGAGCGCGTGGACCGCTGGTGGCGGGTCGGGCTGCTGCCACTGTCAGCCCTGCTGGCCATGCCCGCCGTGGGCGGCTTCCTGCCCGCCGGGTACCTGCTCGGCGCGCTCACCCTGCTGGCGCTGCTCGGCACCATGCTCGGGATGCTGGGACAGCACGCCGAATGGTCCGAGGATTCGCGGCGGTCGGCGGCCGGGCTGCTCACCATCGGCGCGCTGCTGCTCGGGCTCAGCGCGGCCCTGATCCTGTTGGGGCTCAACGTCCTGCCGCGCACTGCCATGCTGTCGGTGATCGCGGCCGACCTGGTGGTGCTGGGCCTGGGCATCGCCGTGGTGGACGCCTACGACGAGGGCGAGGCGCTGCGCGCCGACATGACCCACTCGCTGGTGCTCTCGGCGGCCACCGCGGCCGTGTTCGGCGGTCAGGCCGCGCTCGCCCTCACCCTGGCCGGTGAGCGCCCCGCCCTGATCGCCCTGTTCTTCGGCGCCGTCGCGGGCTCCATCACCCTGCAGGTCCTCCACGGCCCCCTGCACGCCGGCGCCGACCGTGTGGCCTTCGCCTCGGACCCGCAGCTGTGCGCGGCTCGCGTCGAATTGCGCAGCGCCACAGAGGCATTGCTGCGCAGGGGTAGCGACAACGAGCTGCACACCGGCGGATGAGCCGACTGCGGCAGGGTCTCAGAGCAGGTCGCTGACGTCGTCGGGGACGTCGACGGCGTACTTGCGCAGGGTTTCCATGGGCACCACCTCGAGGGCGTTCTCGTGGGTGGCTGCCAGCACCACCGGCGCGGCCACCCCGTCCTCGTGGGCGTGCAGCCAGCGCACGGCCACCACGCACCACCTGTCGCCCGGTTGCAGGCCCGGGAAGTTGTTCTCGGGCCGCGGAGTGACGAGGTCGTTGCCGATCGACTTCTGGTGCTCCAGGAATTCCGCCGTCACCACGGTGCAGACGGTGTGGCTGCCCAAATCCTCGGGACCGGTGCTGCAGCATCCGTCCCGGTAGAAGCCGGTGAGAGGATCGGTGCCACACTCCTCCAGCGGTCCCCCAAGCACATTTCGATCGGTCACGTCGCCGATCCTATTGTCTCGGTGTCGCATTCGCCGCTCCTTCCGCACTGTGGCACGATCTCGAGCAGACCGGTTGGTAGTTGCTGGGATTTCCAAGCCCCTCCCCGGCGTGTCTCCGCATCGGACGGCCTCGCTGTGTGATAGACGACACTGCCCTGCGTGATAGACGACACTGCCCTGCGACGCGTCGGTAGGTATGTGAATCCGGCAATACAGGTGCCTCTGAAAGGATGGGGGCGTGACGACTGCTGAACTGTGGATTCTCATCGCCGCGATCGCGGCGGTGCTGCTCGTGGCGCTGGTTGCCGGCTACGCCCTGAACAAGCGCCGCCGGATCTCGCTGACCCCGGAGGTCACCGAGACCAAGGAGGTGACCGACCGGTCGGGCGGATATCAAGCCTCGACCGGATTCAACTTCAGCCAGGGCAGCGGCACCGCGGAGCGCGAGCAGGCGCCCGCCGCCAAACCCAAGCCGCAACCGCTGCCGCTCCCGCCCGAGCGCACCGACGACGAGGGCCAGCCACACGTCGGCGACGACGCCGCCGTCCCGCGCGACGCCGCCAAGCGCAGCATCACCAATGTCCGCCTCCCCGAACCGGTCCAGGGCCCCGAGCCCGCTCCGGCCACCGAGCCCGTCACGCCCACCGAGCCCGTCGCCACCGAATCCGCCCCGGCCACCGAATCCGCCCCAGCCGCCGAGGCCGGCGAGGCCGCCGACGCGGGTGACGCGGCCGCGCAGTCGACCGAGAACGCCGAGGACAACGCCCGAGCTGCGGCGGTCGAGGCCGCCGAGCAGGCCGGTGAGACCGCGGCCGGCACCGCCGCCGGGGATGTCGTCGAGCACCCCGCCTCGGAAGAGGCCGCCGCCGAGGAGGCCGCCGAGGCTGCGGTCGCCGCCGCCGAGGTGGCCGCTGCCGCCGAGGCCGCCATCGCCGCGCACGCGGGTGCGCCCGCCGCCGCGCCCGAAACCGCGCCCCCCGCCGAGGCTGCCGCCCCGGCCATCGCCGAGATCGAGCCCACCGCGGGCCGGTTGACCCGGTTGCGCGGTCGCCTGTCCCGCTCCCAGAACGCCGTCGGCAAGTCGCTGCTCGGCCTGCTGGGCGGTGGCGATCTGGACGAGGACTCGTGGGAGGAGATCGAGGACACCCTGGTCATGGCCGACCTGGGTACCGCCAGCACCGCCGCCATCGTGGAGCGGCTGCGTCAGGAGATGGCCGCCCGCAGCATCCGCACCGCCGCCGACGCGCGCGGCCTGCTGCGCGAGGTGCTCGTCGACGCGCTACGACCCGAGCTGGATCGCTCCATCCGTGCCCTACCGCACGCCGATCACCCGTCGATCCTGCTGGTCGTGGGCGTGAACGGCACCGGAAAGACCACCACCACCGGCAAATTGGCGCGTGTGCTGGTGGCCGACGGCCGCCGGGTGCTGCTGGGCGCGGCCGACACCTTCCGCGCCGCGGCCGCCGATCAGCTGCAGACCTGGGGTGAGCGCGTGGGCGCGGAGACCGTGCGCGGCAAGGAGGGCGCGGATCCCGCGGCCGTGGCCTTCGACGCGGTGTCGGCCGGTATCGATCGCGGCGTGGACGTGGTGCTCATCGACACCGCCGGTCGCCTGCACACCAAGACCGGCCTGATGGACGAGCTGGGCAAGGTCAAGCGCGTGGTGGAGAAGAAGGCCGCGGTGGACGAGGTCATCCTGGTGCTCGACTCCACGGTCGGCCAGAACGGCCTGATGCAGGCGCGGGTCTTCGCCGACGTCGTGGACATCACCGGTGTCGCGCTGACCAAGCTGGACGGAACCGCCAAGGGCGGAATCGTCTTCCAGGTGCAGCATGAGCTGGGCGTTCCGGTCAAACTGGTCGGTTTGGGAGAGGGCGCCGACGACCTCGCACCCTTCGAACCGGGCGCCTTCGTCGACGCCCTGCTGGGTTAACCGCTACTGAACTGCATCGATACCGAAATCAACATCATCCTCACCCGGTCGTCCTAACAGCGGTGCGGTTTCGGAAACGTGACCGCAACAGTGCAAGCTCACCCGTTCACCTAGGCGAAACGCCGCAGGATCACGGCTGAAACACCGACTGGTGAATCTCATTGCAGGCTTATTCGCAGGTTGCTGCGGGGCCAGAGATGAGGAGGACAAAGGTGGCGTACCCCATCGTTGATTTGCCGAACACCGGCGACACAGCCTGGATGTTGGCGAGTTCGGCATTGGTGCTTTTGATGACCCCGGGGCTCGCGTTCTTCTACGGCGGCATGGTCCGTAGCAAGAACGTGCTCAACATGATCATGATGAGCATCAGTGCCATGGGCATCGTCGGCGTGCTATGGGCAATCTTCGGATTCTCGGCAGCGTTCGGCAACAACAAGTTCGGACTGATCGGCAACCCGAAGCAGTTCTTCGGCCTCAAGGGCCTGATCGGTCCCGACGCGGTCGCGGATTCCGATCCGACCAAGGTCGTCGGGATCCCGCTGGCCGGTAACACCCACATTCCGATGACCGTGTTCGTGGCGTTCCAGCTGATGTTCGCGATCATCACCGTCGCCCTGATCTCGGGCGCGGTGGCGGACCGTCTGAAGTTCGGCGCCTGGGCGCTGTTCGCCGCGGTCTGGGCCACGATCGTCTACTTCCCGGTCGCGCACTGGGTCTTCGACTTCAATGCCACCGACTCCGACGGCAATGTCATTCACGAGGGCGGCTGGATCGCCAACAAGCTGCACGTGATCGACTTCGCCGGTGGTACCGCGGTCCACATCAACGCCGGTGCCGCGGGCCTGGCCCTCTGCCTCGTCCTGGGTAAGCGCAAGGGCTGGCCGAAGACCCCGATGCGTCCGCACAACCTGCCCTTCGTCATGCTCGGCGCCGGTCTGCTGTGGTTCGGCTGGTTCGGATTCAACGCCGGTTCGGCGCTGTCCTCCAACGGCACCGCGGGTTCCACCTTCCTGACCACCACCTTCGCCACCTGCTCGGCCATGCTCGGCTGGCTGCTCGTGGAGAAGCTGCGTGACGGTCACGCCACCTCGCTGGGCGCCGCGTCCGGCATCGTCGCGGGTCTGGTCGCCATCACCCCGTCCTGCTCCTCGGTGAACGTCCTCGGCGCGCTGGCCATCGGCGCGGTCGCCGGTGTGGCCTGTGCCCTGGCCGTCGGCCTGAAGTTCAAGCTGGGCTTCGACGACTCGCTCGACGTGGTGGGCGTCCACCTGGTCGGCGGCATCATCGGCACCCTGATGGTCGGCCTGGTGGCCACCAAGGAGGCGCCGGCCGGTGTCGCGGGTCTGTTCTACGGCGGCGGCTTCAACCAGCTGTGGCGTCAGGCCGTGGGAGCCGGTGTGGTGCTTGCCTTCTCGTTCATCGTGACGCTGATCATCGCGTTCGCCATCAAGTTCACCATCGGTCTCCGCGCCAAGGAGGAAGAGGAGTTCGTCGGCATGGACGAGTCGGATCACGCTGAAACGGCATACGATTTCGCTGCTGTGGGTGGTGCGGCGCGCACCGCCGCCGTCAAGGAGGCATGACGAAAATGAAACTGATCACTGCGATCGTGAAGCCGTTCACCCTGGAGGACGTGAAGACCGGCCTGGAGCAGGCGGGCGTGCTCGGCATGACCGTCAGCGAGGTTCAGGGTTACGGTCGCCAGAAGGGCCACACCGAGGTCTACCGCGGTGCCGAGTACTCCGTCGACTTCGTCCCGAAGGTTCGGGTCGAGGTGGTCGTGGACGACGCCTCCGTCGACAAGGTCGTCGAGGTCATCGTCGAGGCCGCCCGCACCGGCAAGATCGGTGACGGCAAGGTCTGGGTGACCCCGGTCGACGCCATCGTCCGGGTGCGCACCGGCGAACGCGGTTCCGACGCTCTGTAGGCGGTAACCAGAACAGCGGAACCAGTGGCGGCCCCGGCCACCGTCGGTGTCGAACCGGCGGTGGCGGGGCCGCCCCCATGTGCGGCGAAGAACTGAATTCAGATGGGTGGTGGGTTGTGGGTTTCCAGCAGGAACGCGACGACAGAACCGAGGCCGAGCAGGTTTCCGGCGGAGCCTCGGACCTGGTCCGGGCCCGCAACCAACTGCTCGCGGAGCACAGCGCCAACGGCCGCGCGGCCCGTCTGGACCCCGAGGCGCTGCGGGAAGCGCTGGTGGATCTCTACGAGCTGTGGCTGACCACCAAGGGCCACGAGGTCGGCATCACCGCCGACAGCGGGCTCGCCCTCGTCGCCGTGGGCGGACTGGGCCGCCGGGAAATGCTGCCCTACTCCGACCTGGATCTGGTGCTGCTCTACGACGACGTCGATCCGCAGCGGGTCGCCGAGGTCGCCGATCAGCTCTGGTATCCGCTGTGGGACGCCCACATCAAGCTCGATCACAGCGTGCGCACCGTCCCGCAGGCGCTGCGCGTGGCCGCCGACGATCTCACCGCCGCCCTCGGCATGCTCGAGGCCCGGCACATCGTGGGCGACGACGGTCTGAGCAACCTGCTCATCAGCGGCGTGCGCCGGGACTGGCGCGCCGGAATTCGGTCCCGCTTCGACGCCCTGATCGAACAGGCCCAAACCCGCTGGCGCAGAAGCGGAGACGTCGCGCACCGCGCCGAGCCCGATATCAAGAACGGGCGCGGCGGGCTGCGGGACATCCAGCTGCTGGACGCGCTCGCCATCGCACAACTGACCGACGCCATGCCGGGGCTCGGTCCGGATGTGCCCGGTGGCGGGTTGCAGCAGGCGCATCGCCGCCTGCTGGATGTCCGCACCGAACTGCACCGGGTGGCGGGCCGGGCCCGCGACCAGTTGCGGGCCCAGGACGCCGACGAGATCGGGGCGGCCCTGCGCATCGGGGATCGCTTCGATCTGGCCCGCACGCTCAGTGATGCGGCCCGCACGGTGAGCTACTCCACCGACGTCGGGCTGCGGACCGCAGGGAACGCGCTGCCTCGGCGCGGGCTCGCGCGCTTGCGCCGCGCCCCGGTACGCCGACCACTCGATGAGGGGGTGGTCGAACACTCCGGGGAGGTGGTGCTCGCCCGCGATGCCCGGCCGCAGCGCGATCCCGGGCTGATCCTGCGGGTGGCCGCGGCCTCGGCGCAGACCGGGCTGCCGATGTCGGCGACCACGCTCAACCGGCTCGGCGAGGACGCGCCCGAGCTACGCGAGCCGTGGCCCAAGGAAGCCCTCAACGACCTGCTGGTCCTGCTGGGCACGGGCCGCGGCGCCGTCGACACCGTGGAGGCGCTGGACCGGACGGGCCTGTGGGGCAGGCTCTTTCCGGAATGGGGCGTGGTGCGCGACCTGCCGCCGCGCGATGCCATGCACACCTGGACCGTGGACCGTCACCTCATGGAGACCGTCGCCCAGGCCGGGGCGCTGTCCACCCGGGTCGCCCGCCCGGACCTGCTGCTGCTGGGCGCGCTGCTGCACGATATCGGCAAGGGCCGCACCGAGGATCACAGCGTGGTCGGTGCGGAGCTGGCCGTCTCTATCGGAAATCGCCTGGGGCTGTGGCCTTCCGACGTGCAGATGCTCGCGGGCGTGGTGCGCCACCACCTGCTGCTGCCCGACACGGCCACGCGGCGCGACATCACCGATTCCGACACCGTGAAGATGGTGATCGACGCGCTCGACGGTGACCCGCAGCTGCTGGAACTGCTGCACGCCCTGGCCGAGGCCGACGCGCTGGCCACCGGGCCCGGCGTGTGGAACGACTGGAAGGCCTCGCTCATCGGCGATCTCGTGCGCAACTGCCGCACGGCCATGGCGGGCTACGCCCTGCCCGAGCCGACCCCGATTCCCGACGAGCTGCGCGCCCGCGCGGAATCCGGTGGCGTGCACGTGGATCTGAAGCCGGGAGAGAGCCGCTACCAGCATGTGGTCACCGTGGTCGCGCCCGACAATCCGGGTCTGCTCTCCGACGCGGCGGGTGTGCTGGCCGTGCACTCGCTGCGGGTGCTGTCGGCCGAACTCGCCAGTGTGGGCGCCTCGGCCATCGATACCTTCGTCGTGGCACCGCGTTTCGGTGATCCGCCGGACCCGGGCCTGCTGCGCCAGGAACTGATCCGCGCCATCAACGGCGACCTGGATCTGGCCTCGGTGCTGGCCCGCAAGGAGCGCGATGCGGGCGGCGCCCAGCCGAGGCCGTTCGCGCAGGCGCGGCCGCGGGTGTTCTGGCACGAGACCGCCGATCCGGGCCGGGTGCTGCTGGAATTGCGTGCCGAGGATCGCATCGGATTGCTGAGCCGGTTGGCCGCGGCGCTGGCTGAGGCCGGGGTGAATGTCTGCTGGGCGAAGGTGGTGACCATGGGTTCGGCGGTCATCGACTCGTTCTGCCTGGATCTGGGCGCTTCCGACACGCCCGGGCGGCGGGCGGAGATCGAGGCGGCGATGCTGACGGTGGTGCCGCCGCAACAACCGAAGAAACCTCTCGAATCGGACAGCTGAATCGGATCTCCCGGCGGTTTCCCCATTGTTCGCCAGGATCCGGGATTAGCGGGCAAACCGCATGTCTGCCGGTTAATCAGAATGTTGCAGGAGATTTGCTGCAATACCGATCGGGTGATCGGAGTCACACCCTAGTATTCGCGTGCAAGGTCGATCCGGAGGTCCCAAGCTGTCGCGAGCATGAGGGGAGCAGGTCGGTGGCAATCGAAGTCGTATCCGCGTCGATGATGACCAGCGATTTGACCGCACACATCGCCCGCTGCGTGGGTGGTGATCGCTGGGTGGTCTCCTGGCTGCCGGGGCGCACCCTGAGCGGTCAGCAGGCGGTGACCGCGATGACCATCGCGTCCACCGTCGCCGACCAGGCGCCCTCCGACGCCGAATGGGCGTTGCTGGACGGGCTCGCCCTGGAACTGGGCCTCACCGCCCGCGAGGCGGTCGGTATGGTCGCCACCGAGAACCATGATCTGCGGCGGCCCGGCCCGCGTCCCCGCTCGCTGGAATAGCCGCCGGAACCGCTTGCCACGCCGCCTCGTTCGCGCAGGTCCGAGCCTGGCGCAACGGCATCACGCGGATCCCACTACCCTGGTATCTCGAGTGACGTCCCTCGAGATCAGGAGCATCGGTGTTCGAATCCCTTTCCGACCGGTTGGCCGGTGCCCTCAAGGATCTGCGTGGCAAGGGACGCCTGTCGCCGGCGGACATCGACGCGACCGCCCGTGAGATCCGGCTGGCGCTGCTCGAAGCCGACGTGGCGCTGCCCGTGGTGCGCGGCTTCATCGCCAAGATCAAGGAGCGGGCCAAGGGCTCCGAGGTCTCCGCCGCCCTGAATCCGGCGCAGCAGGTCGTCAAGATCGTCAACGAGGAGCTCGTCAATATCCTCGGCGGCGAGACCCGGCGGGTGCGGCTGGCCAAGAACCCGCCGACCGTCATCATGCTGGCCGGTCTGCAGGGTGCCGGTAAGACCACCCTCGCGGGCAAGCTCGCCAAATGGCTGAAGGCGCAAGGACATACGCCGCTGCTGGTGGCCTGTGACCTCCAGCGTCCCGGCGCGGTCACCCAGCTGCAGGTGGTCGGCGAGCGGGCCGGGGTGCCGGTCTTCGCGCCGCACCCGGGCACCTCCATCGGCGGCGGCGAGAACCCGCTGGGCGTCTCGGCCTCCGACCCGATCGATGTGGCGCGCGCCGGTATCGAAGAGGCGAAGACCAAGCAGTACGACGTGGTCATCGTCGACACCGCCGGTCGCCTCGGCATCGACGAGGAGCTCATGCGGCAGGCCGCGGGCATCCGCGACGCCGTCAACCCCGACGAGACCCTGTTCGTCCTCGACGCCATGATCGGTCAGGACGCGGTCGCCACCGCCGAGGCCTTCCGCGACGGCGTCGGCTTCACCGGTGTCGTGCTGACCAAGCTCGACGGCGACGCCCGCGGTGGTGCGGCCCTGTCGGTGCGTGAAATCACCGGTCAGCCCATCCTTTTCGCCTCCACCGGCGAGAAGCTCGAGGACTTCGACGTCTTCCACCCCGACCGCATGGCCAGCCGCATCCTCGGCATGGGCGACCTGCTCACCCTGATCGAGCAGGCCGAACAGGTCTACGACGCCAAGCAGGCCGAGGAGGCCGCCCGCAAGATCGGCTCGGGTGAGCTGACCCTCGAGGACTTCCTCGAGCAGATGCTGGCCATCCGCAAGATGGGCCCGATCGGCAACCTGCTGGGCATGCTGCCCGGCGCGGGGCAGATGAAGGACGTGCTGGCCCAGGTCGACGACAAGCAGCTCGACCGGGTGCAGGCCATCATCCGCGGCATGACCCCCGCCGAGCGCGCCAACCCCAAGATCATCAATGCCTCCCGCCGCCTGCGCATCGCCAATGGCTCGGGCGTCGCGGTGTCCGACGTCAACCAGCTGGTCGACCGGTTCTTCGAGGCCAGGAAGATGATGGGCGCGATGTCCCGGCAGTTCGGCCTGCCGGGCGCGGGCCGTGGCGGCAAGAACACCAAGAAGGGCAAGAAGGGCAAGAAGGGCGGGCGCGGCCCGACCCCGCCGAAGGTGCGCGGCGGCTTCCCCGGTATGCCCGGCCTCCCGGGCGGCATGCCCGCCGGTATGCCCGACCTCTCCAACCTCCCCGCCGGTCTCAACGAGCTGCCGCCGGGCCTGGAAGGTTTCGACCTCTCGAAGCTGAACTTCCCCAAGAACTGATCCGCGCGAACCCGATTCGGCCCCGCCCCACCCGGGCGGGGCCGAATTGCGTTCCCGGCCAAGGGTCATCGTGCGTTCGTACCCAGGATTCGATCGACATCGCCATCGGTGCCCCCAACGCCCAACTGGTCCTGTACGCGGATGACGACCACTGCGCCATGGGTCATGCCGTGCAATGGTCGGAATTATCGGTACGGTTCCTGCGTGACCACTTGGTGTCCTCCGACGCGGCAGAACCGGTGATGCGATGACCGAACCCACCCCGCTCCCGCGCCTGCGCCGCACCCTCGACCGCGGCCGGCGGTGCATCCTCCGCCAGATCGACACCGGTGGCGGGTGGACGACGGTCGGCGAATCCGAGGGCGGCGCAGCCGATCTCGTGCCCTCGGCCTGGACCGAGGAGTTCGAGCTGGCCCGCTACGAGCGCCTGGACCTCGCCGACGGGGCCACGGTGCTGCCGGTATGCCCGGCCTCGTTCCGGGACTTCATGCTCTACGAGAAGCATGCCGTGGACGCCGCGCGCGGGATGGCCCGCCGATTCCTGCCCGGCGGATACCGGCTCGGGCAGGCGTACGAGACGATGACCCGCCGGACGTTCCCGGCCTACCGGCCGCACCGGCTCTGGTACGCCCAGCCCATCTACTACCTGTCCAATGCGCTGACCATCGTGCCCTCGGGTGTCCCGATCGCGCCGCCCGCCTACAGTCGCGCACTGGATTTCGAGCTCGAACTCGGGGTGGTGCTGGGCGTTCCCCTGCGCGACGCGTCGCCGGAGGAGGCGCTGGCCGCGATCGCGGCGGTGGTGGTCGTCAACGACTTCTCGGCGCGGGATGTGCAATTGGCGGAAATGCGGTCGGGTTTCGGCCCGCAGAAGTCCAAGCATTTCGTCAGCTCGATGTCCGGGACGGCGGTCGCCGGTGCGGCGGTGGCCGACCGGCTCGATCGGCTCACGGCCACGGTGGCGATCAATGGGGAGACGGTGTCCCGCACCGGGACCGGGGGCATGCGCTTCTCGCTCGGTGAGGCCATTGCGCATGTCTCGCGCTCGGAGCAGCTGTATCCGGGTGAGCTGCTGGCCACCGGCACCCTGCCCGGTGGCAGCGGTATGGAAGTGGGCCGCTGGCTGGCTCCCGGCGACGAGCTGCGCCTGGAGATCGACGGCATCGGCGTCATCGAACATCGAATCCAACCGTGATCGACCACCGAATCCGACACTGAGGAGGGGTACGTGAAAATCGACCAGGTTTCCGATTCCGTCTACGTCGTCGCGGGCACGAACGTCAACTGGGCGTTGGTCAGTGACGAGCGCGGCGTGACCGTCGTGGACGCCGGATATCCCGCCGACACCGAGTCGGTGCTGAGCTCGGTGCGCCAGATCGGGCACGAGCTCGGCGATATCGCCGCGGTCCTGCTGACCCATGCGCACCTCGATCACATCGGTGCGATTCCGACCCTGGTCGAACGCCTGGGCGTGCCGGTCTACACCGGTGCCGAGGAGGTCCGGCACGCCAAACGTGAGTACCTGCAGCAGATCACGCCCGTGGACATGGTGCGGCAGTTGCGGACTCGGCGCGGGGCGGTCTGGGTCGCGCAGACCCTGCGCGCCTGCGTCGGTCACATCGGGATGACCGTGCCGACCGCTCGAACCGCCGACGCCGATACCCTGGCGGCGCTACCCGGCGGTTTCGTCGAGGTGCCGACGCCCGGTCACACCAACGGTCACACGGCGTATCTGATGCCGTCCGAGGGTGTGCTGTTCTCCGGCGACGCCCTGGTCACCGGTCACCCCCTGTTGCTCGAGACCGGTCT
This sequence comes from Nocardia sp. NPDC059154, assembly GCF_042755705.1. NCBI lineage: Bacteria > Bacillati > Actinomycetota > Actinomycetes > Mycobacteriales > Nocardiaceae > Nocardia > Nocardia sp. NPDC059154. The sequence goes on from NZ_JBHZCS010000031.1 coordinate 49,308, forward strand.
GCAACTTCTTCCGAGCGTGTTCAACCACGATGAGGCGGGGACGCTCGCGAGCGCCCGCGCGCTCAGCACGCTGGAGGCCGGGATTCTGGTTCCCGGGCATGGGCTGCCGGTCCGGCACGACCTGTCGAGCCTGCTGGGTGATTTCGCCCGGCCGTGATCGGCGGGCCGGGCCGCCGCGGGCCACAGGTTCCGGCGGCGGCCAGGGGCCGACGGTGAGGTCAGATCGGCAGGCAGGGGTTGTCGTTGCCGGGCGTGACCTTGGTGCTGCCGGTGCTCAACCCGATACCGCAGAGGATCACGGCCACGATCGAGATGGGTGCCGCGGCCGAGGCGGTGATCATGCCCGGATCCCAGTTGACTCCGAACGCGCTGGACCCCGAGCTGGTCGCTACGGGGGCGGCGGTGGTGGTGTCCGGGGACGGCTGGTCGAGGGAGACGGGCGCGGCCTGTGCGGTGGCGCCGACTGCGGTGACGGTCGCGCTGATCGCCAGCGCGGCGACTGTCAGGCGGATTCGATTGCGGGCGAACAACAATGACATGGGTGGGCCTCCAGCAAAGTGATGTGTGACCCGATCGTAAACGGATATTGAAACTCGCGTGCTTCAAATTTTGGGAATGCGGGTGGAGTTGACGGCCGCGGGGCACACGCTGCTGCGGCACGCGGATCTGCTTGCGGCACAGGCGGAGAGCGCACGGGCGGAGCTGGCGGCGCACCGGGCGGGCATCGCGGGAGTGCTGCGGATCAGTGCGATGCCGACCGCCCTCGCGGCCCTGGTGGCGCACGGGTTCGGGGTGAGTCCGGTGCCCCGGCTCGCGTTCCTGCCGCCGGAGCTGGCGGTGGTGCGCGTCCCGCTGCACGACGATCCGGTCCCGGTCCGCCGTCATCTGTCCGCGGTGCGGCGGGGCGGCGCCGAGCATCCGGTGATCGCAGCCGGGCTGGATGCCATTCGCGGGCTTTGCCGGGAGCGCACCGATATCACCGTGCTCGACGACTGATGCGATAGTGGACCCGGATTCGTGTCGAGACATACGTCCCAGGCGAGGAGGTCGGCATGCGGCTGCATTTCCGCGGCGTGGTCCTGCCCGATGACGAAGTCCGCGACCTCTGGGTGCGCGACGGCCGGATCTCCGCGGAGCCGATTACCGGCGCCGACACCGTGCAGTCCTCCGGCTGGATCGTGCCAGGCCTGGTCGACGCCCACTGCCATGTTGGCATCAAATACGGCGGCGGACACGAGGATTCGGCGGGCGCGATCGCCCAGGCCGAGGTCGAGCGGGACGCGGGCGCCTTGCTGCTGCGCGATGCGGGCTCGCCCATCGACACCCGTTTCATCGACGACCGCGACGACCTCCCGCGCATCATCCGCGCGGGCCGCCACGTCGCCCGCCCCCGGCGCTACATCCGCGAACTCGGCATCGAACTCGACGACGAGCGCGACCTGCCCGAGATCGTCGCCGAGCAGGCCTGCCGCGGCGACGGGTGGGTCAAGATCATCGGCGACTGGATCGACCGCGCGATCGGCGACCTCGCCCCACTGTGGTCCGACGACATCCTGAAGGCCGCCATCGACGCCGCCCACCGCGAGGGCGCCCGCGTCACCGCCCACGTCTTCGGCGAGGACGCCCTGCCCGGCCTGCTGAACGCCGGCATCGACTGCATCGAGCACGGCACCGGCCTCACCGACGACACCATCGCCCTGATGGCCGCCCACGGCACCGCCCTCGTTCCCACCCTCATCAATATCGACACCTTCCCCGGAATCGCCGACGGCGCAACCAAATTCCCCGCCTATGCCGCCCACATGCGCGACCTGCACCGCCGCTCCCGCGCCACCGTCGCCAAGGCCCACGAGGCCGGCGTCCCCATCTACACCGGCACCGACGCCGGCGGCTCCATCCGCCACGGCCGCATCGCCGACGAGATCGCCGCCCTCGCCGGCGCCGGCTTCACCCCGCACAACGCCCTCGGCGCCTCGTCCTGGCACGCCCGCACCTGGCTCGGCCGCCCGGGCATCGAACCCGGCGCCCCCGCCGATTTCGTTGTGTACCAAGAAGACCCACGAGAAAACCTGGCCGCGCTCGCCACCCCCTCCTGGGTGGTATTACGCGGCCGCGTCTACAACCGCCGCGACCCGGTCACCAGCCACCGCTGAGCTCCGGGTGCTCAGGCGACCCGCCAAGTTCTGCACCATGAGCTGCATCCGCCGCAGGTGAGGGGTCGGTCGGACGGGTCTGGCGATTCGGCTGCGCATTCAAAGTGAATCGGTCATGCTTCAGACGTTTGTTGTTTCGACTCGATGAGGAGATGACCGTGGGGTCTATCGAAACCCTGGCCATTAGCGTGTTGGCCGGTTTGATCGTGAAGCTGCTGACGTCCGGGAGCTCCGGGCCCGGCCCGGTTCAGCCGTAGGCTCTGCGTGAGACGCAGCCCATCGGGGTCGTACCCGGTGGGCTGTGGTGTTTCCGGGGCCGGCTCAGGGCGATTTCTCCGGGCCGCCGGTGCTCTGGCAGAATGGACGACCGTCCTCATCGAGGACAGTGTCAGCCCGTCTCCGGTTCCGTACCGCGCGGCGGTCACAGCACTTGACGCAAAACCGGGTCCACCTCGTGTGGGCTGCTGAATTGCGACGTGACCAACCATTTGAAAGGCATCAGCTCATGGCTGTTCGTATCAAGCTGACCCGTATGGGCAAGATCCGCAACCCGCAGTACCGCGTCGTCATCGCCGACGCCCGTACTCGTCGTGACGGCCGCGCCATCGAGTCCATCGGCAAGTACCACCCGAAGGAAGAGCCGTCGCTCATCGAGATCGACTCGGAGCGCGCTCAGTACTGGCTGGGTGTCGGCGCGCAGCCGACCGAGCCGGTGAAGCGTCTGCTGGAGATCACCGGCGACTGGCAGAAGTTCAAGGGCCTGCCGGGCGCCGAGGGCACCCTGAAGACCAAGGCCCCGAAGCCGTCCAAGCTGGACCTGTTCAACGCCGCGCTGGCCGCCGCCGAGAACGAGCCGGTCGCCGAGGCCGTCACCCCGAAGAAGAAGGCCGCCAAGAAGGACGAGGCCGCCGAGGCCGAGGCCACCACCGAAGCCGCCGAGTAATGAGTGCCGTTGTCGCCGATGCCGTCGAGCACCTGGTGCGCGGCATCGTCGCCAATCCCGACGACGTCCACGTCGAGCTGATCACCAGCCGTCGTGGCCGGACCGTCGAGGTGCACGTGCACCCGGATGATCTGGGCAAGGTGATCGGTCGTGGCGGTCGTACCGCGACCGCCCTGCGCACCCTGGTCGCCGGGATCGGCGGTAAGGGCATTCGCGTCGACGTGGTCGACACGGATCAGTAGATGGAACTGGTCGTCGGGCGGGTCGCCAAGTCACACGGTGTGCGTGGCGAACTCGTCGTAGAAGTCCGCACCGACGAGCCGGAACTGCGGTTCGCGCCCGGCCGCGTCCTGAAGGGGAAGCTGCCGCGCGCGAAGCAGACGCAGGAATTCGAAGTGGAGTCGGTCCGGGAGCACTCGGGCCGGCTTCTCCTGCGTCTGGACGGCGTCGCCGACCGCACGGCCGCGGATGCGTTGCGGGGCATGCTGTTCGTGGTGGACTCCGCGGATCTGCCACCGTCGGAGGACCCGGACGAGTACTACGATCACGAACTCGAGGGCCTGCGCGTCGAACTCGGCGACGGCACCCAGGTCGGCACCGTCAACGAGGTGCTGCATTCCGCTGCGGGAGAACTGCTTTCGATCAAGGCCGGGGACGCGTTCCCGCCCGCGGGCCGGGAGATCCTGGTGCCGTTCGTGCTGGCCATGGTGCCGACGGTGTCGGTCGCCGACGGCCTGATCGTCATCGACCCGCCCGAGGGCCTGCTGGACCCGGAGTAGCGGCGTGCGAATCGACGTAGTCACGATCTTCCCCGAATACCTCGAGCCGATGCGAGCGGCCTTGCTGGGCAAGGCGATCGACAAGGGTCTGCTCGAGGTGGAGGTGCACGACCTGCGCCGGTGGACCCACGACGTCCACAAGTCGGTGGACGACACCCCCTACGGCGGCGGGCCGGGCATGGTCATGAAGCCGACCGTGTGGGGCGACGCCCTCGACGAGGTGTGCCCGGACGACGCGCTCCTGGTGGTGCCGACTCCAGCTGGCGTGCCGTTCACGCAGGAGACCGCGCAACGGTGGTCCGCCGAAGAGCACATCGTCTTCGCCTGCGGTCGCTACGAGGGCATCGACCAGCGCGTCTTCGACGATGCCGCGCGCCGGGTGCGCGTCGAAGAGGTCAGCATCGGCGACTACGTGCTCATCGGCGGCGAGGCCGCCGTGCTGGTCATGACGGAGGCGTTCGTCCGGCTGATCCCGGGCGTCCTCGGCAATCAGCAATCCCACGAACAGGATTCGTTCTCCGACGGTCTATTGGAAGGCCCCTCCTACACCCGGCCGGTGTCCTGGCGCGGCCTCGACGTCCCCGAAATCCTGTTGTCCGGCAACCATGCCAAGATCGCCGGGTGGCGGCACGAACAGTCGCTGCGCCGCACGGCCGAACGCAGGCCCGACCTCCTACCGGATAACTTGGGCCATGCGTGAAGGAGATTCATCATGCGTGAAACCAGAGGATTTCTCAGCGCGACGCTGGCCGGGCTGGCCCTGTTCGCCGCGATGTTCGGCGGCGGCAAGGCGGTCGCGGACAACCTCGATGTGCTCTTCCTGAGTCACCTGGGCGACCAGACGGTCGCGTCGCCCGGCTACGAGGACACCGCGGACGGGCAGCGCCTGATCGCCGAGGGCAAGGACATCTGCGCCCACCTGCGTGCGGGCACCCCGGTTGTAGCGACCGACCAGTGGGGATTCGGGGAAAGGCTCGCCCGCGCGGCCGTCGCGGTGTACTGCCCCGAATTCAAGGCGTCCCCAAGAGATTTCGGCTGACGGTGAAATTCGGTACGTAACAACTGATTTCGCGAGGATCGGGGTAACTCCCCGGGTACGCCCAGAGGTGATTCGGCACCCGGCGCAGGCACGCATGCGTCACGGGTGACGGCTCTCGGCGGGGCGCTGAAGTCTCGGAGAGGCGGGGCAATGACCGAATCCTGTGTGGGCCTTGCACGCACTGTCGGGTGGCGGCGGTAGTGTCTGCGGGCGTGACGACAGCCTCCGAAACCGTCAGCGCAGCATCCGCAGGTGCCGCATCCACGGGTGCAGCGACCACCGAGAGCACCGTCCGCCTCGCCAGCGTCGGCCGGCGTATCGCCGACGAGCTGGGGGTGCGCGAGGAGCAGGTGCGCTCCGCCGTCGAGCTACTGGACGCCGGGTCGACCGTGCCGTTCATCGCCCGCTACCGCAAGGAAGTCACCGGTGGGCTCGACGACGCCCAGCTACGCACCCTCGACGAGCGCCTGAGCTACCTGCGCGAACTCGACGAGCGCCGGGGCTCGATCATCGAATCCATCCGTGGCCAGGGCAAATTGGACGAGGCGCTGCACGCGCAGATCATGCTCGCCGACACCAAGGCCCGCCTCGAGGACATCTACCTGCCCTACAAGCCCAAGCGGCGCACCAAGGCGCAGATCGCGCGCGAGGCCGGGCACGAGCCCGTGGCCGACGCACTCCTGACGGACCCGACCACCGATCCCGCGCAGTACAACGCCGAACAGCTCGACGGCGCGCGGTCCATCCTGGTGGAGCGTTTCGCCGAGGACGCCGACCTGGTCGGTGAACTGCGCGAGCTCATGTGGGAACGCGGGCAGATGAGCTCGACGGTGCGCGCGGGCAAGGAGGAGGCGGGCGCGAAGTTCGCCGACTATTTCGAATTCTCCGAGCCCTTCAGCAAGCTGCCCTCGCACCGCATCCTGGCGCTGCTGCGCGGTGAGAAGGAAGAGGTGCTCAACCTGCACCTCGAACCCGACACCGAGGAGCCCGAGGACGGGCAGCGCTCGATCTACGAGGGTCGCATCGCCATCAAGTTCGGGATCGCCGATCAGGGCCGCGCCGCCGACTCCTGGCTGTTGGACACCGTGCGCTGGGCGTGGCGGACCAAGCTGCAGGTCAGCATGGGCATCGATACCCGAATGCGGTTGCGGCAGTCCGCCGAACGCGATGCCGTCGACGTGTTCGCGGCCAACCTGCGCGACCTGCTGCTCGCGGCGCCCGCCGGCACCCGCTCGACCATGGGCCTGGACCCGGGCTACCGCACCGGTGTGAAGGTCGCCGTCGTGGACGCCACCGGCAAGGTGGTCGCCACCGAGGTCATCTACCCGCACAAGCCGCAGGGGCAGACCGAGAAGTCCCTGGCCGTGCTGGGCGCACTGGTCGCCCGCTTCAATGTCGAGCTCATCGCCATCGGCAACGGCACCGCCTCCCGCGAGACCGACGCCCTTGCTGCCGAACTGATCTCGCGCATCCCCGAGAACAAGCCCACCAAGATCGTGGTCTCCGAGGCGGGCGCGTCGGTGTACTCGGCCTCCGCATACGCCTCACAGGAACTGCCCGACATGGACGTGTCGCTGCGCGGCGCCGTCTCCATCGCCCGCCGGCTCCAGGACCCGCTGGCCGAATTGGTGAAGATCGACCCGAAGTCCATCGGCGTCGGCCAGTACCAGCACGACGTCTCCGAAACCCTGCTGGCCCGCTCGCTGGGCGCGGTCGTCGAGGACGCGGTGAACGCCGTCGGCGTCGACGTGAACATCGCCTCCGTCCCGCTCCTGTCCCGGGTCTCGGGCATTTCCAACTCGATCGCGGAAAGCATTGTGGCGCACCGCGATGCCAACGGCCCGTTCCGCAGTCGCGCCGCACTCAAGGATGTCCCGCGCCTGGGCCCCAAGGCGTTCGAACAGTGCGCGGGATTCCTCCGCATCCGCGAGGGCGACGACCCGCTGGACACCTCCGGCGTGCACCCCGAGGCGTACCCCGTGGTCCGGCGCATCCTCGATGCCAGCGGTAAGGGTGTGAAGGAGATCATCGGCAACACCTCCGCCCTGCGCGCTCTGCGGCCGGCCGACTTCACCGATGAGCGGTTCGGTGTCCCGACCGTCACCGACATCATCGCCGAACTCGAGAAGCCCGGCCGCGACCCTCGCCCCGAATTCAAGACCGCTGAATTCGCGGCGGGCATCGAGAAGGTCGCCGACCTGAAGCCCGGCATGGTGCTCGAGGGCGTCGTCACCAATGTGGCCGCGTTCGGCGCCTTCGTCGACATCGGCGTCCACCAGGACGGCCTGGTCCACGTCTCGGCCATGTCCCACAACTTCGTCAAGGACCCTCGCGAGGTCGTGAAGTCCGGCGACGTCGTGAAGGTCAAGGTCCTCGAGGTCGACGTCCAGCGCCAGCGCATCGGCCTGTCCCTGCGCCTCGACGACGAGCCCGGAAACGCCAAGCCCGACCGTGCCGACCGCGGCCCGCGCAACAACCAGGGCGGCGGCCAGCGCGGCGGCAACCGCGACAACCGGCAGGGCGGCCAGGGCGGCCAGCGCCAGGGCGGACAGCGTCAGGGCGGCGGCAACCGCAACCAGCCCGCCCCCAGCGGTTCGATGGCCGACGCCCTCCGCCGCGCCGGCTTCGGCCGCTGACCAGCAGGTCCCGAACCAGCCGTCCGGCCGCACCCACACCCGGGTCCGGCCGGACGGCCGTCCGGCACCGCTAACTCAGTGGGGAGCCGACCCGGTGCAGGGTGCCGTCGGGGTCGACGTAGCCGAATTCCCTCAGGCCGTAATCGGTGTCGACCGGGGTGGTGAGGCGGCCGGGCAGGTCTGCGGAAGCCCACTCCGCGTGCAGCGCGTCGGCGTCGGAGACGTAGAGGTAGACGGCCGCGGCGGTTCGTATCGCGTCGTGCTCGTCCCACTCGGTGAGGTGCAGGGATACGCGGCCGCGGTCGGCGAAGCCGTAGCGAGCGTCGCCCTCGTAGGCGTGGACGCTGAACCCGAGGCGGCGATAGCGGGCCAGGGCGGCGTCGAGGTCGAGGACCGGGATCACGGGGGCGACGCGATCGAAGGTGATGTCGTCCGGCATGGAAGCTCCGAAAAATGAAGACGCCGAGGCGGTCCCGGTTCGGGGGCGCCTCGGCGTGCTCGTGGTGGGTTATTCGACGCCGAGGGAGACCTCGGTGGATTTGATGAGGACCTTGACGGGTTTGCCGTCGGCGAGACCCAGGTCGTCGGCGGCGTCGCGGGTGATGGAGGAGGTGATCTCGTCACCACCTGCGAGGCGGATGCGCACCACCGCCATGGCCTCGCCGCGGGTGACCTGGGTGACTGTTCCATCGAGCTGGTTTCGTGTACTCAGTCGCATGGTGTGAGCCTAGTCACCGGCAGCCGCCATTTCGATGGTGGCTGGAAGGTTGCTCTATCACGTCGCGACCGCATGTGATCTTTCCGTGCGGGTGGGCGGCGCGGGTAGCGTGGCGGGGGTTGGCGTTCGCACGAGGGTTTCGGAGGCGACAGGGGCATGCACGTGCATCGGTGGTGGGAAGATGTCGTGGTGGCACACGGCAGAATGCCATTGGCATGCCTGCTTCTGGGGTTCATCGTGGGGTTCCTGCTGATCCGAATCAGCGTGCGGCTCATCCGCAAACAGGTGCGCTGGTGGCCGGGCAATGTGCGGGCCGGGGACGTGCACATCCACCACATGGTGTTCGGGGTGATCCTGGTGCTCGGCTCCGGCGTCGGGTTCGTGACGCTGTATCAGAGCAGCGTCGGCGTCACCAGTGCGCTGGCCGCGGTGTTCGGGCTCGGCGCGGCGCTGGTTCTCGACGAGTTCGCGCTCATCTACTACCTGCGCGACGTGTACTGGGAGGAGCAGGGCCGCACCTCGGTCGATGCGGTGTTCGTGGCCCTTGCCGTGACCGGGCTGCTGCTGCTCGGTTTCCATCCGCTGTGGTTGCTGAACATCGGCAATATCCGTGATCTCCGGACCGATCAGAATGTGCCCGAGCGGCTGTTCACGATCGGGTTCGCGTTCGGGAATCTGCTGCTGGCGGCCATTGTCATTGCCAAGGGCAAGATTTGGACCGGTCTGTTCGGAATGTTCTTCCCGCCGCTGCTGGTCATCGGCGCGCTGCGGCTGAGCCGCCCGGGCGCACCCTGGGCGCGTTGGCGCTATGCCTCCGGCTCGGGCCTCATGCGGCGTGCGGTGCGGCGCGAGCGCCGCTATCGCCGCCCGATGATCCGGGCCAAGATCTTCGTGCAGGACCTGCTGGCGGGCAAGCCCGATGCCGCGCACGTGCTCCGCGCCGCCGAGGAGGAGCTGGCCCGGACCGTGGTCCCGGCCCCGCACGCGCCGCCCTCGGCCCACCCGCACCTCATGCACGGGCGCAAGCACGGGGATCGGCCCCTCGAGCCCCAGTCCGCAGAGCATCCCCCGGAATCGGTCGATAGCCAATGAGTTGCTGACTGTCGGTCGGCGTGCCAGGGTTGAGCCATGGGCTACGTTGTCGGCGACTATCTGCTCGATCGGCTCCGGGAACTCGGCGTCACCGAAATCTTCGGCGTTCCCGGCGATTTCAATCTGCAGTTCCTCGACCATGTCATCGCCCACCCCGACATCCGCTGGATCGGCAGCGCCAACGAGCTGAACGCCGGCTACGCCGCCGACGGGTACGCCCGCCTGCGCGGCATCGGCGCGGTCGTCACCACCTACGGCGTGGGCGAGCTGAGTGCGGTCAACGCCATCGCGGGCAGCTACGCCGAGCATGTGCCCGTCGTGCACATCGTCGGCGTGCCCGCCAAGGACATCCAGGCCGGTCACCGCGTCATCCACCACACCCTCGGCGACGGCGACTTCCACCACTTCCGCCGGATCGCCGCCGAAGTCACCTGCGCGCAGGCCGATCTCGGCGCGGCCGACGCCTGCCAGGAGATCGACCGGGTGCTGAATTCGGTTCGCGTGCATCGCCGTCCGGGGTATCTCATGCTGGCCACCGATACCGCGCGGGTGGAGGTGTCCCCGCCCGCGACGCCGCTGGCGCCGCCCGCCGACTTCTCGAGTGCGGGCGCGCGGGCAGCCTTCACGCAGGCGGCACGCGAATTCCTCGGCGGCCGGCGGGTGGCCGTCCTCGCGGATATCTTCGTCGATCGGGTCGGAGCGACCGACCGGTTGCGCACCCTGGTCGGCCCGACCCCGGGACAACCGCACGGACTCCCGCACGCCACCCTGGCCTGGGGCAAGACCGTGGTCGACGAATCCGCCCCGAATTTCCTCGGTGTCTACACCGGTGCGGCCTCCCCGCCGCAGGTACGGGCCGCCGTCGAGGACGCCGACCGCCTGGTGACCGTCGGGGTCCAGTACACCGACAGCATCACCGCGGGTTTCAGCCACCGCATCGACCCGCACCGCACCATCGATATCGGTCCCGAGCGCACGGTGATCGGGGGAGTCGACGCCTTCGCGCCGCTGTCGCTCACCGCGGCCCTGGAGATCCTCACCGAGCTGGCCCCCGAATTCGCCGCTCCCGCACCGATTCCCGCCCCGGCGGCCGCCGCCCCGGATGCCCCGCCCGCCGTGGACGCCCCGCTCACCCAGGCCGCCCTGTGGCCCCTGGTCGCGGCAGCGCTGGGCAACAGCAACATTGTCGTCGCCGACCAGGGCTCGGCCTTCTTCGGACTGGCCACGCTGCGCATGCCGACCGGCATCACCTTTCTCGGCCAGCCGCTGTGGGGCTCGATCGGCTATGCCCTCCCGGCCGCCCTCGGCGCGGGCATCGCCTGCCCCGACCGTCGCGCGGTCCTCGTCATCGGCGATGGCGCGGCCCAGCTTTCGATCCAGGAGCTGGGCACCTGGATCCGCGAGCAGCTGAACGGCGTGATCATCCTGGTCGACAACGACGGCTATGCCATCGAACGCGCCATCCACGGCCCGGCCGCCCCGTACAACGACATCGCCCCGTGGCGCTGGCCCGAACTCCCGCACGCCTTCGGCGGCGACGCCGAGTCGGTCCTCACCCTCCGCGCGACCACGGTCGGCGAGCTGCAACACTGTCTGAAAGCCGCGACGGACGAGCAGGACCGGCTGGTCTTCCTGCAGGTGATCACCGGCGCCACCGACTACCCGCCGCTGGTCTCGGACATCGCCTCCGCCCTCACCCGCGCGAATACCCGCACGTAGGGGCCGATTAACCGCGCGATCCCGGCGTCTGGCACAATGCTCAGGTTGCTTTGGGCGCGCTGTGCCCGGGCACCGCCCAAATATCCGGAGCACGAACCGGTAGAGCACCCTCACCGGGTAGCCGCCAGGTTCCTCTGTTCGCGCGAACTCCAATAAGGACGGACATGAACACCCTCGACTTCGTCGACGCAAGCTCGCTGCGCAGCGACATCCCGGACTTCCGCCCGGGTGACACGGTCAACGTGCACGTGAAGGTTATCGAAGGCAACAAGGAGCGCATCCAGGTCTTCAAGGGCGTCGTCATCCGCCGCCAGAACGGTGGCATCCGCGAGACCTTCACCGTGCGCAAGGTTTCGTTCGGTGTCGGCGTGGAGCGCACCTTCCCGGTGCACAGCCCCAACCTGGACAAGATCGAGGTCGTGACCCGCGGTGACGTGCGTCGCGCCAAGCTGTACTACCTGCGCGATCTGCGCGGCAAGGCCGCCAAGATCAAGGAAAAGCGCTGAAGTAGTCGCAGCTCCCGCTGAGCCGGTGAACGGCTCGGGGCAGGATCGACAGTCGGCTCGCCGACAACGAGTAGCCCGGCACCGCATGGTTCTTCGCGGTGCCGGGCTACTCTGTTCCGGTGGCAGACGAGAGCGAGTCGGTGACGAAGTCCGGGTCCGGCAACGGCAATGGGGCGAAGACGCCCGAGGCGCCCGAGACACCCCAGCCGAAGTCGAAGAAGAAGCAGCGCCCGTTCTGGCAGGAGCTGCCCATCCTGATCGGTTTCGCGGCGCTGATCGTGGCGCTGCTGGTGACCTTCATCGGCCGGCCCTACGTCATTCCCTCGCAGTCCATGGAACCCACCCTGCACGGCTGCGCGGGCTGCACCGGCGACCGCATCTATGTCGAGAAGCTGAGCTACTACTTCGGCGATCCCGAGCCGGGCGACGTGGTGGTGTTCGTCGGCCCGACCAGCTCGTGGAACAGCCACTACAAGTCGATCCGCTCCTCCAACACCGTGGTGCGCGGGGTCCAGAACTTCCTGTCCTTCTTCGGCCTGGTGCCGCCGGACGAGAACGATCTGGTGAAGCGGGTCATCGCCACGGGTGGGCAATCGGTCAAATGCTGTGACGCGCAAGGCCGGATCCTGGTCAAGGACGACAGCCCCGGCGCCGACTGGAAACCGCTCGACGAGCCGTACGTGAAGTTCAACAACCCCTTCGACCCTCAGCACCCGGACGTGCAGTTCAACGCGGGCGGTCGCGCCTTCCCCGAGATCAAGGTGCCCGCCGGCAACCTGTGGGTGATGGGTGACAACCGCGCCGAGTCCGCCGACTCCCGCTACCACATGAAGGACGAGCTGCAGGGCACCGTGCCGGTGAAGGATGTGCGCGGCAAGGCCGTGTTCAAGATCTGGCCGCCGAGCCGGATGGGTCCGGTCCGGGCGCAGGACCCGCAGTAGAGGCGAGAATCGCGGGATAATCGACCGGTGGGGAAGATGGCGAGGGTCGCCGAGCCCGGTGTGAGCCGGAAGGCGCGCGGCGGCAAGAAGATTCAGCGGATCGACCGCGGTGACTGGCCGCCGCGCGTGGTCATGCGGCAGGCGGGCGGGCTACGCACCCTGGAAGCCGCGCTGATCCGCAGCGGCCTCGGTCCGGTCGCGGGCGTCGACGAGGCCGGGCGCGGCTGCGCGGCGGGCCCGCTGGTGGTGGCCTCCTGCCTGCTGCCACCCAAGGCCTACGCCTCCCTCGCCGGTCTCGACGACTCGAAGAAGCTCACCGAGAACGCCCGCGAACAGCTGTTCCCCATCATCAAGCGGCTCGCGCTGGCCTGGGAGGTGGTGGTCGTCCCGGCCTGGGAGATCGACGCCATCGGCATCCACGTGGCCAATATCGAGGGCATGCGGCGTGCGGTGGCCGGGCTGGATCCGGTGCCCGGCTACGTCCTCACCGACGGCTTCCGGGTGCCGGGTATCCCGGTGCCGTCGCTGCCCGTGATCGGCGGCGACGCCTCGGCGGCCTGCATCGCCGCGGCCAGCGTGCTGGCCAAGGTGACCCGTGACCGCATCATGGTGGAGATGGACGAGCAATACCCGGGCTACGGATTCGCTGCCCACAAGGGCTACAACACCCCCGAGCACAATGAGGCGCTGACCCGTCTCGGCATCACTCCCGAGCACCGCCGTTCGTGGCGAAACGTCCGGGAGACCGGCCGAGTGGCTACCGACACGGCGTATGCGGGATGATGTCTCTACACCCAGTTGGGCGACAAGGAGGACGTTCCACCCGATGAGCGCCGAGGACCTCGAGAAGTACGAAACCGAGATGGAGCTATCCCTGTACCGCGAGTACAAGGACATCGTCGGGCAATTCTCGTACGTGGTGGAGACCGAACGTCGCTTCTACCTCGCCAATTCTGTCGAACTGCGGCCGCAGAACGCCGATGGCGAGGTGTACTTCGAGGTACGGATGTCGGATGCATGGGTGTGGGACATGTACCGGCCGGCGCGCTTCGTGAAGCACGTTCGCGTGATCACCTTCAAAGACGTGAATATCGAGGAGTTGGAGAAGACCGACCTGCGGCTTCCCGACTAGTCCACAGGCCGCAGGTTATCCCCAGGCTCACTGTTTTCCCAGTTCGGCATGGCCGGGTCCGTCACGGGCCCGGCCATGCTGGCTGAATGGCACAGCATCTGGCGCTGGGAGCGCAGGGGGAGGAACTGGCCGCGGACTTTCTCCGCGCCGCCGGCATGGAGATCGTCGCCCGCAATTGGCGATGCCGCTTCGGCGAACTCGACGTCATCGCCCGAGAGGGCGAGGTGACGGCCTTCGTCGAGGTCAAAACCCGCCGCACCCTCACCTGCGGTCCACCCGAGGAAGCCGTCACCTACCTCAAACAGCGCCGCATTCGCGAACTCGCCGCCCGCTGGCTGCGCGAACAGAACGGCCCATACCTGCGCATCCGCTTCGACGTGGTCGCCGTCCTCCTGTTTCCGGGCCGCACCCCGGAAATCCGCCACCTGAAGGCGGTGTTCTGAAATGCCTTTGGGCAGAGCCTATTCCGTCGCCGTCAACGGCGTGGAGGGCCAACTCGTAGAAATAGAAGCCGACATAGGCCAGGGCCTCCCCTCGGTCCACCTGGTCGGCCGCCCCGACACCACCCTCCAGGAATCCCGCGACCGTGTCCGCGCCGCCGTCACCAATACGGGCGAGAAGTGGCCTGACGGCCGCGTCATCCTCGCCCTGTCCCCGGCCACGCTGCCGAAGGTCGGCAGCGTGTACGACGTCGCTCTGGCCGGTGCCGTGCTGGACGCGGCCGGAGCGATCCCGTCGAATCGTCTCTCGGAGTCGGTACTGCTGGGTGAACTGGCACTGGACGGCCGCGTGCGCCGGGTGCGCGGCATTCTTCCGGCGGTACTGGCGGCGCGGAACGCGGGGCGGCGCACGGTCATCGTCCCGACGGCCGCCCTGCCCGAGGCGGGCCTGGTCGACGGCATTCGCGTCCTCGGGGCATCGACCCTGCTCGAATTGCTGGATTGGCTGCGTGGCGGCGGCGAGCTCGCGCTTCCCGATCCGGTCCAGCCGACGGCCGAGACATCGATCGGGGACCTGCGCGAGGTGGTGGGCCAGGACGAGGCGCGCTGGGCCCTGGAGGTGGCCGCGGCGGGCGGGCATCACCTGCTGCTGACGGGCCCGCCCGGCATCGGGAAAACCATGTTGGCGCAACGGCTTCCAAGCTTGCTGCCGTCGCTGCGCGAACGGGATTCCCTGGAGGTGACCGCGATTCACTCGGTGGCGGGCACACTGTCCGACGATGCCCCGCTGATCACCGCGCCGCCCTTCGTGGCACCCCATCATTCGTCGTCGGTCACGGCGATGATCGGCGGCGGTTCGGGGTCCGCCCGGCCCGGGGCGGTCAGCTGCGCCCATCGCGGCGTCCTGTTCCTGGACGAGTGTGCAGAGATCGGCAGCAAGGTCCTCGAGGCGCTGCGAACTCCCTTGGAGGAAGGCGAGGTTCGCATCGCGCGCCGGGACGGGGTGTCCCGTTTCCCGGCCCGATTCCAACTCGTCCTCGCGGCCAACCCGTGCCCGTGCGCACCCGCCCGCGATATCGACTGCATCTGTGCGCCCCTGGCCCGCCGCCGCTACCTCGGCAAACTCTCTGGCCCGCTGATGGATCGCATCGATCTCTCGGTGCAGATGCACGCTCAGGCCGCCGGAGCCTTCACCGGCGACGAGGTCGAGAGCAGCGAGGAGGTGCGCGCCCGCGTGACGGCGGCACGGAACGCGGCCGCTGAACGATGGGTCGAACTCGGCATGACCACCAATGCGGAGGTGCCCGGCCACGTTCTCCGCCAACGCTTCCGGTTGCCCCGTGAGGCGCTTGCCCCGGTCGAGAACGCCCTCCTGCACGGCCGTATGTCCGCCCGCGGCGCCGACCGCGCGATCAGAGTCGCGTGGACCGTCTGTGACTTGCGTGGCGGTGATGTGCCCAGCGCCCAGGACGTCCTGCAGGCATTGAGCTTTCGACAGCGAGGTGGAGCATGAGCGAGACGACGGACAACCCCGATTCGATGCGGCGTACTGGTGTACGCCACGAATCCAATTCGGCCGCAGAGGATGTGGCGGCGGGAGCACCGGTCGCGCCTGCCTCTCGAAGCGCTGCCGATGCGACCGACACCGGGCTTGGTCGGTCTGGTTCGGTCTGCATCACCGATTCCGGGTCACGCGCACCCGGTCACGTCAGCGAATTCGGCCGGGGCTCCGGGTGGACGGGGGCGAAGCACGGCGCGAAAGGCGCTGTCGGCGGGGCAGTTGGGGGTGGGAGTGCGGATGAGCGGCGGTTGGCTTGGGTGTATTTGTCGCGGGTGGTGGAGGGGCCCTGTGCGGCGTTGTCGGCGTTGATCGGGTCGGTGGGGGTGGTGGAGGCGGCGCGGGCGGTGCGGGAGTGTGCATTGCCCGAGGTGTTGCGGGGGCCTACCGAGCTGCGGCGGGGGATCGACCGGGCGGAAAGGGATTTGGCGTATATCGAGCGGTTGGGTGGGCGGGTGGTGACGCCGGACGATGCGGAGTGGCCGGCGTGGAGGATGCTCGGGCTGGGGCAGTTGGATCCGGCGCAGGATGCGGATGCGGCTGTGCCTCTGGTGTTGTGGGTGCGGGGGCCGCGGTCGCTGCTGGAGACCACCGAGCGGGCGATCGCGGTGGTGGGGGCGCGGTGCAGCACCGGGTACGGGAATCATGCGACCGGCGAGATCGCCGGTGAGCTCGCGGCGCGGGGGTGGACGATCGTATCCGGGGCGGCGTTCGGGATCGACGGGATGGCACACCGGGCCGCGCTGGCCGTCGGCGGTACGACGATCGCCGTGCTCGCCTGCGGTCCGGATCGGCCGTATCCCGTGCAGCACGATCAGCTGCTGGCCGAGATCGTCGATACCGGTCTGGTCGTCACCGAGTACCCACCCGGTACCTCCGCGCGCAAACACCATTTCCTGGCCCGCAATCGGCTGATAGCGGCATTCGCGGATGGTGTCGTGGTGGTGGAGGCCGGGATGCGCAGCGGGGCGCGCAACACGGTGAAATGGTGCCGCCGGCTCGGCCGGCCCGCGATGGCCGTTCCAGGCCCGGTCACCTCGGCCGCCTCGGTCGGCTGCCACCGCATGATCCGCGAGGGCGAAGCCTTCATCGCCACCCGCGCCGAGGACATCCTCGACGAAGCCGGGCCGCTGCGCCTGTCCCTGCCGGGCGCGGTCCCACCCAGCCCGGAGGACAATCTCTCCGGCGACGAGGCTCTGGTCTTCGCCGCCCTCCCCAGCACCGGTTCCCGCCTCCCTCGAGGCTTGGCCGCCGACACGGGCCTCCCATTGCCCGCGGTCCGTGCCACTCTGTCCGCACTGGAGATCGCGGGCTTGGTCGCCTGCGATGGCAACGGCTGGTACCGCACGAACCCTCCCACGACCTCAACTACCACCGCGATCGTCGCCGCCCATGAACAACATCGGTGATTGCTGTGATCCAGCTGGTTCGGATCTGTAAAAGACGTAGGCGACGGCACTGAGCTATCTGGTGTTTGTCGTGTGTCGTGTTGGTCGGTGCGTGCTGCTGTTCGGAAAGAGCTGAGAACGAGTTGGCGGATCTTGTTGGTGTGTCGGCTATTCGGGCTGTTGTGTCGTGCCGGGGATGCCGGGTTTTGCGAGTTGCGCCCCCAGCTCGGCTACAAGATCCGCCGTAATGGGGGCAAGCTGGTGGTGGCGGATCGGTTCTATCCCAGTTCCAAGACCTGCTCGTCGTGTGGGTTGGTGAAAGCCGAACTGGCCCTGTCCGAGCGGGTGTTCGTGTGCGATCGGTGCGGTCTCGTGCTGGATCGTGATCTCAACGCCGCCAGGAACTTGGCGGTGTTGGAGTCCACGCGGAGTTGCGGCGGGACGATAAACATGCCCGATGGAAACCATGTCAGACCCGGTTCGCCGGGCAGTGGTATCGCCACGGGAAGACCCGAAACTGCGGTTGCGGGCCAACCCTGTCCGAGCAATCGGGTGGGTCACGCAGGACGACACTCTGCGTGAACGGTGCTTGATATGTGGCGGGATTCGGGTCAGCGTGGACGGATGAGTGAGCTGCCCGAGGATTTGGAGGCATTGCTGGCCGAGTACGGGCGG
Source organism: Nocardia sp. NPDC059154 (assembly GCF_042755705.1). Taxonomy (NCBI): domain Bacteria; kingdom Bacillati; phylum Actinomycetota; class Actinomycetes; order Mycobacteriales; family Nocardiaceae; genus Nocardia; species Nocardia sp. NPDC059154. The sequence continues at coordinate 67,027 of NZ_JBHZCS010000031.1, forward strand.
CACTTGCGGTTGGGGCGGAATCGGTCGGAGCATACGGCGCGGGCGTATGTGGGCGATGCGCGCGGGTTGCTGGAGCATTTGCTGGGGCGGGCGGTGGATTCCGGTGTGGGGGAGGTGGATCTGGCGTTGCTGCGGTCGTGGCTGGCGGCGCAGGCGGCGGCGGGCGCGGCGCGGACCACCATGGCGCGGCGGGCCTCGTCGGCTCGGACGTTCACGGCCTGGCTGACGCGCACGGGGCGGCTGGCGGTGGATCCGGGGCCGCGGCTGGGGTCGGCGCGGGCGCATCGGGTGCTGCCGTCGGTGCTGGGGCGCGAGCAGGCGCAGGCGGCCATGGCGGCGGCGGAATCGGGTGCGGCGCAGCATGATCCGATGGCCTTGCGGGATCGGCTGATTGTCGAGATGCTGTACGCGACCGGGGTCCGGGTGAGCGAGCTGTGCGGGCTCGACATCGAGGATGTGGATCGGGAACGGCGGCTGGTGCGCGTGCTGGGCAAGGGGAACAAGGAGCGGTCGGTGCCGTTCGGTGTGCCCGCCGAGCAGGCGCTGGACGACTGGCTTCGGTTCGGTCGGGCCGCCTTCGCCACCCCGGAGTCGGGGCGTGCGCTGCTGCTGGGCCGGCGGGGCCGGCGCATCGACCAGCGGCAGGCCAGAACGGTTGTGCACGAGGTGGTTTCCGCCATTCCGGGCGCACCCGATATGGGCCCGCACGGTTTCCGTCACACCGCCGCGACCCATCTGCTCGAGGGCGGGGCCGATCTGCGGGTGGTGCAGGAGATCCTGGGCCACGCCAGCATGGCCACCACACAGCTGTACACCCACGTGTCGATCGATCGGCTCAAGAAGGTGCACGACCAAGCCCACCCGCGCGCCTGACCGTCATGCGAATCCCCGACTCGGCCGAACTGCTGCCCGGTGCCGACGATTCGCCTGTGGTGCTGCATGTTCCGCACTCCGCCCGCACGATTCCCGCCGCTGTCCGCGCGGAGCTGCTGCTCGATGACGCGGCGCTCGACCGAGAGCTCGACGCCATCACCGACGCCCATACCGCGCGGCTGGCCGGCGCGGCCGCGCGCCTGTCGCCCACCCGGCCATGGCAATTCGTGAACCGGCTGTCCCGGCTGGTCGTCGATCCGGAGCGTTTCCCGGACGAGCGCGAGGAGATGCTCGCGGTCGGCATGGGCGCGGTGTACACCGCCACCACGGACCGGATGCCGTTGCGGGCGGGCGATTTCGATCCCGCACCCTTGCTGGACCGCTACTTCCATCCCTATGCGCAGGCCATGACGGATCTGGTTGCCGATCGCCTGTCGGCGACCGGCCGTGCGGTGATCATCGACGTCCACTCCTACCCGGCTCGGCCCCTGCCCTATGAGCTGCACGGCGACGCACCACGTCCGCCGATCTGCCTGGGCGCGGACGCCTTTCACACGCCGCCCGATCTGCTCACCCGTGCGGCCGCGGCCTTTGTGGACTTCGGCGGCGTCGGCGTCAACAGCCCGTTCGCGGGAACCTATGTGCCGCTGGGCTTCTACGGCACCGAACCCCGCGTCACCGCGCTGATGGTGGAGATCCGCCGCGACCTGTACCTGTCCGAACCCGGCGGCCCGCCCGGTCCCGGAATCGATCGCCTGGCCGCCGCCCTGGCCGCGCTCATCGCCGATATCCGGTGACCGACGGACTATCGAAATACTATCGACGACCTATCGGAATTCATGCTAGCGTCACTTAGGTAATCCTAATTATGGAGGTGTCCTTTGGCGCGCACACGCATCACGCTGGTGGTCCAGAACACGATCCGACTGACCGATCACCTGATCCGGGTCCGCCTGGGCGGCCCCGGCTTCGCGTCCTTCCAGCCCAACGACCGCACCGACGCCTACGTCAAACTGGTCTTCCCCGGTGCCGGCGGCGACACCGTGCGCACCTACACCGTGCGCGAGGTGGATCGCGCGGCGCAGGAGCTCGCCATCGATTTCGTCTACCACGGTGACGAGGGCGTCGCCGGACCGTGGGCCGCCGCCGCCCAGCCGGGCGACACCATCGATCTGATGGGCCCGGGTGGCGCCTACGCCCCGCGTTCCGACGCCGACTGGCATCTGCTGGCCGGCGACGAATCCGCACTCCCCGCCATTGCCGCGGCCTGCGAGTCGCTCCCCGCCGACGCGGTCGGGCAAGTATTCGTGGAGGTCGCGGATCCAGCCGACGAGCTCGCCTTCGCACACCCGGAGGGTGTGGAGCTGACCTGGATTCACCGCGGCGAAAACGAACCGGGAGTGCGCCTCGCCACCGCCGTCCACTCCGCCCCCTGGCGCGACGGCCAGGTGCACGTCTTCATCCACGGTGAAGCACAGGCCGTCATGCACGACCTCCGCCCCTACATCCGCAAGGACCGCGGCGTCCCCGCCGACTGGGCATCCATCTCCGGTTACTGGCGGCGCGGCCGCACCGAGGAGGGCTTCCGCCGCTGGAAGTCCGAACTCGCCGAACGCGAAAAGGCCACCCCCGCAGCCCTTTAGCCGATCCACTCCTCCCGGCTCGGGTGTCCCCTGCGGCCCGCCGCATGCATTTGCGGCGGGCTCCTCGGGCACATCCCCAGCGTTCCCGCAGCACATAACCGAGATCAACAATGCCGCTGTCGCAAGGCGCACAGCACGACGACGCGCGGCTCGCTGCGGGATGGGTCAGACGAATCCCATGTCGACGAGGTCGAATCTGTTGGGGCGGGCCACATGCCGCTGCCCGGATCCGCCGACGACTCGGCACCAGCTTTCGACTGTCAGTTCCGGTGTCGCGCCCGGCTGGGACAGCTTGATGCTGAAGCCGCCGTACATTCCGGGCACGGTCATCCATATGAGCGGGGTTTCGGCCTCGGTGAGTGGACCGTGCTGGGGCAGTCGTAGCCGGGTTTCCGGGACGAAATCGTAGGTGCGGCCGGTGATTACGGCGTCAACACGTATTCGAGTTGGTCGAGGTGTGGTTGCTGGACCGAGCGGCGGGGCTGTGGTGTGAGGATCGCCTCCAGGTGCATGTGTCCCCGCCGTGCCAGGCGCCCCTTCGGACAATGTGTTTCGGTCCCGGACGCCCCACCACCGCAGCGCCATACCCGAAACCGTAGCGGGTAGCGTCGATGATCATGACGAACCCATCCTCACTGCGTGAACGTCTGCGCGCCGCGCTGCCCGTGGCGATGAAGGCTCGCGATCGCAATGCCACCGCGGCGCTTCGTTCGGCTCTGGGCGCTATCGACAATGCTGAAGCTGTGGACGGTTCCGATGTTCGTGCCGGGGCCATCGAGTCCAGTGCTGTGGGGCTGGGCGCGGCTGAACGTGCCCGCCGGGACCTCAGTGAATCCGATATCGCCGGTATCGTGCGCGCTGAGATCGACGACCGTCTCGCTGCCGCAGGGGAATACGATGCGCTCTCCGGTGGGGCGGACCGTGCCGCCTTGCTGCGCGCCGAGGCCGCTGCCCTCTCGGCTCACCTCGCGGATGGCTGAGGCCGTGCGCTTCAGCGTGGCCGGATGGTTCCGATGTAGCGGTGTGCGAACCAGCGTTGGATGAGTCGCACGATCGGGCCGCCGAGCCGGGTGTACCAGGCGCCCGGTTTCGAGAACGCGGCAATGAGCCCGTGGACCGAGCCGTCGGCGGGGTCGTATTCGACGCAGAACAACTCCTCACCGCTCTCGGGGTGGCCGGGGAGCGTCCCATAGGCGAAACCGCGCCGATCCGGCTCGTCGAGGACGTAGACGACCCGGCACGGCGCACTCACGCCGATCGGCCCCAGCCCGAGCCGCACGGTCAGCTCGGTTCCCGGCTCGGCTACCGGCGTGGTCGCGTTCTGGAAGATCCCGGTACCGCGCTGCATCCCGTACCCGAGAATGTGTTCGGCCGCCTGCTCGAACAGCGCTCGGCCCGAACCGATGTGCCTGCGTAGCCGGAAGTGGTCGTAGCCCGGCGGAAATTCAGCCGCAGTCGCGCCGACATCGGAGTAGGTGAAGGGCGCGGGTTTCTGCGACATGGTCACCATCCTCGCTCGGTTTCGAAGTTCACGTCCATCCGGCCGGGACGGGCCGGGATGTCGCCGGTGAGGGGCTTGAGCCGGATCGGAGTGCGGTGGAGCAGCCCGAGCGGATCGAGGTATTCGCGGTCCCGCCGCGCACCCCAGTGCAGGCATGGAGAGCAAGGTGGGTGTCCGGCCTCCAGCAGCCCGATCGGTGTGCCGCGAGTCAGCCTGCGGCCCACGGGAATTGCCGCGGTGACCGGCTCGTAGGTCGTTCGGAGCCCGCCGGGATGGTCGATGGAGACAACCGGTTTGTCGGCCACGATTCCCGCGAAGACGACGATGCCGTCCCCGGCCGCGAGCACCACCTGCCCCCGATCGCCCGCCAAATCCACCCCGCGATGCCCCGGCAGCCAATCGTGTTCGGGCTTGTCGAAGGTGCGCACGACCCCTGGCCGCGGCCGCAGCGGCCAGTCGAAATCGCCGACGGGCGCAGGTGAACCGCCGGCAGCAGGCATGGCGGCGCACAGCCCGATCAAGCTCGTCGCGCACGCTCCGGCCACGACCCGGACGACCGTGCCGTATGGACCATGCTCACGCGATGCGAGCCGAAATCCGGTGTGCAGTCCGGGGGAAACGCCCGCGCCCGTGGCATTCGAAGCCGTCATGGACGGCACGGCTGAGACGTCGGCGTGCTGGGTGGGAGGCGGTGTTTCGGGCATGGGAATCAGCCTGCGCCGTGGTGGGGGCGGTGGGCGAGAGGGTGCACGGCGAGTGTGGATGACACGACCGGTTGTGGACAGCGTGAATGTCAGTTGCTGGGTCGCGTCAGGGCGTAGTGGATCATCGGGCCGAGTACGCCCTGGACGGTTTCGTAGGGACGCATTCCCAGGCGCTCGACAACGGCTCGTGAGGCGGTGTTGCCTTCGTCGATTTCGGCGAGGACTCGATCCAGCCCGAGCGTGTCGAATGCGTAGTCCAGGACCGCGGCTGCGGCCTCACCTGCCAGGCCGCGGCCCCAGCGGGCCGGGGTCAGGCTGTAGACGATCTCCAGGTCGGGGCCGCCGCCGAGTCCACGCAATCCAGCGGTGCCGAGCAGTGGCCCGCCGTGCCTTTCTCGGAGCGCCCAGAGCCCGAAATTCACGGTGGCGAAACTATTTTCGGAATTCGTGATGATCCGCGTGACCTCATCGACGGAGAGCATTTCGCCGTCGAAGAGGAATTCGCGGACGAGCGGGTCATGCCACAGCGCCACGAGTTCGTCGCGATCGCTCGCGCACACCGGTGTGAGCGCCAGTCGCCCGGTTTGCAGCATTGCCCCACCGTAGGCCCCTGACCTGCGATTGCGCACCGAGTAACGCACACCCCTCGGGCCCGATTTCGGTCTGACGCCTCTGCTGCGTAAACTGATCCAGCGGTTTGCGTTAACGCAGACCGACTTCGCGCGCCCACAGTGAGTGTCGCCGGCTGGTCCCCCTGATTCGTTTTCGGAGGGTTCCGGTGGCCGTGAGCGCCAGGGCAGGGATCGCCGATTCCTGTGTCAACCAGCAACGAGAGGAAGTTACGGAGCCATGGCTGTCGTAACAATGAAGCAGCTGCTCGACAGCGGCGCGCACTTCGGTCACCAGACCCGCCGGTGGAACCCGAAGATGAAGCGGTTCATCTTCACCGACCGCAACGGCATCTACATCATCGACCTGCAGCAGACGCTGACCTACATCGACAAGGCCTACGAGTTCGTCAAGGAGACCGTGGCCCACGGCGGCACCGTTCTCTTCGTCGGCACCAAGAAGCAGGCCCAGGAGTCGATCGCCTCCGAGGCGACCCGCGTCGGCATGCCCTACGTGAACCAGCGCTGGCTGGGCGGCATGCTCACCAACTTCTCGACCGTCCACAAGCGGCTGCAGCGCCTGAAGGAGCTGGAGTCGATGGAGCAGACCGGCGGTTTCGAGGGTCGCACCAAGAAGGAAATCCTCATGCTGACGCGTGAGAAGAACAAGCTGGAGCGCACCCTGGGCGGCATCCGGGACATGGCCAAGGTTCCCTCGGCCATCTGGGTTGTCGACACCAACAAGGAGCACATCGCCGTCGGTGAGGCTCGCAAGCTGAACATCCCGGTCATCGCGATCCTGGACACCAACTGCGACCCGGACCTGGTCGACTACCCGATCCCGGGCAACGACGACGCGATCCGCTCGGCCGCGCTGCTGACCAAGGTCGTCGCCTCCGCCGTCGCCGAGGGCGTGCAGGCTCGTGCCGCGCGTGCCACCGGCGATGCGAAGCCCGAGGCCGGCGCCGGCGAGCCGCTCGCCGAGTGGGAGCAGGAGCTGCTGGCTCAGGCCACCCCGGCCGCCGAGCCGGAGACCGCGGCCGAGGCCGAGCTGAAGGAAGAGCCGGCCCCCAAGAGCCCGGCCGACTTCTGATTTCCAGCCGCGAGGCATCTGTTCACCTTGCCGACCGCTCATGTTCCATGACGGTCGGCAAGGTGTGACCCCCACAGACTTTCACTCACAAAGGGAGGCTCGCCCGAGATGGCGAACTACACCGCCGCCGATGTGAAGCGGCTCCGCGAGCTCACCGGCTCCGGCATGATGGACTGCAAGAAGGCGCTCGAGGAGAACGCGGGCGACTTCGACAAGGCCGTCGAGTTCCTGCGTATCAAGGGCGCCAAGGATGTCGGCAAGCGCGCCGAGCGCGCCACCGCCGAGGGCCTGGTCGTCGCGCAGGACGGCGTCCTGATCGAGATCAACTCCGAGACCGACTTCGTGGCCAAGAACCAGGAGTTCCAGGACGTCGCGAACGCCATCGTGGCTGCCGCCGCGAAGGCTCGCCCGGCCGACCTGGACGCCCTGAAGGCCGTTGAGGTCGACGGCAAGACCGCCGACCAGGTGCTGCAGGAGCTGGCCGCCAAGATCGGCGAGAAGCTCGAGCTGCGCCGCGTCGCCACCTTCGACGGCACCACCACCGTCTACCTGCACAAGCGCGCCACCGACCTGCCGCCCGCCGTCGGCGTTCTGGTCGAGTACACCGGCACCGGCGCCGACGCCGCCCGTGCGGCCGGCATGCAGGTCGCGGCCCTCAAGGCCAAGTACCTGACCCGCGAGGACGTCCCGGCCGAGCTCGTCGCCAAGGAGCGCGAGATCGCCGAGGCGACCGCCAAGGAGGAGGGCAAGCCGGAGGCCGCCCTGCCGAAGATCGTCGAGGGTCGCGTCAACGGCTTCTACAAGGACGTCGTCCTGCTGGAGCAGGCGTCGGTCACCGACTCCAAGAAGACCGTCAAGCAGCAGCTGGACGACGCCGGTGTCACCATCACCCGCTTCGTCCGCTTCGAGGTCGGCCAGGCGTAATCGCCTGAAGCATCGAAAAGGCCCCTCGCCCATCGGTTTCCGACGAGCGAGGGGCCTTCTCGTATCGCCGCGCTACCTGGCGCAGTTCCCCCAGCCGCCGCCGGAGGAGCCGTTGATCAGCAGCCATCCCAGCTGCCCCAGCCCGCTGCTGCCCTGACCGCACGGAAAGCTGTAGCCCGAGGCGGAGAGGAGCAGCTCTGCCAGGGTTCCGGTGCCGACCGGGGCGGAGCTGAAGGGGTAGATCAACTGCTGGCTGCCGGTCACCCCGCTGCCACTCGAGGTACCCGCGATATCGGAGGTGCTCGGGGGCGCGGCCGGCTCGAGGGTGATGTCGGCTGTGGCGGGGCCCGCGGCGGCGATGGCCCCGGCGATTGCGAGGGTGGCCAGTCCGGCCCGGATGGCGACGTTGCGCGTGTTCACGATTTCTCCTTGTGATTCTGAATGTGATTCTGAATGCCCTACTGCGCCGGGAACGGAATCCGGTTCAGCCGCAGAGTCCGTGGCAGGGGTCTTTCGACGGCGGGGCGAGCAGTTCCCCGAGGTAACCGAGGAAATTGCTGCTGCCGGAGGGGAGAGTCGGGCCGCTGCTCCCGCTGTCGGTGCCGGTTCGGCGGGCGTGTGGGGTACCTCGGACGAGACCTGCCCGCGCAGCCGATGACGCCCATCGCGAGTGCGAGAGCCGCGAATCCCGTTCGGGCAGTGTGGTTTCTGATCACGACGCGCACCCCGCGCCCATATACCAGGTCCCGGTCGTCAGGCTCATCAGCAGCGCGACCGTGCTGGCGAGAACGCTGTTCGTGTGCGGGTTGGACAGGCTGGTGCACGGGACGTAGTCCAGGGCTTTCAGGATCGTCTCCGCGACGGTGCTGTTGCCCATCGGTGCGGAACTGAAGGGATTGACGAGCTGCTGGCTTCCGGTCGCCGAGCCGGAGGCCGAACCGGAACTGGTTCCGCCGCTGGTTCCGTTCTCCTTCTGGCCGCTTCCGGTCACGGGATTGAAATTGCCGCTGCCGGTGGAGGAGTCGGCGATGGCGGACGGGCTGGAGGACGAGGGGGGCTCGAGGGAGATGTCCGCCGCGGCGGGGCCCGCGGCGGTCGCGAGGGTCGCTGCGAGGGCGAGGGCTGCGAGTCCGGTCCGGACCGTGCGGGTCTTGGTGTCCACGCGCCGAAGATATGTGAAACAGCTTCATTTTAAACAGGATTGAGCGCCCCCTGTTTCTTGGGCAATGCTTCCCGGGGCCGGGCGTCAGGTGGGTCGGTTCTGTAGTGCCGTCAGCTGGTGGATGTCGTGCTTCAGCCGTAGCTCGGAGATAGCCTCCGTGGTTGCCGAACCGGACAGTAGCAGGTCGCTCAGCTCGGCGAGGTACTTTTCGTGCCCGGCCGGCGTGACCATGAAAAGCATTCTGGCGGTGGTGGTTCCGGGATTGTGGAAGGCGTGGGGGCAGCCGGCGGGCACGTACATGAAGCTGCCCGGGCCGCCGCGGTAGACGGGCGTGCCGTCGGCGGCCTGCCAGGTGAGCCAGTCACCCACGGCCTCGGCCTCGGGGTGGAAGGCCAGCAGGTCCAGTTCGCCGTCGACGATGTAGAAGATCTCCTCAGCGTGCCCGTGCCAGTGCGCGCCGACGTCGAAACCGGGCGGAACCTCGGCCTCGAAGGCGGACCAGGCATCGGAGTGGTCGGCCCCGACCTTGAGCGTCATGGTGGGCTGCACCTGCTCACCCACGCCGGGTGGCAGCAGCAGGCCGTCGGCGGCCAGTAGTCCGTCGGTCATGGTGTGCTCCTCAGAGGGTCCAGTCGGTGGCGGTCAGCCAGGCGTCGAGGGTCATCAGGTCGGGGAGGGCCGCGCGCAGGGCGGGCACGTCGATGGCCGGGGCGGGGCGGGAGTTGAAGAAGGCGAACATCTTTCCCACCTGCTCGTCGAAGGCGCGGATCTGTTCGACGGGGACCTGGACGGTCCGCGGGAGCAATCCGGCTGCGCGCGCGAGGGTTTCGGCGATCTGCGTGGGCGTCGGGCTGTCGCCGGCGAGGGTCAGGGTGCGGCCCAGGAACTCGGCGGGGCGGTCGAAGGCCAGGGCGGCGAAGCGGCCGATATCGCGGATGGCGATGAGCGGCATGGGCAGGTCCGACGGGACCGGCAGGGCGAGGACCAGGTGGTCTCCGTCGCGGGCCGGCCGGTTGTAGGTGGCGAAATTGTCCATGAACGACACCGGCCGCAGCACGGTCGCGGGCAGTCCGAGGGCGCGGATGTGGTCCTCGATGTGCTCCTTGGCGTCGTAGTACTCGATGCCGGAGCCCGCTCCGACCCCGTGCAGCGAGCTGTAGACCAGGTGCGCGACACCGGCTTTGGCGGCCAGGTCCGCCACCGCCTTCCCGCGCCGCTCCTCGTCGGCGACGGCGGCCAGGCTGATGTGGACGCCGTCCATCATGGTCAGCATGAGGAAGACGCCGTGTGTGCCGTCCATGGCCGTCCGCAGCGATTCCTCGTCGTCCAGGTCGCCGACGGTGAGCTCGGCCCCCGCGTCCCGCAGCCGGCGGGCCTGCGGTGCGTCCGGATTCCGGACGAAGGCCCGGACCGGCCGGCCCCGCTCCAGTAGTGCGGTGGCGGTGGCGCTGCCTTGCCGCCCGGTTGCTCCGATGACCAGTACCGGTCCGTTGTCCGCGCTCATCTCCAGCTCCCGTCGCGTCGATCTCGATTCGACGGTAGGAAGCCGCGTGCGCGCCTGTCCTGGTGGCGATAATGCTAGGCAGGTCTCTGTACAGGGGGACGGCCGAATGGTAAGTGGCAAAGGCACTTCCGGCTCGCATCACGTCTCCGCCCGGCACGTGCAGCTGGGCGAGTTCCTGCGGGCGCAGCGGGCGCGGTTGCAGCCGGGGGACGTGGGCCTGGTGCCGTATGGCGATCCCGCGCGGCGGCGCACGCCCGGATTGCGGCGGGAGGAGGTCGCCGAACTGTCGGGGGTGGGGGTGACCTGGTACACGTGGCTGGAGCAGGGGCGCGAGGTGGCGGCCAGCCGGCAGGTCATCGACGCCCTGGCCCGCACCCTCCGGCTGGATCCCGATCAGCATCGTCACCTGCGGTTTCTGGCCGGTCTCGCGGAGCCGGAGGACGCCGAGCCCGAGGCCGACCGGTCTCGGCTGCAGCGCCTGGTGGACGCGGTCATGCCCAGTCCCGCCAGCGTGTACGACGCCGGATTCGACTATCTGGTCTGGAATCGGGCCTATGTGCTGGTCCGCGACGATCCCCTCGCCCTGCCGCTGGAACGCCGCAATCTGCTCTGGATGATGTTCACCGAGAACGCGAACCGCATGCGCCTGTCCCATTGGGAGCGTGCGGCCCGCGCTCTGGTCAGTCAGGTGCGCGATGCCGTCGGCCGTCGCCCCGACGATCCCCGGCTGGCCGCCTTGGTGTCGGAATTGTCCGTTGTGAGCCCGGACTTCCGTCGCTGGTGGTCGGAGTATCCGGTGCGCCGATTCCGGCCCGCCACGATTACCGTGCGCCATCCGCGGGCCGGGCCGATCGAACTCGAAGTATTCCAATTGCGCCCGGTCGAGTACCCGAACCTGCTGATGGTGGTGCAGGCGCCCGCCACGCCGGTCGCCGCCGGGCGAATAGCCGCGGTCCTGGCGGCCGGGCAAATCGGGTAAAAGTTACGAATCGGTAGGCCGTATCGAGGGTCGGGTCACGTTCGCCACCGGTCGTGAGGCAGGATGGATGGAGCTTTCAAGCCGTCCCGTGCAACTCGTCGGCCGGGATGGTCTTTTCACGTGCGTGCGCACGCTCGACCGCCGAGACAAGGAGACCGATGACGGACCCGGATACCGCCCCCGATCGCAAGGGATACCGCCGAGTGCTCCTCAAGCTCGGTGGCGAGATGTTCGGCGGTGGTCGGGTGGGTCTCGATCCCGATGTGGTGCAGGCGGTCGCGGAGCAGATCGCCGAGGTCGTCGAGACCGGTGTCCAGGTGGCGGTCGTCATCGGCGGCGGCAACTTCTTCCGCGGCGCCGAGCTCGAGGAGCGCGGCATGGAGCGGGCCCGCTCGGACTACATGGGCATGCTCGGTACCGTCATGAATTCCCTTGCGCTGCAGGACTTCCTGCAGAAGCAGGGCATCGACACCCGGGTGCAGACCGCCATCACCATGGGGCAGGTCGCCGAACCGTACCTACCGCTGCGGGCCAAGCGGCACCTGGAGAAGGGCCGCGTCGTGATCTTCGGCGCGGGCATGGGCATGCCCTACTTCTCCACCGACACCACCGCCGCCCAGCGCGCGCTGGAGATCGGCGCCGAGGTGGTCCTGATGGCCAAGGCCGTGGACGGCGTCTTCACCGCTGATCCGCGGGAGGACCCCGACGCCACCATGTTCACCGAGATCACCCACAAGGAGGCGTTGGAACGCGGCCTGAAGGTCGCCGATGCCACCGCTTTCAGCCTGTGTATGGACAACCAGATGCCCATGCTGGTGTTCAATCTGTTGACCAAGGGAAATATCGCCCGTGCGGTCGCCGGTGAGAAGATCGGCACGCTGGTCCGGTCATGACCGAGACAAGAACGATGACGCAGTGGAGGAATCGCCGTGATTGAAGAAGCGCTCTTCGACGCCGAGGAAAAAATGGAGAAGGCCGTCTCGGTAGTGAAGGACGATCTGGGCTCCATTCGGACCGGGCGCGCGAATCCCGGAATGTTCTCGCGAGTGGTGGTCGACTACTACGGTTCGCTGACGCCGATCACCCAGATGGCCTCCATCACGGTGCCCGAGCCGCGCATGCTCGTCATCAAGCCCTACGAGCAGTCCCAGCTGCAGCCGATCGAGACCGCGATCCGCAACTCGGACCTCGGGGTGAACCCGACCAACAATGGCGACATCATTCGCGTCAACGTCCCGCAGCTCACCGAGGAGCGCCGGCGGGAAATGGTCAAGCAGGCCAAGTCCAAGGGCGAGGACGCCAAGATCTCGATCCGCAATGTCCGCCGCAAGGCGATGGACGAGCTCGGCCGCATCCAGAAGGACGGCGAGGCCGGCGAGGACGAGGTCGGCCGCGCCGAGAAGGAACTCGACAAGACCACGCAGAAGTACGTCGCACACGTCGACGAACTGGTGAAGCACAAGGAAGCTGAGCTGCTCGAGGTCTAGGACGGCCGACGCCGGCCGGGGGCAGGGACGAACGGACGACAAGTGAGCGACGGGACAATCGTGGCCGAAGAGACTGCCGCCACCGGCGAGATGCCGGAGGACGCCGGCGCACCGCCGGCGGGCGTGGAGTCGGCAGGGCCGGGGAATGACGAGGGGAAGCCGCCCGCGTCGAAGGCGGGCCGCAACCTGCCGGCGGCGCTGGCGGTCGGATTCGGGCTGGGGTTGTCCCTCATCGCGATTCTGCTGTGGGCGCCCAAGGTGCTGATCGGCGTGATCGCGGTGGCGATCGCGGTGGCCACCTGGGAGGTGGCCAAGCGGCTGCGTGAGGCCGATGTGCTGGTGCCCCGGATTCCGCTGCTGGTCGGCGGGCAGGCGGTGGTGTGGCTGGCCTGGCCGTCCGGGCCGCAGGGGGTGCTGGGCGCCTTCGGCGCGACCGCGCTGACGATCATGGTGTGGCGGCTGTTCGACCACGGCCTGCGGGCCACGCCGCGAAACTACCTGCGCGACACCGCCATCGCGGTGTTCGTGCTGGCCTGGATTCCGCTGCTGGCGGCCTTCGCGGTGCTGATGCTGCAGGAGGACGAGGGCAACCTGCGGGTGCTCACCTTCATGATCCTGGTGGTCTGCTCGGACGTGGGCGGCTATGTGGCCGGTGTGCTGTTCGGCAAGCACCCGATGGTGCCGCACATCAGCCCGAAGAAGTCCTGGGAGGGCTTCGGCGGATCGCTGGTGTTCTGCGTGATCGGCGGCCTGCTCACGGTGACGCTGCTGCTGCAGGCGAACTCGATGATCGGCGTGCTGCTCGGCGTGGGCCTGGTGCTGGTGGCGACCAGCGGGGACCTGATCGAATCGCAGGTCAAGCGGGAGCTCGGCATCAAGGACATGGGCACGCTGCTGCCCGGCCACGGCGGGATCATGGATCGTCTGGATTCCATGCTGCCGTCGGCCTTCGTGGCCTGGCTGGTACTCACCGCGCTGCTCTGACGCGTTGAAACGGTTGCCGCTCAGAATGTTTCGGTGGTTCAATGCAGGGGCGCTGACGCGGCAGCGGTGACAGGGGGGCGACCATGGGCGACATCAAGCAGATCGAACTGCCCGACGGCACGGTCATCCACGCCCGGGTCATCTCCGATGAGGACGACCAGGCCGGTGGTGACGCCGGCCTCGGCGACTACTTCAAACTCGAGAAGTTCGGTGACACCGTCAAGGGTGTGGCCGCCTCGGTGCGCCAGAGCGTTTCCGGTCTGCGGGCCGACAAGGTCTCGGTCGAGTTCGGGCTGGAGCTGTCCGTCGATGCCCACGGTGTGATGGCCGTGCTGGCCTCCGGCGGTGCGAAGGCGTCGGTGAAGATCAAGCTCGACTGGGAGCTGGACGCGCGCGATGCGGGGGACCAGGCGGCAGGGTGATGCCGGGTGCCAGATGACACAGCCGAACTGCTGAAAGGCGCGACCGCCGAGGTGGTTCCGGTGCCGCGGCGGCGGGATGGGAAGTCGCTCGGCACGGCGTTCCGGGTGGCTCCCGGCTTCGCGATCACCGCCGCGCATGTGGCTCGCACCGAGGGCGCGCGGGTCGAGCTCCGCTTCACCGGTGGGACCTGCGCGGCCGAGGTCGTGGTCGCCCACCCGGCACCGCCGGACAGCACTCGGTGGGACTTCGACGATATCGCCGTGCTGCGCATCCTCGAGCCCGACACGGTGCGGGCCGTCCCCTGCGTGCTCATGGCCGAACCGGTGCCGGAGCCCGGGGACAAGCTGCTCATCTGCGCCTACAACCCGGGCTATGTCGCGGACTTCGTCGAGAACTATCGCGATTGCGTTGTGCGGGAACCGCATCCGCCGAAGTTCTGCACCGTCGACGGGACTCGTGCGGTGATCCAGGGCATGTCGGGCGGACCGGTGTGGTCGGTCCGGCACGGCGGGGTGTTCGGGTTGGTGAAGGGGAGCGAGAACTACAACGCACCCCAGGGCGGCGCGGTGGCCCTGCTGCTGGACGGCCTGCGGCGGCTGTGCCCACCGGAGCTCTATCAGGAGATCATCACCTCGCACGACCGGTATCACAGCGCGAATCAGCTGTGGTCGGACCGGTTGTCCGGTCGTTCCGCGGCACTGCGCCGCTGGATGATCGATCTGCACGGCCTGCTCGCGCAGATTCCGGCGGGCCCCGGCCGGCTGGCCCCCGAGGAGTTGGTCAGCCACCTCTTCCGCGACTTCGTCCGGCCGCGTGAGGTGAATCGCCTTGCGACACTGCGCGATCTGGTCGAATTTCTGGGGACCGAGTTCCCGCGGCCCAATGAGGCCCTGGCCCGCTTCTGCATCCTGGTTTCCCGGCTGCTGCCGGGACTCGACAAGGCCGTTCTCGAGGGACTGCAGCGCATCAAGGGGCGCATACTCACGCCCGCGGCACTCGAGGCGCTGGAGCAGTATCTGGTGGCGCAGCTGCCCGAGGCCGCGGTGCGCACAACGCTTTTCGGCGTGATTCAGCCCAGCGAAGAGCCGAAGGTCGAGGGGCGGCCCGCATCCTTTCGCTACGAGGTGCACCAGAGATTCGACGACCAGGAAATCCTGCAGATCGAGGACGCACAATCCGATGAGCCCGGCGAATTCGATCCGGTCAAACAGGAATTGAAGTCGGCGCTCGATCGCCAGTTGAGCAAAACCCGGGCAGCGACGCACGGGGTCGAAATCGTCGTCGCGCTGCCCGACGAATTTCTCACCGAGGAACCCCTGTATGAATGGCGGCGCCCGGATGCGCGTCCGTTCAGCAAATACGTGATGCGATTGCGCCGCAGCAGTACCTGGGAAAAGGACGACGAGAAGATCGTCGAAGTCGAGGAGCGTTATCGGCGGCTGCTGCGGCAGGCGTCCGACGGGGTGGTCTGGATCTGCTGTGCCGACCCGCGCGCTCAGGATCTGGGTCTGCTGCAGGAGCTGTTCGTCTACGACGAGGACGATCTGGCGCCGCACGACAGTCTCGCGATCACCGAACCGCCGACCGTGCACGCCCTGGAGGCGTCCCGGAGCAACGCCCTGCCGGTGACGGTCTGGCGCACCGAACGCTGCCCCGATCACCCGGTGGGGGGCGCGCCGTGCGGCGGGTTCCGATTCCACGCGAAGCTGACCGCGTGGCTGCAGAGCGAACCGCCGGCGGACTGGCACGCCGCAGTGTGGCGCGAACAGCGCCGGCCGCAGCCCTCGGCCCAGCGAGATCAGTTCTGGCGCAAGATCGTTTTCCTGTTCGACAAGCCGGGGGAGAGCCGTCGCCGGCCACCGCTGGCAGGTCCGCGGATGGCATGAGGGAGTGGGGATGACAGCACCCAATTGGCATGTGTTCCATGGTTCGGGGGAGCCGCGGCCCGACGGCTGGGACGCCGTGCCGCCGCCCATGCTCGCGCGCACCTTCACCGGCGCGCCGCTGGTGCCGCCGCCCCGGGAGCGGGCGGATCAGCCCGACCAGATCCGGCGCAAGCTCGGCGCGGGCGACATCGGCGCGCACCAGTTGCGGCCCGACGATCTGGATGTCATCAACGCCGCGCTGCTGTGCCGCAGACCGTTGCTGGTCACGGGCGCACCGGGATTGGGGAAATCCTCGCTGGCCTATCTCATCGCCCGCGAGCTGGCGCTGGGGCCGGTGCTGACCTGGCCGATCACCAGCCGCAGCACGCTGCGCGAGGGGCTCTACCACTACGATGCCCTGCGGCGCTTCGAGGAGGCGCAGCTGCCGGACGCGGGGCGGGTGGAGCTGGCCGACTACATCACCCTCGGACCGCTGGGCACCGCGCTGCTGCCGTACCGGCGGCCGCGGGTGCTGCTGATCGACGAAATCGACAAGGCCGATGTCGATCTGCCCAACGACCTGCTGCACGTCTTCGAGAACGGCGAGTACCAGATCGACGAATTGCGCCGAATTCGGGCGCAGCGCGAGACAGTTGACGTTTTCACCCACGAAGGCCGGGAACAAGTCTCGATTTCCGAGGGTTTCGTGCAGTGCAACGCATTCCCGATCGTGATCTTGACGAGCAATGGGGAGCGCGAATTCCCGCCCGCCTTCCTGCGTCGCTGCCTGCAACTCCAGTTGGCGAAACCCGAACGCGCGCAATTGGAGCGCGTGGTCGCCGCGCATCTGGGAGACTCGGTGGTGCGGGAATATGACGAGATTATCGAGACTTTCATCAGACGACGGGATGATCTGGGAACACTACCGACCGATCGGCTTTTGATCGCTCTGCATGTTCTCACCCGGGCCGCCGGCGACGATCTGAACCAGGAGGGACGGAAACGGCTGGCGGAGCGTCTGATGCAGCCGACGGAGAGCGGGGGCTGAGGTGGGAAGCCTGTCCGAACTGCTGGAGGCTCTGCGCGGGCTGGAGATGGACCCCGACCAGGTCGCCGAGGCGCTCTGGCTCGCCAAGCACATCGAGGATCAGCCCGCGGCCACGACACCGGCGCTACCGCCGGCGGCCGAAGTACCTGAGTTCGAGCCCATTTCGCCGATTTCGGCCCTATCGCCGCCGGACCTGCCGGTGGCGCCCCGGGCCGCGCCTGCCGCGACACCCGGCCGCACCTACGGCTGGCCCTTCCGCGCGGAGATCGAGGTCTCCGCACCCGCACCGCTGGATTCGGAACTGCGGCTGTTGAGCGAATTCCGCCCGCTCGGACAACGAATCCCGGATCCCGACCAG
Organism: Nocardia sp. NPDC059154; assembly: GCF_042755705.1. Classification (NCBI taxonomy): domain Bacteria; kingdom Bacillati; phylum Actinomycetota; class Actinomycetes; order Mycobacteriales; family Nocardiaceae; genus Nocardia; species Nocardia sp. NPDC059154. The sequence goes on from NZ_JBHZCS010000031.1 coordinate 84,183, forward strand.
CGCGAGTTCGACGAGGACGCGACGGTGCAGCGCAGCGCGAGCACGGGCGTGGCCTGGCCGGTCACCCGCCCGGCGCTGGTGCGCCGGCGCGAGGCCGCGCTGGTGTTCGACCGGCATCCGTCCATGGTCGCCTGGGGCGGCCTGGCCCGCGCGGTGCGAGAGATGGTGGAGAAGGTCGGTTTTCGCCAGGTGCGGGTCTGGTATCTGGACGAGGACGCGGCGGGCGCGCTCCGATTGGCCACGGGCGCACGGGAACCCGCGGACCGGGCGCTGTCGGAGCTCTACGACGCCTCGGGCAGCCGGGTGATCATGGTCTTCAGCGCCTGCCTGGGTGACGCGTGGCAGTGGGGCACGGCCGCGGCGGAGCTGCAGCAGCTGGCCAAGGTGTCCCCGGTGGCGGTCATCCAGCCGCTGCCCAGCAGCATCTGGAGTAGGACCGGTCTGAACTGGGAGCAGGGCCGAATAACTCCGGTGATCCCCAACTGTCCCTCGCCGCTGCGCGTGGTCGCGCCGGCGGGTTCCGGCCCGATGCCCGTCCCGGTGCTGGAGATGACCCCGGGCTGGATCGCGCCCTGGACCGAGCTGCTGACCGGCCGCCGCCGGGCCGCCGGTTTCCCGCTGCTGAGCCGCCCGGTGAGCGACCCGGACCGCTCGCGCACGCGCGCCGCCCGGCAGAACGCCGAACTCGGGGATCGTCCGCTGGAACGGGTGCGCCGCTTCCGTTCGGCCTCCTCACCGGACGCCTTCCGCCTGGCCGCCAGCCTGGCGCAGGTGCCGCTGCTGCTGCCGATCATGCGGCTGGTGCAGCGGGCGGTGCTGCCCGGCACCCGAGCGAGCGTGCTGGCCGAGGTGCTGGCGGGCGGCCTGATCGAGGAGGCCACCGAGACCTCCGCGCCGCCCTACACCATTCCCGAGGACAGCCGGGTGTTCGTCTTCCGGCAGGAGGTCGCGGCCATCCTGCGGGACGCCCTGCCGCGCAGCGAGGCGACCGGGGTGCTGAATGCGGTCTCGCAATTCATCGAGACGCATTACGACGTGCCCGGAAAAGTCTTCCGGGCCACCGTTTCCGAGCCGTCCTCCGGCGGTGGTGCGCCTTTCGCCTATCTGTCACCGGAAACCCTGCGGCGCATTGCCCCGAGCTTTCCCGATCCGCCCAGCGAACCGCCCGACGAGGACGACCGCCGCCGCTATGACGCGGTGCTCAGTGATGCCGTGGCAACGGTCGCGCTGGATGATCCGGATCTCGCTCTCACCCGCTGCCGGTACGCGCTGGCCTCGGTCCCGATGGGTTATGCGCCGCGAATCACGGTGCTGCACAGCATGACAATGCTTTTGCGCGTCCGCTGGGAGCGTTTCGGCGACACCTCGGACCTGGACGAGGCGATCGCGGTGGCGAAAACCGCGCTCACCGAAATGCCCGACGCGGAGGACGATCCGGAATTCGTGGCCGAACTCGGCGGGTTGCTGTTCCGGCGGTATTCCGCGGTCGGCGGGGTGGACTTTCTGATCGATTCCACCCGGGTGCTCCGCATCGTGGCGGAGGCCGTGGACCCGTACGGCCGGCTCGGTGTCCAGGTTTCCGAACAACTCGGTGACGCCCTGGTGCTGCGCTGCGAGGTGGCCGCTGAACCGCTGTACGCATGGGAGGCGATCGATCGATACCGGGCGGCCGTCGAGGGCGCCGACGAGTCGCGTGGGCCGGTGCTGTTGCTCAAACTGGCGCGCGCACGACTGGACGTCGTGGTGTTGTCCGCGTATCCGGACAGCACGGTGGCGGAGCAGCTGCTCGAAGACTTCCGTTATGCCGCACCAGAATTGACGAATGCCGGCACCGAACTGAACGAGGTGGCGCGCGAATTCGTGCGGCGGGTGGAGTCGGGCGCGGCCACCGGGCGGTTGGAAACCACCTTGATGTACCGGCTGGCCGGGATTGTGCGGGCGGCCCTGCCGGGCCTGATGGACTCGCCGGCCGAGCCCGGATCGGCACTGTCGGCAGTGCGGGCACTGCTGGAACTGGCACCGCCGGAAGCGGAGTCCAGCGGTCGATGACGGAGGTCGGCACCCGACGGCGATCACGCTGGGGCATTCGCGTCGCGGCGCTGCTGATGGTGGCGGTGGCGGCCGGGCTCGGCGCGGTCGCGCTGCGCGGCGCGCTGGAATTCGCCACCCCGCGGCTGCTGGGCGCGGTCCTCGCGTTGCATCCTGTCGAGGGTGGGCTGTGGGAGCCGACGCAGGTCCTCGCCCATGACCGCCGCGTGGCTCTGCTGCCCGTCATGGTCGCGGCCGGAATGGTACTGGCCGTGCTGTTTTCGCGGTGCAACGGAACCTCGGTCGATCGCACCGACCGGACCCCGGTCAATGGCACCGACCGGACCCCGGTCAATGGCACCGACCGGACCCCGGTCAATGGCACCGATGGCGTGATCGCCGCGATCAACGGGCGGGATCTGGCCGGTCTGGATACCCGTGGCGCGGTGGTGAAGCTGGCCGGGACCACCGTCACGCTGGGCGCGGGCGGGTCCGGCGGGACCGAGGGGCCGGTGGTGCAGGTGTCGGCATCGCTGGCGGCGGTGGTGGCGCGGCGGCTGCGATTATCGGAGGGGGAGAGCGGGCTGCTCGTGGCGGCCGCGATGGGGGCGGGTGTCGCCGCGCTGTTCCAGGCGCCGATCGGGGGCGCTCTGCTGGCCGGGGAACTGTTGCGCAGGCGCGGAATCGATTGGACGGCACTGATTGTCGCGATTCCCGCTGCCTTCATCGCCTTCGGTGTCTTCGTCTCGGTGTACGGCTATCGGCCTTTGTTCGGTGCCGCGCAACTCGGTGGTGTCGGGAGCTGGACCTCCCTGGCCTTGCTGGCAGCCACCGGGCTGAGCTGCGGCCTGCTGGCCCGTGTGTACGTGTGGACCTTCGGGAGCACCGGGCGGGTGCTGGCTCCGCTGCGCCGGTGGCCGGTAGTTGCCGCAGCCGTGGGCGGCGCCGCAGTGGGTGCCGTTGGCATCGTTGTTCCCATGACCCTCGGGACCGGCTACGGCTCGGTGGCCGCCGAACTGTCGGAGGTCCGGGTCGCGGCAATTCCCCTGGGGGTCTTGGCGATTCTGCCGCTGGTCAAGATTGCCGCCACCGCCGTGACGTTGCAGTCGGGCGGCGTGGGCGGCGTCTTCGGACCGGCGATGGTGATCGGCGCCTCGGCCGGGGCGCTGTGCTGGCGGCTCGCGGTGGCCGCCGGCGCGCACCCGGGCCCGGTCGCGCTGTTCGCCCTGACCGGTCTGGCGGCCACCCTCGGTCCCGCGGTGCGCGCGCCCTGGGCCGCGCTCTTCCTCGCCACCGAGGCGAGCGGAAACCTGCTGCCGCCCCTCGGCATGCTCATCGCTGTCGCCGTGGCCTACCGGTGCGCGGGCGGCGCCACGCTGTTCCCGAGTCAGTTGAATGCTCAATTTCCAAGGCGCTACCGGCAATTGGAGGTTTCGGTTATGTTGAAATCAGCCGCCGGTGTCAACAGAAGGTGGGCGGATCGCATGTTCGGTGGGGTCTGGTCGCGACACCGGAAGCGGTCGGATCCGCCCGGGGGAGGATGTGCGATGGAGCCTGAGACAGCGCGTGGTGTTCCCGATTTGTCCGATATTTCGCTGGATTTGCTGGCTTGTTCCGATCGGCCGGACATCGGGCAGGCACTGCGGATCGCCCTGGCGCGCAGGGCATCCGCCGGGATCATCTTCGCGGGGCACAGCGCGGGTGGAGCATGAAGCGGCACAGCGCGGGTGGCGCATGAAGGAGCGCAGCGCGGGTGGCGCATGACTGCGCGGCGGATCGGGTCATGAGGTCCCGATTGAGCTGCGGCACAGAGCAGCTGGCGACCCTGACGGTACCGGCGGATCAGATCGGCGCCCTGGCACGGCTGTCCGACGAGCCGGGCACCCTGGGCCTGCTGCAGCGATCCCGGCTCAGCCGGAACCTGGCCTTCCTGGCCGCCATCGTCCGCGCACCCGTGTCCGATGACTCTGTGCGCACCGCATTCGAGCTACTGGCCGAGATACAGCGCAAGCACCCCGACGCGGTGCGCGATACCCTGCAGCACCCGCGATTCGGGGCCTGGGCCGCGGTGTGCGCCGCGGCGCTCGCGGCCGATGGGGCGGACGGGGTCGCCGATGCGGTGCCCGCCGCACACCTGGCCTCGTTCGCCGCGGCGGCCGCGATCCGGACGGGGACGCCGTTCGACCTGTGGTTGCCGGCGAGCGGGGACACCGTCGTGGTGCCGGGACTGGGCTGCTGGACCGGCCCGGCCGCGGACCCGGCCCGGGTGCGTTCCACCGGTTCGACGACGCCACCCGAGATCGGACAGCCGTGGATGTCGGTGCGGCGGTTGGCCGCTCGCCTCCCGGACGGTGTGGTCACCGTGGAGTTCGACGACCTGCCGCCGACACCCGCCGCCTGGCCGGACCTCCCGCCCGCTGATCCGCGGCGTCGCTGGCAGCCCTGCCCGGAATCCGAATTCGACGGCTGGCAGCGATTGTTCGAACCCGCGCTGAAGCTGCTCTGGCAGACCGTGCCCGAGCTGGCCGGACCGCTGTGCCAGGGCATGCGGGCGATCATGCCGCGGTCGCAGGGCGCGTCCAGCTTCGTCAGCTCCACGCTGGCCGACTCCTTCGGCGCGGCCGCCATGGTGCGGCCGCCGGACGAGCTGGCCGCCGCGACCGCACTGCTGCACGAATTCCAGCACTCGAAGCTGTGCGCGCTGATGGAGGTCGTGCCGCTCATCGCCGTCGAGGGCGCGGCCGACCTGCCCTCGCCGTGGCGACGGGAGCCGCGGCCGGCCAGCGCTGTGCTGCACGGCATCTACGCGCATCTGGCGGTGGCGCGACTGCATGCGCGGGCGTCCCGGCCCGAGGGCTACCACGTCGACGGCGTCCTGGTGCGTGAGCAGACCCTCGACGCCTGCGACACCCTGCTGCACTCGGATCGGTTGACCCCGACCGGTCACCGCTTCGTCCAGCTCATGCGACACACCGCACTTCACGACGGCCGCACCGCGGCCACGAACCGGCGAACGGAGTAGAGACCCTTGGCATCGATTCCGCCGCAACCGATTCCGGCCGACCAGCCGATCGTGGTTGTGCACGCGCCCGAGGACGCGGTCTGGGGGCTGTGGATTCAGCAGGTGTGCGCGGGCGTCGGCCTCGATGTCCGCACCCGGCGGCTGAACGGGACCGATCCCGCCGAGCCGGCCGGCACGGTGGTGCTGGTGGTCAGCGTGAACTTCGTCCGGGCGGCCGGGTTCTCGCAGCAGGATTGGGCGCGGCTGGCCGATCGGGCGGGCGTGCTCGCCGTCCTGGTCGGCGCCGCCGACGTGCCCGCCGACGCGGACCGCATACCGGTGGTCAACCTCCGCGTGCTGCCCAGTGCGCAGCAGGCGCGGGCGCGAGTCCTGAACGCGCTCGGCCACACGGCGTCCGCCACCGTGCCGGAGACGCTGCGGCAGGCCGGCCGATTGCAGGTGCGCTACCCCCGGGAGCAGGTGTACCCCGGGTATCAATCCATGACCATGCCCCAGTACCAGGCGGATTGGTTCTTCGGCCGTGAGCAGGAGATGGAGGACATCCGCGCCCGGCTGGACGCCGAGAACGTCGTGGTGCTGACCGGCCGGCCCGGCAGCGGCAAGACCTGGCTGGCCGCCGCGTATGTGCACCGCTTCCGGTCGCAATACGATCTGATCGCCTGGATCCCCGGTGAGAACGGCGCGGTGCTGCGCGCCGAGCTGGGCAAGCTGGCCGAGCCGCTCGGCCTGCCGGACTCGCTGCCGCGGGAGACCCTGCACCTGGATGTGGTGCAGGCGCTGCGGACGCTCGGCAAGCGCTACCTGATCATCTACGACAATGTGACGCCGGACCGGTACCGGGCCGCCGGCGAGCGGTTTCCCTTGCCGCGCAAGCCCGCACGCCTGTCCGAGGTGATCCCGTGGGACGGTCCCGGCCATGTGCTGCTGACGTCGAAGGCCCGCGATTGGGATGAGCCGCAGCCGATCACGGTGCCGCGCTTCTCGGAGCAGGAGGGCATCGACTTCCTGCAGCGGCACGTCCGGGCGCTCCCGGACGATCTGGCCAAGGGATTGAGCGCGGCCGTCGACGGCAGCCCGGTGCTGCTGAACGCGCTCGCGCACCGCGGGGCGGGCGGCGCCGACGTCATCGACGAGACCTTCGTGCGCTCGGTGGCCGACAAACCGTTCCCGGTGCTGGCGGACGGGTTGTACCGGCAGGCGGCGCTGATCTTCGGCGGCGTGGTGCAACCGCTGATCGAATCCCCGGTTGGCAGTGACGAATGGGCCGCCGGCCGGCTGCTGCAATTGCTCACCGCGTTCCAGGAGGGGCAGCCGATCCCGTTGGCGCTGTTGATCTCCCAGCTACCGGGCACCGAGCGGCGGCCGGGGCGCAGGCTGCCCGCGCCACTGCGGGACGCGCTGATCACCGAACACCGCCGCCGGAACGTGCTCACCCTCGCGACCCGGGATTCGGTGGCCGACGTCTGCCGTGATCCGTTCACCGATCGCGGCCAGGCGTTGAAGATCCACGCCGTGCCGTGGCACGGCATCCGGGACTATCTGGGCGCACCCGTCGTCGAGGAGAACCGGCACGTCGTGCACGGCATGCTGTGCGATGCCGACCCGCAGCGCACGGATCTGCCCGCGCTCTGGCAGCGGTACCTGTGGCTGTGGCAGCAGCTCGACTGCTCCGAGGCGCTGACCTGCCGGCGGGTGGCGGATCCGCAGGGCACCTGTGCGCAGCTGCCCGCGCTGATCCAGCACGTGGTGGACGCGCTCGGGGTGCAGGGCGAATTGACCGCCGCCGCGGGGCTCGGCCTGCGGGCCGCGGAAAGCTACTCGGAGCTGCTGGGTCCCGACCACATCGGCGTGGTCCGCATCCGGGTCGTCACCGGAAATGCCCTGTGGCAGCTGGGCCGTTCGGCCGAGGCCCGCGATGTGGCGGCGGCGGCCCGGGCGGGTGTGGAACGGCAGCGCGAGCGGTATCCGGAGGAACACGTGTGGTCCAGCGATCTGCTGGCCGCCTGCATGCGCACGGCGGGGGACTGGGCCGGAGCGGTCGAGGTCAACGAGGAGTCGTTTCGATGGGCGCGAGATCATCTGGGCGACAGTCATATCGAGACCATTCGCGCCGAGCACAATCTCGCCGTGGCCTACCGGATGGTCGGCCGCTTCGCCGATGCCATGGACGCCGATGTCGCGAACTACGACCGGTTCCGCAACGATCCGCTACTGGCCTCCGAAGCGGTCCTGAAGTTGCACTGCGTCAACAATGTTGCGCGCAACCACCGCGAGCTGGGTGACGTCGAGGCGTCCGTGGTGCTGCAGGAGCAGGTGCTGCGGGATTTCGTCGAGCTGTTCGAGAATCCGCGGCAGCAGCACATTCTGCGGGCTCGCAAGAACCTCGCCGTGTCCTACCGCAAGTCCGGGCGGTACGCGCAGGCGCTGGAGATGCAGTGCGCGGCGCTGGCCGACCATGTCGAGGTGTACGGGGAGGAGCATCCCGAATCCGTCGCCGCCCGAACGAATGTCGCCAATGACTACCGGATGACCGGGGATCTCGGTGCGGCGCTGCGGTACGCTGCCGAGGCGTACCGGATCTGCCGGGCGGTGCGGCCGGATCATCCGTACACCGCCGCGTGCGCGGTCAACCACGCGGCGGCGCTGCGGGCGCTCGGGCGGTACGACGAAGCGCTGCAGGCGGATCTGGAAGGGGTGCGGATCTTCCTGGACCGGCTGGGGCCCGATCATCCGTACACCCTCGCCGCCCAGACCGACGTGGCCTCGGATCTGGCGGGACTGGGACGCCCGGCGGAGGCCGCCGAACTCGGGGCCGACACCCTGGCGCGGCTGCGGCGGGCGCGCGGCGGCTGGCATCCCTACACCCTGCAGTGCGCGCTCAACCTCAGCCTGGATTGGCGTGCGCAGGGCCGCATCGAGGCCGCTGACGACCTGGAACAGGACACTCTGGAGGCCTACGCGGCCACCCTCGGCCCCGATCATCGGGAATCGCGGGCGGCCGCCGCCCGGATGCGGGGCACCTGCGACGTAGAGCCGCCGCCCATGTGACGGCGCTTACTGTGAGGAACGCGATTCCCCCGGACGGCGTCGGCCCGCCGGGGGATGGGACACTGGAACGGTTATGACTACCCCCTTGCCCCTCGTTTTCGACGCCCCTCGTCGCGGCATGCCGCCGCGGCATCTCGCCGACCTCGATTCGCAGGAGCGCAAGACGGTGGTCGAGGAGCTCGGCCTGCCGAAGTTCCGCGCCGATCAGATCGCGCGCCAGTACTACGGACGGCTGGTCGCCGACCCGGCCCAGATGACCGATCTGCCGGAGGCCATGCGGTCCACCGTCGCCGAGGCGCTGTTCCCGCCGCTGCTCACCGAGGTCCGGCACATCGAATGTGACGACGGGACCACCCGCAAATCCCTGTGGCGGGCGAACGACGGCACGCTGCTCGAATCGGTGCTGATGCGCTATCCCGACCGCAACACCCTGTGCATCTCGTCGCAGGCGGGTTGCGGCATGGCGTGCCCCTTCTGCGCCACCGGCCAGGGCGGCCTGAACCGCAACCTGTCCACCGCCGAAATCGTCGACCAGGTCCGCGCCGCCGCGGCCGCCCTGCGCGACGGCGAGGTCGCCGGCGGCCCCGGCCGCCTGTCCAACATCGTGTTCATGGGCATGGGCGAGCCGCTGGCCAACTACAAGCGCGTGGTCAACGCGGTCCGCCGCATCACCTCTCCCGCCCCCGACGGCCTCGGCATCTCCCAGCGCAATGTGGTCGTCTCCACGGTGGGTCTGGCTCCGGCGATCCGCAAGCTGGCCGACGAGGGCCTGTCGGTGACTCTCGCGGTCTCCCTGCACACTCCGGACGACGAACTCCGAGACACATTGGTGCCGGTCAACAATCGCTGGCCGGTGGCTGAAGTCCTCGACGCCGCACGCTATTACGCTGACAAGTCCGGTCGCAGAGTGTCGATCGAGTACGCCCTGATCCGCGATATCAACGATCACCCGTGGCGGGCGGACATGCTCGGTAAGAAGCTGCACCAGGCGTTGGGTTCGCGTGTACATGTGAATCTGATTCCGTTGAATCCCACGCCGGGGAGCAAGTGGGATGCGAGTCCGAAACCTGTTGAGCGGGAGTTCGTTCGGCGGGTGCAGGCTCAGGGTGTGCCCTGCACGGTGCGGGATACGCGCGGGCAGGAGATCGCGGCGGCGTGCGGCCAACTCGCCGCCGAGGGATAGCAATCAAGGCTTGCGAGATCGCGGCGGGCAAGACATGCCGGACCGGCAAATGGTCGATCGTGGGCCCGGGTAGGCGGTAAATCGCCCGGGTCTCAGCAGTGGAATCGCCGTGCGCTCGGCGGCACTGTCCGTCCTGCCAGGAAGGGACCCGAGAGACAACAGGCATAGTGGCAGCCCTGCACGGGTATTCCGCCTGCTGTCTCTGCGGGGACGCGTTGCTCGGTTCGAGGCGGCTGTTCGAGTGTTATCGGTCGGCTCGTCGTGTTGGCAGGGTCAACGGCGCCGCCGAGGTGACAGTGTGTGTGCCGGTGGGTGTTTCGAGGGTGATCGGATCACCGGCGGTCACTTCGACAGTGGAGATTTCGGGTTGGATCCGCAGGGTGAGGGTGCTGCCTCGGATGGAGAGGTTCCTGATGGTGAGACCGTCCGGGAATCCGCTGGGCAGCATGGGGTCCAGGCGTGGGCCGGTGTCGGTCCAGCGTAATCCGGAGGGGGCGTACAGCATTGCTTGCAGGAATCCCGCTGCGCCGGTGACGAAGATCCACGCGGGTTGTCCGATGGTGTTGGCGCCGGAGCGGTCCCCGCGCGCCTCGGATTGGAAATGGTAGGGCTCGCGGACATACGGCTGGACAGACCGGTCGAGGAATTCCTGAGTGCGGCCCGGATCAAATTCTGCGGCGATGATGGCTCCGATGCTGTTGCTCATGTTCGGGCCGTCGGGATCGGTGCGGTCGAAGTAGTAGCGGTAGGTGTCGACCGCCGAGTATCCCGGTGCGGTGTAGGAGAACGGGTAGCTCAGCAGCACGGTGTCGGCTTGTTTGATCGGTGTGCCTTGATATCCGAGGTATTCCGCAGGAACGCCGGGAGCGATGTCGGGAGGCATGGCCATGTTCGCGGCGATGTCGGCCCAGCGCGGGTCCACGGGAAGCCCGGACAGTTGCGCGGCAGAAGCGGCAGTACGCATGGTGTTGACCACACCGGCGTTCGTGACGGCATTGTCGATGGAGACGGCGACATACTCGTCGGGCCCACCGACCGGTGCGTAATGGTAGTGACCGTCGAGCAGTTTCGGGCCGACGCGCACGGTGAGGTAGTCGGCGATCGCGGTGATCACCGGCGCGCCACCGGTGCACAGCCATGCCAGATCCGCGGTGGCCAGGTAGTACTGCCATTGGGCGAGCACGATGTCGTTGGCCAGATGTTCTTCGCTCAGCCCGCACACCACCGGGCTCCCGCAGCGCTGTGCGGGACCATCGTTCCACGGATACACCGCACCGGGCAGCCCGTAGGCGTGTGCGTTGGCGCGGGCCTGCGGTAGCGCGGCGACCCGGAAGTCGACAATGGTGCGCGCCAACGCCGGGTAGAGGGCAAGCAGCACGGGAAAGACGAAGGTGTCGGCGTCCCAGAAGGTCATGCCCGCGTAATCGGTGGAGGACAGGCCCGCCGGTTGCACCGACCAGTGTTGGCCTTCGCGCACGCTGGACAACACCGAGTACAGCGCGGCCCGGAGCCAGAGGCGGTAATCCTCGCGTCCGGGAACCTCGATCGCGGGCTGCCACAGGGTGTTCCATGCGGCGACGTGATCGTTGTGCTCGGCCGCGTAGCCGCGTTCGAGGCCGCGCTGGGATGCCGCGGTGGCGATCGCCCGAGGATCAGGGCCGTCGTCGGAGGAGGCGATGCCGACGTACTTGGTGAAGGTGTAGGGGTGACCGGCGGTCATCGAGGCGGTGAACCCCAGTCCGGCGGTGTTGGCCGCCGCCGGGATCGAGGTGGCAATCAGGTTGTCGGGGGTGTCGATAGTGGAGACCAGATAGGCTGTGCTGTCGGTGTTTTCGGCGCGTACGCCGACTGTGCTCTGTTTGCTCGCTGCGTCGCTCGAGGCCGTGACCGGGGTGACTCGGCGGGCTGCGGCGCCGTCGATGAGATCGGTGATGTCGAGCTGCCCGGAGTAGTGCGGGGTGACGGTGAGCTTTTGAATCGCTAGGTTCGGTTCGGACCGGGAGATGAATGTCTCGAACTCCAGATCCACGAGGTGCTCGGGGCTCGGCGACCAGGTCGCCTTGGTGGTGGCGGTCGCGTCGCGGTAGCTCAGACGCTGACTATAGGTGCCGACCGTCGCCGGATCGACATCTGCTTGATAGGTATTCCCGTCGGCGGCCACGGTCAGCCCCGACCACGCCGGCAGCGCCGCCAATGCCTGGGTGGCTTGAAAGGAGGGGGCATCCGCGTAGAACCCGGCCAGATAGGTGCCCGTGTAGCGCGGCTCCTGCAATGGATACGAGGTGACGACTCCCTCGCCGTAGCCTTGGTACCCGGCCCCGCTGGGTGGGATCATCGCACCGATGCGGCCGTTGCCCAGAAACGGCGCCGCACGGAAATCGTTCGGAGAGAATACCTCCGCCATCGCCGACCACCCCTCGGAACCATCGACCGTTTCGGCGCACACTCGGCCGGAGAGCATCGTCGAGGCGAGTGCCGCACACATGAGCGCGGCTGTCGCGGCCCGGCCCATCCGCATACGCCTCCGTCGGGCCGAGGCAGACCGAGCCGTCGGCACTGTCTTCACGCTCACGTCCATGAACCATCCTTGTCTCGGGATTGTTTCGTGAACCTTGTGTCCAGCGGGAGTGTTGAAACTTTGCAATTCCCGAAAGGACCAGCGACGCGACCACCATACCCAGCGGTCGGACGGTAGCAGCGCTGCGGCGCACCATCCCGCGTTCGCATAAAAGCGACGGTTCGGCCCGCTGCGACTGTGCTACCGGATAGTGCAGCCGTACCAAGGCCAGTTGTCGTGCTTCGCTAGTGTGGATGCTCCCGTGAGACGGGAGAGTGTGATGCCCGCCGGCCTGTCGAAGTCCGAACGCGAGGAATATCGGGCGCTGCAGCGTGAACACGATCGGCTACTTGCCGAGGCCAATCGATTGCGCGCCGAATTGTCCGCCGCCGCAGAGGATTTGGGTCGGCATGCCGAGCCTCCGGAGGACATCGCCCGCCAACTGGAGCAAGATGCGGCTGTGACTCCGGACGAGCGGGCGCAGTTGCTGACTGAGGCGGCTGACCACTGGGCCATGGCCGGTGATACCGGGCGCGCTCGGCGACTGTATCGGCAGGCGATCGCCGACGGGGGTGCCGTCGTTGGGGACGCCCGTCTGTGGTACGCGAGCTGTCTGCTCGAAAGCGGTTCGAAGCCAATGGGATTGCGTTTGCTCGACACCATCTTCGACGAGGGGCCGCGGGATTGGGTCGCCTTCGAAGTGGCAGGTGAGCTCTTCGAGGGGCGCGGTGCGGAATGTCGCTGTGTCGATGTTCTACCTGCCGGAGGACGAGTTCGCCCGCGCCGTCGAATCGTGGCCGAAACTGCGAGACCAGTACGGCAGACACGCCCGACATCGATGGGAAGTGGAACACCGGCTTCGGGAATTGGATGGTGAATACTCGGTGCTGATCGCCGTCGCTACGGCGGCCGGTCTCGCCGAGTACGGCGCTCGCGTAAACGAGGATCCGGCGCTGGGGTCCACTCGCTTTGCCTTTGCCGCTGGCTGAGCCGCAACGGTCAGGGTCGGTCGTGGCCACCGGCGAGAAACGAGTCGTGCTGGTGCGGGTCGGCGCAGAAGTACAAGAAGTATTGCGGCAGGCCAGGATAGCGGCGTCGAGACTCTCGGCGCCGACGGAGGACACAGAGCGAATCAGCGGCGTATACGCTCACCTGAGCGTGTCGTCGCGTGGTCGCGATCCCTGCAGGTAAGCCGAAGATAATTGCTGTATCCATGCTGGTTGCGGCGGCGTAGCGTCATGAGTGGGGCGGCTGATCGATGAAGGTGAGCGCCATGACGAAATTTGTACAAACGATCGAGTTCACGACGACGCGGCTGGACGAATTCAACAAGAATCTCGATGAGTGGCTCACGGCGACGCAGGGGAAGCGGGCCGCGACCCACAGCATGGAGACCAGGGATCGCGATCGGGACAACACGTACATGCAGATCGTCGAGTTCCCGTCCTACGAACAGGCGATGGCGAACTCCGCCATGCCCGAGACCACCGGGTTCGCCGAATCGCTCGCCGAACTCTGCGACGGGCCCGCGTTGTTCCGCAACCTCGACCTGGTTCGCGAGGACGAGATGCTCCCGCACGAAGAGCTGAGCTTGCAGGTCAGAAGCTTCGACACTCCTGACGAAACGCGACTGTTCGAGTCGGGTAGCGGCCGATTCGAAGTCATCGAAGCAGGATCCGGATCGGTCGGCCGCGGTGTCTTCCAGCCCGGCTGGCGCTGGTCCACCCACGTCAAGCCGATCGCCGGCACGGACAGCTGCCAGGCGACCCACATCGGATACTGCGCGTCCGGACGGATGCGGATCCGGATGGACGACGGCACCGAACGCGAGATCGGCGCGGGCGATTTCATGATCTGCCCACCCGGACACGACGCCTGGACCGTCGGCGACGAACCATGCGTCCTCATCGACTGGGCAGCAGCCGCCGACTACGCCCGTCGCCACTGATCCACACCCGCCGCCCCCGCTCGGCATCCCGGCGGGGGCGGAATCGTGGGCTGACCCGACGCGTCGCGAAGGTCCGATGGCCGAGGGCATTCGGCACGATCCCGCTAGGCTGACATCATGAGTGAGGCCGTCGACTGGTCGTGGCTGCGTACGACGATCCCCGTCGTCGATATGTCCATGTACTTGGATATGCCCGAGGACGTGGCGCGCACTGTGGAGATCCGTGATGGCATGATCGTCCATTGCGAATCGCCGTCGCCGAATCATGTTGCGATCAGCGACAATATCAAGGCAGCCTTGCGGGAGGCGGTGGCCAAGCGTCCTGAGGGTGCGCCGTGTCTGCGCGCCAGCGGTGAGCTGGACATGCTGGTTTCCGATGTGCCTTTTCATTACAAGCGGCCGGATGCGATCGTGTACCGCTGTATCGACGAGCCGCGCGGCAAATGGAAAACCAAACCGACAGCCGCGGACACTCTGCTGGTTGTCGAAGTCGTGTCACCGAATACGATCTCGGCCGATCTGGTGGAAAAGCGGGCGGAGTATGCGCGCCTGGGCATCCAGCATTACTGGATCGTTCGCATGGTTCAGGACGACGGTCCCGTGACGTCGATCGAGATGCTGCGACTCGCCGCTGACGGCACCTATATCCGGGAAACCACGGCGCTGCGAGCTCGCGGCGATGCGATGGCCGTGGACGTACTGGACCCGCTCGATGTCACGATCAGCTGGAATCAACTCGATCTCGGCTTGGACTGATCCACTTCGTTCCAGCAGGCCGACGCGGCTGATCGCCGCCGAGGGTTGATGCTCCGCACGGCAGGATGGGTTGTACGCACCCGGGGAATTCCTCCGGATTATCGCGGCGCCGGTACGGCGACTCCGGATAGGCTGGCGCGATACGGAATTGGGGCTGGGGTCGTGGTGCGTGATCAGACGACCGGACATTTGCGGTGAGGGGCGCCAATGGCGGACCCGGTGTTCGAGTGCATCGCACACACGGAGGTTGACCAGTGGCTAACGCTGCTGAGCTGCACCATCACCGTCGGGCCGAAAACTACCTCGGCCGCGGTAGTTTCAATCCGGCTACTCAGCTGCTAGGTAGTGGTACTCGAGCACGAGCAGCCCTACGAGGGCTCTGCCCGGTCCCGCCGCGTGACCCTGCCAACCGATAACACGGCGCGAACTTCGCTCAAATAGCGCGCTGTCGTGATAGTCCACGGCGGGGAGATCGCTTTGGAAACTGCTCTTCGTCGTATGGAATTCACTGTGCACCTGCCAGGCGCGAGGGCACGGCGGGCCCCTCGGATACCCGATCTGCCGTTACGAAGCGTCAAGTCCGCTACGTGCGCCGTCCGCCTTCACAGCGCGCACCTAGCTCATGCCAACGCCCGTCCCATGCTGCGAGGTGACGATCTTGGCGTTGACCGAAACCGCGGACCGACATGCGGATTCGCATACCGATACAGGAGGACTGCAGATGGCTCTTTCGAAGCTCGCGCGGATCGCTACGGCAGGGGCGGTCACCGTCGCACTGCTCGGCATCGGCACTGGTATGGCGAGCGCCGATCCCGGCCCGGCTCAGCCGGGCGGCGCGGCTCCCGCCCAGCAGTGCCCGCCTCCGCCCGGCGACCAGCACGGTCCGCCTCCGCAGGATGGCCAGGGTCAGCCGCCTCAGGGCGGCCAGCCGAACGGTCAGCCTCCGCAGTGCCCGTCCGCCAATTGATACCGACCTGTACGGCACCGGGGAATCCCAGTGTCGTACAGGGAGTGTCGCGCACAGACGCTCAGCCGACGGGGTCGGCTGAGCGTCGCGTCTGTGCACAGCGGTGTCCTCTACCTTGGCGTGGCGGGCAAGCTGACCGTGAATTCGGTTCGGCCCGGCGCACTTTCGAAAGTTATCGTGCCGTGGTGCGCCTTGACCATGGCGGCAACCATGGTTGGGTGAGATCGACTGGGGCGTGGTCGATTTCGCGGTCGGCTGGTCGATGGGGGAGAACTCGAACATCGGGTTTCGCGCATGCTCAGAGCTGAGTATTGCTTTCCGCCACCGAACCCACGGCTGACAGTGCTCGTCCGATCAGGTGCGCTGTAATCCGTGTCAGCGCGTATACATTACTCGGATCCTTGCCGTCGGTCGGCGGCATGGTGGAAAGGGCCGCCACCACAGTGCCGGCGTCCGACCAAATCGGAACCGAGATCGTGTTCGGGTCCGCTAGGCCGCTGTAGTGTGCGATGCCCCGCCTCCGTATCTCATCGAGCTGCTCGCGTAGAGGCCGGGTGGCGGTGACCGCGCCGGGCGGTGCGTACGGGTGCAGAGGCTTCGAAAACACCTCCCGCTGCAGCGTATTTGGCGCATACGCCAGAAGCACCAGTCCGGCCGCAGACCTGTGCAATGGAAGTCGCTCGGCTGCGCGCGGCACGGCCGAGAAGACGCCAGGCGCCGACACCCTTTCGATGAACAGGACTTCGCGCTCCTGACGGACGGCCAAGCCCACATTGCGGCCGACCTGGGCGCTGAGCCGAGTCATGTACGGGATCGCGAGGGCACGCAAATCGTGGAACGGGGCTCTCCGGTTAGCCAGCTCCCAGACTCGCGGGCCGATGTCGACGCGCCGACTCATGTCTCGTCGCAGCCAGTCACGTTCAACCAGTTCGGATACGGTGCGCGAGACGGTCGGCAACGGCAGCCCGGTGCGTTGGGACAGTTCCGAGACGGACAACGGGGAGTCATTATCGGCGACGGCCTCCACCAGTCTGACCACACGGGAGAGGACGGATTCGCCGTTGGAGAATCGAGCCACAGCCACTACCTTCACCTGATTTGGGCGTGCGGGAACCATCCCGACCTGGACGATTGACCAGTATGGTCGGTGCTGCTGTCCCTCAGCTGTCCGTAACCTATGTGCGAGCTGTGTAGGTCTGCTTGTCCACGAATGTTGAAGTCGGTCAGGCTGTGCGCTATGGACCTTCGCGGTCTGTGATGCCTTCCATAAGCCATGGCGATCGGTCCATACATCAATCACGCTGTGGTGGCGATGCTTGTGAGTTCGTCATCTCGGATCGGATCGGATCGGATCGAGTCGTGTCGACTCCGGTCCCAGGGGTGCAGCTCCACGGCAGTGCCGACGCCGATTTCGCCCAGCGTCGTTGGGGGAGTTCCGCTCTCGCTCGCCAGCTACCGAGGTGCAGTGTGCGTGCCGCCGAGATGCCGGGAGGGAGGGGGAGGACCTCGGTCGGCACGCACGGCCCGCGGGGGACGATGCTCCAGCGTAGTGATGACGGACACTGTGGAGCGTCACGGGCGCCTTCATTCTGTAATCGGTGCCCGTCGCGCCGCCAGACGACTTTCATCCAATGCAAGCCTTCTGATGATTCCCTTTGCGACACAAGGAACTTCAGGCAAGGGCTGCAGTGATTAGGATGGTCGAGGGTGTGTCACCGGGCTCGTAGCGGTGGCGGTCGCTCACGGGCAGGTCACCTGTGCGGGTGCTTGGCGTGAATCCGAAATACCGGAGACCTCACCTATAGCTCCACAATTCCCCCGAAGCGCATTCGCAACAGCGAGCGCCTTCGGGACCGTTGTGCGGGACAGACTCGATACCTGTCCCGCACAACACGACACTCGGGTCAATCCGATGAGCAGACACCGTTCGCACTACCGGTCACCACCACGACCAGCAGCGGGAGCCATGTGCCGATTGGCGGCAGCCAGCTACCCGTCAAGGGCAGCAAGAAGCGGAACATAGGAAACTCCTGTTGTACTTTGTCTTTCGACATGCTGACGACCTGTCTCCCACGCGGGAGGGAGGCAGGATCGAGTTAGTTTCGGTCAACTGGCCGGGGGCACCGCGGCTGATCCCGCGGAGGCAAGCCGCTCTGCGGCGAGCTCCCAGGCACCGGGCACTGCGACCCGATCGTCGGCGGCTGCCCCGGATCAGCCCCCTGCGGTTATGCACCAACCCCCAACAGCCCCAGTGAAATACCACAGGCAGCGACAGCCCGGGCCGATCTCCACATCAGCCTCAACCATGACCTCCTTGTCGTCGAATCTGGATCCGGAAGCGTCGGCCCACCGGGACGACCGCGCCATCGTCGATGCCGAACCTCTGTCAACGATCAGTCGGAGTTAAGTGCGAGCTGTGAAAACCCTTCCTACCGAATAAGTTACAGCTCGATCTTCGACTGGGAACTGCACGGACCGGGCAGCCGTCGGGCCCGGACGAGGCCTTCGGCACCTCGAGGCTGGAGATGCCGAACCGCTACCCTTTCCCCAAACCGATGGGCGACCACGAGCTGATCGATCAGCTACTACAGGCGGCGGGCTTCGCGCCCGCCTATCCCGATGTGCCGGTGCGTGATCCGCGCTGGCAACCGGTCACCACGGCCATAGACCGGCTGCTGCGCGCGCACGAGCCCTATCCGGCGCTGGTTCGGTGACCGCCTGATCCGCACCGGGCTGCTGGCCGCCCGCTTCGACGCCGCCATCGGCATCACGCTCGAGGAACTCCGCATCGAGCTCTTCTATCCCTCGACCCCGAGTCCGCGGACTTCTTCCGGCCGCGCTGAACCACCGAGGGGGTGCGAAGTCGCCGAACCGCCGCGCCGCCGCACGGACCGTCCTCACCATTGACGACCATGACAACGAAGCGGAATCGAAGTGCCTCGGCGGCAACGCCCTTGAAGCGCGCGGCCGCGGCCGCGCGGTTGAACATCGCGGTCGGGGACCTGCCGGAACTGGGTTGCGGCTGGACCGTCGGGGAGGTGCTGCGGCTGCGGCGGGAACGGCCCGACTGGCTGACCGATGCGCGGCGCAGATTCACGCGGCCGGAGATCGGCGCGCGGCGGCGGTGATCGGCTTATGCTCGGGGTGACTGGCTCGTTTTCGTATCGGGGTCGCTGTGCCGCATGTCGATCCGTTTTCCACGCGCCGCGAAGAGACTCTCGGGTTCGCGGCGGAACTGGCGGCTGCCGGGTTCGGGGAGCCGGTCGAGGTGGGGCGCGGGGGATTCGGCGTGGTGTACCGCTGTTTTCAGCACGCGCTGGGGCGCACCGTCGCCATCAAGGTACTGACCGCGGACCTGGAATCCGACAGCCTGGAACGGTTTGTGCGCGAGCAGCTCGCCATGGGGAAGCTGTCGGGGCATCCGAACATCGTGACCGTGTTCGAGGTCGGGTCCACCGATACCGGGCGGCCGTACATCGTGATGCCGTTCCATGCGCACGGGTCGCTCGATACCCGGATACAGCAGGGTGGGCCGGTCGAATGGCCGGAGGTGCTGCATCTCGGGGTGCGGCTGTCGGGAGCGTTGGAGACGGCGCATCGGCGGGGACTGCTGCACCGGGATGTGAAGCCCGGGAACATCCTGCTCACCGAGTACGGGGAGCCGCAGCTCGCCGATTTCGGAATCGCGCGGGTGACAGGCGGATTCGAGACCGCGGCGGGCACGATCACCGGGTCGCCCGCCTACACCGCGCCGGAGGTGCTGCAGGGGCAGGCCCCGGATGTGACCGCCGACGTCTACAGCCTGGCGGCGACCCTGTTCTGCGCGGCCACCGGGCACGCGGTGTTCGAACGGCGCAGCGGGGAACAGCTGGTCGCACAGTTCGTGCGGATCACCAGGCATCCGATGCCGGACCTGACCGGGGAGGGCCTGCCCGCCGACCTCACCGGAGCGATCGAGGCGGCCATGTCGCGCGAGCGCTCCCAACGCCCCGGCTCCGCCGCCGAATTCGGTGCGGCGCTGCGGGATATCCAGCAACGGCACGGGCTGCCACCCGACGACATACCGATTCCGGCGCCCGCCGCGGAACCGCCACCGCCGACGGACCGGGCCCGGACAGTCGGCCGCACCACCCCGCCCCAGGCCGGGCGCCGGCGATCCCGCATCACCACCGCCACGCCGCCGGTCCCGGCCACCCGGCTGCGCCCG
This sequence comes from Nocardia sp. NPDC059154, assembly GCF_042755705.1. Classification (NCBI taxonomy): domain Bacteria; kingdom Bacillati; phylum Actinomycetota; class Actinomycetes; order Mycobacteriales; family Nocardiaceae; genus Nocardia; species Nocardia sp. NPDC059154. The sequence goes on from NZ_JBHZCS010000031.1 coordinate 103,899, forward strand.
CCCACCCTCACCCGGGTCCTGGTGGACCGCCCGCGCCTGCTCGACGCACTGCGCTCCGGTAACGACCGGCGGCTCGCGGTCGTCCACGGCCCCACCGGTTTCGGCAAGACCACCCTTGCCGCGCAATGGTGTGCGGCGGTCACCGTCGCCGGGGGATCGGTGGCCTGGCTGACCGTCGACAACGACGACGACAATGTGGTGTGGTTCCTCTCCCACCTGATCGAAGCGGTGCGCGCGGTCCGGCCTGCCCTGGCGCGCGAACTGGGCGAACTGCTCGAGGAACACGGCGACGAGGCCGGGCGCTTCGTGCTGACCTCGCTCATCAACGATATCGACCAGCGCGGCGAGCCGCTGACCGTGGTCATCGACGACTGGCATCGCGTGAGCGGCCCGAATACCCAGGCCGCGCTGCGCTTCCTGATCGAGAGCTGCAGTCCGGTGCTGCGCATGCTGGTGACCAGTCGCCACCAGACCGGCCTGCCCATGAGCTCCATGCGCGCCCGCGACGAACTGGTGGAAATCGACACCGCCGCACTGCGATTCACCACCGGCGAGGCCTATGCCCTGCTGGTCGAGCTGGGCGGGCTGGAACTGGACCGCGACGACGTGGCGGACCTCACCGAATCCACCGGCGGCTGGGTCGCGGCACTGCAACTGGCGGCGCTGTCGCTGCGCGGCAGTGACGATCCCGGGCAGCTGATCGGGCAGCTCACCGGACGTCACCACGCCATCGGCGAATTCCTCGCCGAGAACGTGCTGGAGGCCCTCGAACCCGGCGTACTCGACTTCATGGTGGCGACCTCGGTCACCGAACGCACCTGCGGCGAGCTGGCCGCCGCGCTCACCGGCATGCCCGACGGGCAGGCCCTGCTGGAACGGATCGAGCAGCAGGACCTGTTCCTGCGCCGGGTCGACGGCGGCCCGTGGTTCCGCTACCACCAGCTGTTCCAGGACTTCCTGCGGCAGCGGCTCGAACACGATCGGCCCGCGGAGATCGACCGCCTGCATCGCGCGGCCTCGGAGTGGTTCGCCGGGCACCGGCACGTGAGCGAGGCGGTCGACCACGCCCTGCTGGCCGGTGACGAGCAGCGTGCGGTCGAAATCGTGGAGCGCGACGGCATGTCGCTGCTCGAATACGGCCAGATGTCCAGCCTCATCGGCCTGGTGAACAAGCTGCCGCCGGCCGTCATCGAATCCCATCCACGGCTGCAACTGGATCTGGCGTGGGCGAATATCCTGCTGCACCGGGCCGGTCCGGCCGAACGCGCGCTGTCCCTGGCGGAACAGACGCTCGAGCGCGGCGGTCTCGACCCGCGGACCGCGACCCGGCTGCGCGCCGAAGCGGGTGTGGTGCACGCGGTGGTGACCGTCCGCGCGGATGTGCTGACCGGCGTGGAGGATTGGCTCGCACCGTGTTTCGCCATGGCCGACGAGCTCTCACCGTATGTGGTGGCCATCGGCGCCAACTGCGCGAGTTTCGCCGCGGGTTACCGCCACGACTTCGAGGAGGCGATCCGCATCCAGGAGTGGTCGGCCCCGTACATGCGCCGGAACAAGGGCTCCTACAACAATGTTCACGGCCTGTGCTTTCTGGGCCTGGCCGCCAGCCTGCAACTCGACATCCCGCGCGCCGAGGAGTACTTCCGCAGCGCCCTGAAGATCGCCAAGCAATCCGGTGGCAGCCACTCCTACGGGGCCCGCCTGGCCGGATCGCTGCTCGGTGAACTGCTCTACGAGCGTGGCGAGGTCGCCGAGGCGGAGCGCCTGCTCGACGAGGGCTACAAACTCGGCGCCGACGCCGGTGTCGTCGACTTCAAACTGGCCCGCTACGTGGTCGGCGCCCGGGTGAAGGCGCTGCGCGGCGACCGCGCCGCAGCCATCCGCCGCCTGAACGAGGGTGCGCGCGTAGCCGATTCGATGTCGCTGCCCCGCCTGCGCGCCGAGGTCGAGAACGAGCGGCTGCGCCTGGGCCTGCCGCCGCACCCCGACTTCGGCCCGCTCGCGGTGGTCGACCACGCCCACCGCCGCACCCCGATCGACCCCATCGACGAATTCACCGTCCTGTACGAGGAATTCACCGCCATCCGACTGCTGCTGGCCGAATCCGCCACCGAATCCTGGGAACTGGCCCGCACCTGGGCCCAGGAATGGGTCGACGAGCTCGAAGCCGTCCGCCGCCCCCGCGAACTCCTGAAGGCCCGCCGTCTGCTGGTCGCCTGCCTCGCCGCCACCGGCCGCACCGACGCCGCCAAGACCCTGCTCGCCACCGTCACCGCCCAGTGCGCCGAACACGGCTCGGTCCGCTACATCCTCGACGGCGGCCCCCACGTCGTCGCCACCCTCGCCGCCCTCGCCGCCGACCAGGCCGCCGGCCGCTGGCGCCCCGACTGGCCCGAGGTCCAACCCGCTTTCCTCCGCGCCCTGACGGAAGCCGATGCCGCCCAGACGATCTAGAGTGAACCCGCTGGATGTGGAGCTAGGCAGGGATTTACAGGTGTGACTGAACCTCTACACGAGGCGCATGAGCGGGCCAGTTGGGCCGAGTTGTTCTTCGATCTGGTACTGGTGTTCGCGGTGACGCAGGCCGCGCACGTGGCGGTGGCGGGGCAGAGCTGGGGCGCGGTCGGGCAGACGGTGCTGCTGCTGGGAATCATGTGGTGGTCGTGGGTGGGGACCACGCTGGCCGTGCACGGGGTGGAGGACTCGAACCAGCAGCGGATATTCCTGTTCGCCTGCGGATTGTGCATGTTCGTCATCGCGATCACCGCGCCACACGCGTTCACCGGGCACGCGCAACCGCTGCTGCTGGCCGGCGCGCACCTGGCACTGCGGCTGCTGCTGTGGGGCGAGATGCAGCACAAGCGGGCGTTCTCGTCGGCGGGGACCTTCGGGAACTGGCTCAATCCGTTCACGGTGACCCTGGCGGCGGCGGTGCTCCTGGTGGCGGCCGCACTCGCGCCCGCGGGCGGAATGCGCAACGGGCTCTGGATCATCGCGGTGGCGCTGGCCTTCGGCGGTCCGGCACTGCTGGCGCGCCGCCTGGAGAAGGTCCAGTTCGGTGCGACCCATCTGCCCGAACGCTTCGCCACCTTCGTCATCATCGCGCTCGGCGAGACCGTCGCCTCGGTGGGTTCCCAAGCGGCGGAAGCACATCTGGGCGTGGTGGCCTGGATCGCGGTGGTGCTGATCTTCGTGCTCGGCTGCGGCCTGTGGTGGCTGTACTTCGCCTACGGCTTCGCCGCGGTCGAGCATTCGCTGCGCACCAACCAGGTGCGCGGCACGGTCGTGCGGGATGTGCTCAGCTACGGGCACCTGCTGCTGGTGATCGGCCTGGTGCTGGTGGCGGTGGGCGCGCGCACCATGGTCGAGCATCCGACCGCGGTGGCGCACAGCGTGACCGGATATCTGCTGCCGCTGGGCGCCACCCTGTACGTGACCACCTTCCTGTTCACCCGCTGGCGCATGTTCGGCGCGGCCACCCTCGGCCGGTTCGCCACCGCGCTGGCGCTGGCGGTCCTGACCGCCGCCGCGCCGCTGCTGCCGCAGATCGCGACGCTGGCCACGGCGACCGCGATCCTGGCCGGCCTCAACGCCTTCGAGTACTGGGTGGTGTCGACGGGACGGCCACTGCTGCTCATGCGCCGCTCCCGGGTGAGCTAGCCGACCGGAACGATAGTGGCGTCGATGGTGTGGATGAGACCGTCACTGATCGCGAAGGTTTCGGTGATGTCCACCGTCACCAGCCGCACCCCCGCGACGCCAGAATCCAGCAGATACCGCGCGGTCACCACACCGTCCGCCTCGGTCAGGCGCAGGTTGTAGAAGCGCTGCACGAGCGAATACTGCGGCCCGTGCTCGAGGTCGTAGGTGAGCTGCGGCCCCGAAAAGCCGGTCTGCAGGCCCGCTTCGAACCGCGTCGCGTCCGGCGCGAACGGCACCGCCGACGCGTCGTGGCTGATCAGCGCGTCGAGATAGGCGAACGCGATGGCGGTGTCGCGGGTGTGCATGGGTGCCGCGCCCGCGCTTCCGGAGGCGACACCGACCGCGGCCGCCGCGCTCGCCGTCAACACTGCAACATGTCTCATTTTCATCCGCTGATGCTGGCTCGAGAGGCCGTGCCGCGCAAGCGTTTCCAGCCCTCTGTCAGGCGCTCGCCCAGGCGCGGCCGGACGGGTTCCGCGCCGAGCCAGTCGGCGATATCGCTGATCACCGCCGGATCGACATGTTGCGGTCGCAGGTAGCCGCTGGGTGTGGATGGTCCGGTACCGGAGCAGAGCATGTGGTCGACCGTGGGGTGGACACGAATGGCGACATCGGGTCGCCCGGCCAGCCCGGCCTCCCACAGCGGCAGGTCCTCGTCGGCGGTGACCTGATAGTCGCGGCCACCCTGGATGAGCAGGATGGGTCTGTCCAGCGCGGCGGCGGTGGCGACCTGGTCGTAGTCCCGCAGGTCCAGCCAATACGATGCGGGCCAGTTGAACAGCAGGTCCGCGGCCGGGGTTTCGGTTGACAGCGCGGGACTTTCGGTCCGTGCCGCCCGGGCACGCATGCTCTCCAGCAACTCGCCGATGTCCTGCTCGGGCTCGACCGCCGCGATGTGCCGCAGCGCGCGCAGGATCGACCGCGGCAGCGGCACGGTATCCCCGGCCAGCACGGCCACCCCGGCAATGCCCGGGTCGGCGGCCGCGATGCGCGGCGCGGCCTTGCCGCCGCCGCTGTGCCCGGCCACGAAGATCCGGGCCGAGTCGACCCCGGGCTCCCGGCGCAGCACCTCGACCGCCGCCAGCGCATGCGGCAGGTACTCCTCGACCATGGTGAACCCCGCCGCATTCTCGAATTCGCTGTGCGCGTGGGTCAATTTGTCGAAACGCAGCACGGCGACACCGCGACTGGCGAGCCCCCACGCCAGGTCCTTGAACGGTTTGTTGGGTCCGGTGGTGAGGTCCCGGTCGGCGGGCCCGGAGGCCACCAGCACCACGGCGGGCCGGGATCCGCTTCCGACCGGCACGGTCAACGTGCCGGTTACCGCGGTATCGCCCGCGCCGAGGGTGACGTCCTGTTCGCGGAATCGGCGTGGCACCGTGTAATCCGGTGGCGTCCAGCCGGATTCGGCCGGTGCGGCGAGCCGGAGCCCGTGCAGCCGGCCCGCCGCGTCCACCGCCAGGTGTACCGCGAGCGCACCCCGCTCGCAGGTGACCGGCAAGTGCACCGACGTCAGCCCGTCGGCGGCGGGCCGGGTGACCGCGGCGCCGACCGACCGGACCGCGCCGATCTTGGCGATCTCACCGGTCCACCCGGCCCGGACGGTCGCCGCGGACACCACGGCCGCCAGTCGCGGCGCGAACAGCTCCGCCAGCTCGTCGAATCGCTCGTTCCGCAGCAGGTCGGCCACGGTGGCGGCCACGGTCTCGGGATCGATGTCTACGGTCATGTCCGCAAACCTTTCTCAATCAGTGCAACCATTCTTATGATTGAGAAAGGTAGCAGCCTATGAGAAGGTTGGGAAGTGGAAACCTTCGAGCTGCTGGCACATCCGGCGCGGCTGCGCATCGTGCACGCCCTGCGCGGCGACCGCACCCTGACCACCGGCGACCTCTGTGCCCGCCTGCCGGACACCTCGAAAGCGACCGTGTACCGCCACGTCGACGCCCTCACTGCCGCTGGCATTCTCGAGGTCGCCGAGGAGCGGCGGGTGCGCGGCGCGGTCGAGCGCCGCTACCGGCTGCGTCAGGAGAACGCGGCCATCAGCGCCGAGGCCGCCGCCGCACTGCCCGCCGACGGCTACCGTCCGGTCTTCGCCCTCGCGATGGCTGTGCTCGTCGCCGAATTCAATGCCTACCTCGACGGCGAGAACGCGGATCCGGCAGCCGATCTCGTCGGTTTCCGCCAGCACGCGCTCTGGCTCGACCGTGACGAACTCGAGCAGCTGATCGCGGAGCTGCGCGCGGTGATCCTGCCGCGCCTGGCCAATCAGCCCGGCTCCGGGCGCGACCAATACCTGTTGAGCCCCATCCTTTTCCCGATCGAACAGGCGCCCGCCGACCCGGCCGGCTGAATCAGCCTCCGACCTCGCCGATCCCGGCGGGCCGTGCGGCGCAGCTCGGCCAGCCCGGCCGCGATCAGCTGCCGATCCCAGCGGCCGCGATCCTGTTCCTCGAGCGGAACCAGCGTCCCGCCGACCCCGGTCCGCGCGACCGCACGCGATTGCTGCAGCAGGACAAGGGCATTCAGCCCGCCCGCCTCCGGATCATCGGGCATGAGCTCGACCACCAGCGCGGCCAGCCGCTGCGCCTCCGCGGCGGCGGACGGTGGTGAGCAGCCGAGCAGGTCAGCCAGCCACACCCGGAACGCGCGCAGGCCGTCCTCGTCGACGACGTCGTCGACCCGGCTCTCATCGGCGCGCGGCCGTGGAACTGATGCAGCTCGAGGGCATCGGCCTGCCGCCGGATGTGGTCGAGCAGGTGAAGCACTCACCGGTCTGGCCACACCTGGAAGCCATCGCTCAGACGGTGGTCTACGACGCCGCCATCTGCCGCCCGCCCAACCTGCCGACCCCCGCCATGGCCCGCCTCGACCTCGCGCCCCTTGTTATCAGCACCCCCGAATCCTGGCCCGGCGTTCGCTCCGCCGCCCGGGCGCTGCCCGCCGAACTCGCCCGCGCCCGCTATGTGGAGGTGCCGGGCGGCGCGGATCACGGCATCCCCGCCGAGGCCACCGCGAAGGTTCTCGACGCCTTTCTTGCGGAGGATCCGGCGGCCGAGTGCGCTGACTAGCGCCGGCCATAGCCGGTCACCGGCCTGTCCGAGTGCTCACACTGTGCTGCTATTGCAGTTATTACGCAATAACTTGGAGGGGTGGCTTCCGAAGAGCAGACCGAACTCGACTACCGATTCACCCTTGCGAACGAACGCACCTTCCTGGCCTGGATCCGCACCGCGCTGGGCCTGCTCGCGGGCGGCGTCGCCGTCCACACGCTGGTCGAAGGCTTCCGCATCCACGGCGTGCGCGCGGCCATCGCCATGTCGGCCATCGTGCTGGCGGTGGTGCTCGCGATCGGGGCGTACGCGCAGTGGCGCAAGGTGGAACGGGCCATGCGGGCGGGCGAACGGCTGCCGGGCAATGCGCTGATCCCGGTACTCGCGGCCGGTGTCGCGCTGATCTCCGCTATCGCCGTGGTCGGCGTGCTCAGCCTGTGAGCACGCCGGCGGTCGCCCGCGATCCCGGACTGGCGACCGAGCGCACCGCGCTGGCCTGGCGGCGCACCGCCATCTCCGCCATCGCCAATGCCGCACTGTTCACGAAGGTGGCCGCCGAGGGCGGGATCGGTTGGCGGCCGACCGGTCTGCTGCCGCTGAGCGCGGCCGTGGTCATGATGCTGGTGGCGGCAATCGCCATGGCGCGCAGCCGAAGTCTGCACCGCGGCGCGCATCGCGGCACCGGGCCGCTGCTGCTCCTGGTGTCCGCGGGTGTGGCGGCGGTGGGGCTCGCCGCGATGGCGATGGTCCTCGCGCACCGGGCCTAACGGGATTTCGCCCGCCGCACGGCATCTTCCCGGACCGTTCGTGATTGCAGTACTTCTGCAGTAGGTTCGGCCGCATGAGTGGTACAGGTCACCGGCGCACCGACCTGAAAGACGCGTGGAGCAAGTTCCTCGAGCATCACGGGCCGCGGCACGTCGCCGACGGCGCGGCGCCCGCGGTCGGATTCCTGCTCGGATACAAGCTTTTCGACCCGTGGATCGGGATCGCGGTCGCGCTCGTGGTGGCCGTCGCGCTGGGCGGCTACCGCCTGGTCCGCGGCGATTCGGTCAAGGTGGTCGGCGGATCCATCGCAGTGGTCGCGCTGTACTCCGTGTTCGTCATGTGCACAGGTCGCGGCCGGGACTTCTATCTGCCCGATCTCCTCGGCTGCGTCCTGCTCTCGGCGGCGTTCGGCGCGAGTCTGTTCGCGCGCCGCCCGCTGAGCCTGTGGATCACCCAGCGGCTGCGCCTGGAACCGGCCGGCCCGCCCGCCGAGCACCTGGCCCTGCACCGGCGAATCACTCTGGGCTGGCTGATCTTCTGGCTGGTGCACCTGGCGGTGATCGTCCCGTTCTACCTCGCAGACCAGGTGGTCCTGCTGGGCGTGGCCACCCTGATCCTGGGCAAGCCGTCCATCATCGTCATGATCCTGGTGACCTGGCTGCTGCTGCGCCGGTCGGCGCAGGGCCGCCTCGCGCCGCAGCGGACAGCGGTCGAAACCGCGTGAGCCGGGCATGCTCACCGGCCCGGAGTGAGCGAATCGCGGGTGGCAGGACGCGGCCGCCGACCTCCCGGATCGATAGCGTGATGATTGCTAATCTGGCGCCATGAGTGCTGGTCAGCGGCTGGACGGATCTCGGTCCACCGGATCCCGATGAGGGTCCGGGGCGGCCGCGACGCCATCGAGACGGGCACCGCGTTCCTGGCGGCGCTCGTCGCCGGGCTGTCGCTCATGGTGCCCATCGACTTCGCGTGGACCTCCCGCAGTTCGGCGCTGCACCTGGATCTGCTGGTCTTCAGTCTGCCGCAGGCGATTGCGGCGGGGGCGCTGGTCGCGATCGTGACCGCGGTGCTGTCCACCGCGCTGGGCGGGCAGAGCCTGCGCTGGGGTGTGGCGCTGGGCGGGGCGGCGCTGCTGTTCGTCAATCACCTGCTGGGGGGCCACGCCGTGCTCGGCACCTCGCTGGCCACCCTCAACTTCCTGGATTCCATTGCCGGCGGGCTCATTCTCGGCGGTTCGGGGGCCGGGGTGCTGTCCCGCTCCCGCGTCGAATCCCGGTACACCTGGGCGACGTCGGCGTGGCTGCTGGGCGCGCTCGGCAGCGTGGTGGTCGCCCAGGACCTCATTCCGGAACCCGAGTCCAAGCTGGCCGATCCGCACTTCCCGCAGAACTGGCCCGCCCTCGACGCGCCCCCGCTGTGGCTGATCGCGCTGGCCCTGCTCGTCATCGGATTCCGGTTCCTGCGCGAGCCGGGCGCGCATCCGGTGGAGGCGCATTCGATCCAGCTGCCCATCGTCCCGATCATCGCGGGCGCCTTCATGATCGGCGTCGACCTGGTCGGGTCCGGGGTGCTGGCCCGCCACGGCGACAGCCCGCTCACGATCGCGGCGACGGCCGCGGCGACGGCGGCCGGGGCCCTGCTCACCGCGCTCATGCTGCCCAAGCGGGACGGCGTCCAGGTGCTGCTCGCGGTGGCGCTCGCCGGGACGGGCAGCGCCGTCCTCGTGACGAGCATTCCGGGATGGTCGATCTGGGGTCTCTTGGTGCTGGTCGCCGGCGGGCTGGTGGCGGGTATCCGCTGGCCCGGTGTGCGGGCCGCCGCGGTCGGCATCATCGGCCTGTCCGTCTACGCGGTGCTGACGGTCGTGGCCGGGCATCCCGTCGCCCTCACCGTGCTCGGGCACGCGCTGCTCGCCCTGCTGGCGGGCTACTGTTTCGGCGCGGTCACCCCGCGCTACGGCTCCACCCGGGTGCTCGGCATCGCCCTGATCTACGTGCCCTCACCGGTGCTCGCGCTACGCGACTACGCCCGGCGCGGGCACTGCCTGCTGATCGACCCCGGAAAGCCTTGCACCATCGCCGATTTCACCTCGTTCGCACCCGGCTGCGCGGCCATCGCGCTCGCGGTGGGCTGTGCGCTGGGCCTGTGGGCGCTGCTGCGGCGGCGGCCCGAACAGGCTCGGGTGGCGGCGTCCGCGAGCTGAGCGTCCCGAGCACCCGGGTCGAGCGGCCTGGGTACCGTGGCGGACATGAATTCGCTGCTGCACCGGATATTGGATATCGCGCCGATCTGGGTGTACCTGGTCGTCACCCTGCTGGTGTTTGCCGAGGACGCGATCTTCGTCGGCTTCGTGATCCCGGGTGAGACGGCGGCGGTGCTCGGCGGTGTGGCCGCCAGCCAGGGACATGTGCTGCTGTGGCTGATGATCCTGCTGGTGGTGGCCGCCGCCATCCTCGGCGACAGCGTGGGCTACGAGGTCGGCAAACACGTGGGCCCGCGGCTGCTGCAGGCCTCGATGCTGGACCGGCATCGCGGCCGCCTCGACCGCGCCCAGGACTATCTGGCCCGGCGCGGCGGCTGGGCGGTGTTCCTCGGCCGGTTCACCGCGTTCTTCCGGGCCATGATGCCCGCGCTGGCAGGCACCTCGCGCATGCCCTACCGGCGCTTCCTGCTGTTCAATGCCGCCGGCGGAATCGTCTGGGGCACCACGTTCGTGGTGCTCGGCTTCGTGGCCGGGCAGTCCTACGAGGCGGTGGCCAAGACGGTCGGCCGGGACCTGGCCATCGGTGTCGTCGCCATCGTCGTGCTCGCGCTGATCGGGTGGAAGCTGCGCGAACGTCGCCGCGAGCGGGCCTTCGAGACCGAGTACGAGGCGACCCACCAGGGACTGATGACGCCCGAAACCGATTGAGCCCAACCGGTTTCGGGCGTCGCCGGGCTCAGACCGCGGCCAGTTCGCGCTGCGGCTCCGGCTCGCTGTCCTCCTGCGGCCCTTCGATATTCAGCGTCGGCAGCACCCGATCCAGGCGGCGGGGCAGCCACCACGCCCGGCGGCCGAGCAGGGCCAGCACCGCGGGGACCAGCGTCAGCCGGACCGCGAACGCGTCCACCAGCACACCCACCGCCAGGGCAAAGGCGATCGGCTTGATCATGGCGTCGTCGGTGGGGACGAAGGAGGCGAAGACCGCCACCATGATCGTCGCCGCGGCCGTCACCACCCGGGCGTTGTGACGGGTGCCCTCGATGATCGACGCTCCGGCGTCGCGGCGGTGCAGCCACTGTTCGCGAATCCCGGACACCAGGAACACCTGGTAGTCCATGGCCAGCCCGAACAGCACGCCCACCAGGATGATCGGCAGGAAGCTCACCACCGGCCCGACCTTCGAGACACCGAACAGGTCCGCGGCCCAACCCCATTGGAAGACCGCGACCGTGGTGCCCAGCGCCGCCGCGACCGACAGCAGGAAGGTGACTGCCGCCTTCACCGGTACCGCGATCGACCGGAACACCAGGACCAGCAGCACCAGGCTCAGGCCGACCACGATGCCCAGGAACGGCACCAGGGACGCGGAAAGCCGTTGCGAGACATCGATGGTGACCGCGGTGTCGCCGGTGACGGCCACGTCGGCCCCGGGGACCGCGCCGGGCGCCCGATCGCGGATGGCGTGGACCAGATCGGTGGTCTGCTGCGACTCCGGCGCGCTGGCCGGAATCACCATGATCAGCGACTGGCCTGCCCGCTGGGTCGGCTGCGGCGGTGCGACATACGTGACGTCGGGCAGTCCGCGCACCGTGTCGGCGACCGTCGCGGCAGCGCGGGTGTCGCCGTTCGGCGCGTCCACGACCACCACCAGCGGGCCGTTGAAGCCGGGACCGAACTTCTCGGCAATGGTGTCGTAGGCCTGCCGCTGACCCGTCGACGCGGCGGCGGAACCATTGTCGGGCAGAGCCATTCGCAGCGAGGCGGCGGGCAGGGCCAGCAGGATCAGCGCCCCGGCCACGGCCAGCACGGTGACGAGCGGCCGCGCGGTGACCAGCCGTGCCCAGCGCGCGCCCATGCTGTCGGCTCCGGTGGCGGTGGCCTGCCGGTGGGCGCGCGAGCCCGGCCGCGGCGTCAGCCGGGCGCCGGCGAATCCGGCCAGCGCGGGCAGCAGTGTGAGCGCCACCGCCACCGCGATCAGCACCGCGCCGGAGGCGGCCAGCCCCATGACGGTCAGGAACGGAATGCCGATCACGCTCAGCGCGGCCAGCGCGATGATCACTGTCGTACCCGCGAAAACGACTGCGCTGCCCGCGGTCTCATTGGCCCGCCGCGCCGATTCCCGGGGCGTCAGCCCGGCGGCCAGCTGGGACCGGTGCCGGGACAGGATGAACAGCGCGTAGTCGATTCCGACCGCCAGGCCCAGCATGAGCGCCAGCGTCAGCGCGGTCGACGACACCGGCACCGCCGCGCTCAGGGCGGACAGCCCGCCCACCGTGACCGCGATGCCGAAAACCGCTGACAGGATCGGCATTCCGGCCGCCACCAGCGAACCGAACGTGATCAGCAGGACCAGCACCGCCACCCCGAGCCCGAGGATCTCGGTGACGCCCGGCTGCATTTGCCCGGCCCCGTACGCGGAGCCGCCGACCGACACGTCCAGCCCGGCCTCGCGCGCGGTCTCGCCCGACTGTTCGACCGCGTCCCGGGCGGCGCTGGTCACCTTGGACCGGTCGCCGTCGAAGTGCACGACACCGATCGCGGTGCGCTGGTCCTGCGAGACTGCTCCCGCCTGCTGGGGCGTGGTCACCCCGATCGCTCCCGGCGCGGTTCCGGCGACCTCGAGGGTGTGCTGGATCGCCGTGCGATAGGGCGCCTCGGTGATGAGATGTCCCTCGGGTGCGGTGAAGACCAGTTGCGCGTTGGCTCCCGCCGCGTCGGGCGCGGTCTCGGACAGGGTGTCCAGCGCCCGCTGGGACTCGGCCCCGGGCACGGTGAAGCGGTCGTCGAGGCGGCCGCCCGCGAGCACGGCACCGCCGACGACGGCGATCAGCAGGATGGCCCAGATCGAGACGACCAGGCCACGGCGCCGGAAGGCGAAGTCGCCGATCCGGCCCAGTAATGCGCTCATCGGTGATTCCTCTCGGAGGCGTGCGAGTTGATGTTGACGGGCGTGAACTTTATGGGTGTTAACTTGCCTCGCGATCTGTACAGGTGTCAACATCAATGTCGTGGACATCACCGACGATGTGGCGAAGAAGCCCGCACGCGAGGGTCCCTACCACCACGGGGACCTGCGCAATGCCCTGGTGAGCGCGTCCGCGCAGCTCGCCGAGATCGGCGGGCCCACCGCGGTCACCGTCCGCGCCGCCGCCCGGGCGGTCGGCGTCACCGCCACCGCCGCGTACCGCCACTTCAACGGTCACGAGGAACTGCTCGCCGCGGTGCGCGGGCAGGCCGAGGAAGCCCTGTTCGAGGCCCTCGACGGCGCGATGAAAAACGTTCCGGCGCAAGCTGATCCGACCGCGACCGCGATCGCCCGGCTGGCCACCGCCGGGCGCGCCTACATCGAATACGCCCAGCGGGAGCGCGGCCTGTTCCGGACCGCGTTCTGCGGCAGTGATGTCGACGTGAACAAAGAGGTGTTCGAGGATCCCATCTTCCAGCTCATCGGGACCGCAATCGATGCCCTGGTCGCGACGGGATTCATGGATCCGCGTCAGCGTCCCGGCGCGGAGTTCACCGCATGGGCCGCCGTACACGGGCTGGCGAGCCTGATCGTCGACGGCCCGCTGGCCGACGCCGAGCCCGCCGATCGCGAGGCGGCCATCGACCATGCCGTCGCCACCGTGCTGCGCGGCTGCGCCACCGGCCCGCGCGCCGAGCCGTACCGCTCGACCGACCCGCACATCGCGCTGCCCGCCTGATTCCGACGACTCGCCGGGCGAATTGTCCTGTGTTCACCGCCATGTCGCGAGTCCGTAAGCTTGCGGCGTTTTGATGACCGCGCAAACGGACTCACGGTGACAAGGTTTTCTCGATGCTGAATCCCCTCGGCACGGTGCCCCGCACGGGCATTCCGGCACAGCTCGCCGCGCAGATGACGATGGACGAGCAATACGACTGGCACCGTTCGTATCTGAAACGGCATCGCGTGAGCCGGCGCACCTTCCTGCGGGGCAGCGCCGCCGCGGCCATGGCCGCCGGACTCGGCTCCGCCTTCGGCGGCCGTGGCGTCGCCTACGCCGACGACGCCCCGCTGACCGTCGGCGGCCGCCGCGTCGGGTACGGCACGGACGCGGCCAGCCAGCTGCGCTTCTCCGCCCAGCTGTCGCGAAACCCGGGCGCCACCAAGGTCTTCCTCGACCACGGCCCGACCCCCGCCCTCGGCAGCACCCTCGAGGCC